>JBKQHM010000683.1:0-8265 GCA_052148775.1 Isosphaeraceae bacterium | reverse complement strand
CTCATGGACCCTCGTGCTGCCAGAACAGTGGCTAACGACTAAAGGAGGCGGTATAGAAAGAACCTTAGCAGTCGACGCTTGGCCTTCGAACAAATGACCAATGACCAACTCGACCAAGATGCATGGGGCTGTGATCGGCTGCGGGTTTGTCTCTCGGTTTCACCTGGACGCCTGGTCGGGAGTGCCGGGTGCCCGGTTGGTCGCGTTATGCGACCGAGATCGGGATCGCGTGGACCGGGCGGGCGCCCGGGTTCCTGGCGCGCGATGCTACACGGATGCGGCCGAACTCTTTGATCGGGAGCAGGGGCTCGACTTCGTCGAGATTTGCACGCCGCCGGAGTCGCACCGCGGACTCGTGGAGCTGGCAGCCCGACACAAGCTGCACGTCCTTTGCCAGAAGCCGGCGGCGCTGATTCGATCGGATTTTGAGTCGATGATCGACGACTGCACGAAGGCCGGCGTGCGGCTGATGATTCACGAGAACTGGCGATTCCGTCCCTGGTATCGAGCGATGCGTGCGGAGATCTCGTCGGGACTGATCGGTCAGCCGATCCGCCTGCGGATCGACCACCATGACACGCGGGCGCTCCGCACGGACGGCTTCGTACAGCAGCCGTACCTGACCACCATGCCTCGCCTGATCCTGATGGACATGGGCTGTCACCTGGTGGATACGTCGCGATACCTGATGGGAGAGGTTCGGAAGGTCTTGGCCACGATCGGCCGATACGGGGAGCGAACGGTCGGGGAAGATCTGGCCATGGTGACGCTCTACTTCGAGGGAGGCGGCCTTGGCTCCCTGGATTTTAGCTGGTGCACGGCTCCCGACCGGTCGAGGCCGGAATGGGCGCTCAACCTGACCGTGGCCGAAGGGACCGCCGGGACCCTACGGCTGCTGACCGACGGCTCGCTCGAGTTGACCAGCCCAAGCGGCCGGCGCGAGCGTCGACCGGTGTCCTTGCCGCCAGCGGAGCAGGTTTACGTCCAGGGCTATGCCGCCACCCAGCAACACTTCATCGATGGCCTGATCTCGGGCGGGGAGCACGAGACTCGTGCCGCCGACAATCTCAAGACCATGGACGCGGTCTGGGCAGCCTATCGATCGGCCGAAGAAGGAAGGATCGTAACGGTTTGAACCGGCCAGGAGACGTTCGATCGATCGAAGCGAAATCCGGCCGCTTGCTCCCGAGGCACCCATGCGTTAGAGTAGATTCCCAGTGGTACCCGCAGCATGCACCCGTAGCTCAACTGGATAGAGCATCGGTCTACGGAACCGAAGGTTACTGGTTCGAATCCAGTCGGGTGTATTCACGCACGGAAGTGCACCGACGCGCAGGGAAGCGTCGCAAACCCCTCTCTCACAGTCATTTCCGCCCCGTCCACTCAGACGCATCTGGCCCCGCAATCGCGCACCGACGCGCACCAGAGCGTACACAAGCGTCCCCTATGCGCTACCGAAAGCGCTACCGGCGCGCTACCGAAAGCGCTACCGGTCGATTCCGACTTGGCCGCCGTCATCGACGCTTGGGATCGACTGCCCGAGGCGATCCGCGCCGGCATCATGGCCATGGTCAAGGCCGCCTCGGGGAAGTGAGACCACCTGCCTACTCACTCGAAGGGAGTTCATCGTGCCTGGCAGAATCCCGACGTTCAAACGCCGATCGGTGCCGACCCTCCAGCGACCCCGAGACGATAGCCGATGGCGTCGGTTCATCAACTCCCCGAGCTGGCGGAAGTGTGCCAAGAGTTACCTGATCAGGAACCCGGTATGCGTTCGGTGTTTTGCGCGGGGTGAACTGACCGAAGCGTCCAACGTTCACCACACGAAGGGGCAGGACATGGAGCATGCATTCGACGAGTCAACGTTCGAGGCCCTCTGCGTCTCATGTCATAGCAGGCAGACCAGGCAGGACATGTACGAAGGCAAGGGGTCGGACGATGCATCCAACCAACCCGGCAGGCCGATTGGATACGCATAAACACATGAGAAGGCCCGGACCCACCCATAGGGGGTTTAAAGTCTAGACCTTCGTTTTCCAACGCCGCTGCCGACCCTTTGCACATTTTTAGGTGCCTTTTTTGCTAACGCGCCGCCGCGCGTAGAATTGTGGCCGAATCCTTCGCCAAGGGGCTTGGAGCGCGTAAATCCTATGGAATCAAATGCTTCGCAGGCCGCCGCGAATGGCATCACCCCGCGCCAGCAACTTCTCGTCGATGCTCTGGCGACCGGTCTGACCATCACAAAAGCCGCCGAACAAGCCGGGATTGCCAGGAAAACCGCCTACAACTGGCTGGAAACCGAGCTGGTTCGGGCCGCCCTCGATGCGCGTCGGAAAGAGCTGGCCGCGCGGGTTGCCGATCGCGTCGCCGAGTTGGGGCATGCGAGCATCGGGACGCTGATTGGCTATTTGTCGTCCGAGGAGAATTCGAGCTACGAACCAGGCCGAGTCAAATTGGCTGAGCGACTGATCGAGAAGATGGGCCTGCTGGCCGCCCCTGGCTCAGAGCCCCGAGGGTCGGCTGACTGATTGCCGGTTTCGCTATTGGCCATGCATGCAGCAAGAGGAAGCGAACTGGCGCATCTGAATCGCGCCCCCGCGGACGCCTCATACACAGGCTCTTGATAAATCTCGCACGCATGGAAAAGCCGCACCAGCGCTCGTATGATGAGGACCAATCGTGAACGATCATAAGCTGGCGATGAAGCCTTAGAGATTTGGGTGAGCCCATGGTGATCCGATCCAAGGTGGCTGGCGTCACTGCTACGAATTCCGATGGACTGGAGAGGCAGGAGATCATCCGCCGCGCCGTTAAGGTCGGCATGGAAATCATTGCCATCCCCGAGCCGCAGAATCCCCACGACGAGAACGCAATCGGGCTCTGGATAGACGGCAAGAGCAAGCGATGGCAGATCGGTTACATCAAGTCCGGGCTTGCCGATGACCTTAGCGGATACCTGGAAGAAGGCGCCTCGCTGTCGATTCGCGTCTTGCAGGTGACCGGCGGTGGTCCCGGGAAGAGCCTACTCGGGGTCAACATCAAGATCGATGTCGAAGGTGTCGATGACGAAATCGACGACGCTGAAGATGATGAAGATGACCGGCCGCGGGGCCGACGTCGAAAGCGATCCACCGTCACGACCCAGGCTACCGGAAAGAGCTGGAAGGCGATTCAGGGCCTAGGATGTCTGGGAATTCTCGGGGGCATTGTCCTGATAGGGATCGGCATCAGCATGATCGATCGCGCAGCCAAGGAACCGTCACCTGTTGGCGTGTTCGGTGCGATTTGTCTGATACTCGGCCTCCCCCTATATCTGTTCGGTCGGATCGGGGCTTGGTGGTTTCACGGATGATCGCCGCCGAGCGCCCATGTCGGGATGCCCCGGAAGACTTCATGCCCGTTGGACGGATGAGCCGATCGTTCGGTTGCTGGTTTTCTGACCGCTCGCGCTTTGGGTAGCGACACAGGAATCAAGTGATTGCGTGCGCACCTGGGCTCTGGTAACTTTCTCGTCGTGTCGCAATCGATGCCAGAGCGGAAAGACACGCGATCGGGACTCCCATAGTGTCGAATGGTGGCATATCCTGGAATCCGCCAATATGGTCCGATCACGGCGAAAAGCACTTTTCAGACCCGCATGTCCCCTGGAAAACGATTGTCCGAGACACAGGTGGGAAGCGGGGGGTTGCAAAGTATCATCCAAACTTGACAAGAGCGATGATCGAACAACTCGAGATGGAAGCAATTACAGGACAAGGACATGAGATCCTTCCTCATCCCAAGCCGAACGTTCGGATGTTTTGGAGAGAGGTTGTAGACCTTGGGTTCCCTGTCGGCGCATGCGACGGGCAGGAGACGAGCTATCTTTACGTCGAATACAATAGCAGTGGGCCAGTCCATGGGCGTCCGATGACGCGTAAACTACTCACGACGAAAGGCGCAACGCTGTGAAACTCCTCACGCCCAATCTCAGCATGGCGACAGGCGCGCGGGTTGTGGTCAACTCGCTCTACGATTCCAAGGAACCGGGTTTTCTTACTCAGGATCTCATGCTGATCGAGTTGCCGAACAAGACCTATATTGATGTGAGTTGGTTTCCCGAGCATGATCCGTTGGGGGCTTATTCGGTCACGGTTTTCCGCAGTCATAAGCAGATCATCGAGTCGGAGGCGAAAACCGCCTACGAAGCCGTGAACATCGTCGAGAGGCTCGCGGCTGATTTCTCATCTCCTCTCGGTAACGTGACCAACTCGGTCGCACAAACTTTCCATTTTCAACCGGCTGCTTAGCGCCCATGCCGAAACCAGTCTACATCCTCTGCGCGGAATCCGGGTCGGTGGACAAGGCCACGAATATTGTGAGCCATTTCAACGTAATCGAAGAGATTGAATTCAGGGAAACCAGCCCCCCTGAAGGCATGCCCACTATGATTCGTCCGCTCTTCATGCAGATTACTGCGGTCTGGATGAGAGCTGAAGGAGATGATCCAACTCAGGAATACGAATTCGAGATATCGCTTTCTCTGCCTCCCGATGGAACGAAGAGTCTCGCGGGAAACGGGACGGTCAAATTTGATCGACCTCGCTTTCGAGTGAATGCGTATGTTCAAGGGCTGTATGTTCAAGGGCTCATGCCGAAGGGTTCCGGGACATTCGTAGCTGAGTGCAGGATGAGGCCGCTCGGAGGCGATGAGAGTTCATGGGTCGTACAGACCTATGCGATTCCGCTCGTGCATATAGAACACGAGGCTGCCGGTCGGCCAGAGCCACTCTCAGGTGAATCCACCCAGGCGAATTGTGCACAGGAGTGAGCCAGAGAACAAGACCGCTTGCACCCTTTAGGGCGAGAACTCCGGCCGTTCCTTTCGCGCGAACCGGGTCTGATACTCCAATCCGCGCGCGTCGCCCCGATGGGCAAGGAAGACGGCCGGATAGCCGCGCGTATCGGGATCTTGTAGCCTGAAATCGACGGGTGGCCCGGCGGAGTCGACACCGACAGGCCCACGCGGACCGACCGGCTGAGCGGACCCCAGCCCGCTGGCCGGTCGGTTCGGCCCGCCATAGCTGGGGACACCAAGATGGCTCATGTCATCCGCGCGGATCGGCCCGACGGTGGCCGTATCCCCCTCGATCTCGATCTTTGCATTGAGCATCGCCTCCCGGGCGATAGGGTCCGCACGCGGAGCCTTCTCTGGAGGCCGGGCAATGCCGGGCCGGATGATGATCTCTGGGTTTACCGGGAGCTATACCCGGCCATGGGTGGGAAGCACAATCGCCCCATCCCGCTCCCCGGGATGATCAGCGGTCCATGCCGGGTCGTGACACGGGAGGAAGCCCGCGAGATGTTCCTGGAAGCCGGCTTGACTGTCCCTCCCGAGTTGGCCGATGAGACCGAGGCCACCGATTCAGGCGCGGAGCAGGATCGCGAACCGCCCCCACATTTCGGTTTTCCAACCAAAGGGGACACGGAACTACTCAACGAAACCCTCGCATTGATTCCCCGAGCGACTCACACTCCAAATCTCGTCCGGTTCTTGCTTTCGCGTGAGACAAAAAGAGCGAATCTGAACGAAATCTGCAAGCACATCTATAAATCGGTGGATAAGGGAACTCTCGCAAAAGCCCGTCTTCTCATCAAGCGCGCCATGGCCACGTTGGATTATAGAAACGCTCCCCTGCGGATCGTTCGTGATGAGAAGAACCGTGAAATCAAAGTCATCAGGGCTTGATCCGAACGACGCGACATCATGTCGTTTTGCAAGTCGCGTTAGATGTCGTCGATGTCGCCTCGCCAGACTCTAGGATGTCCTCAGAGCGATCGATCGCTCTAGGAAGGACATCTATGTATGACGATTTGGCGTTGACTCTGCCTATCAACGAGATCAACAGAAGACTGACGCGCAACGCTCGCGAGCGGGAACGGCTGCGGACCATGCTGCGCGTTGCGGTTGAAGCCCGAGAGGATGCCGAAAGGTTCGGCCCCACGACATCCACTCCCGCCTCTCAGCCCGAGGCCGCCCGGCCCGAGGGGGCAACCCGATGAAAAACGAACGCCCCTGGCTTGAGGGAGCCAAGGGCGCTGTAGGTGATCCGCAACAAGATCATCCTAACGCGCCGCCAAGCCCCGTGGAAAGCCCCAAACTTGCCGCCGACCCCGTGCCTATCCGCGACAAGCTGGTCTGGGGATGGGACGACATCGCCGCTCTCACGGGCTTGAGCCGGCGCCTGTTGCAGCGCGAAGTCAGCGCGAGACGGATGCCCGCCCCCGACGTCACGATCTGCCGCCGCGCCCTCTGGCGACCCGAGACCATCCGCCGTTGGATCGAAGGGGGAGGGAAGCCATGAGCCTGCCCCCCTATGACGCCCATGTGATAATACGCTACACGTCGGGCGAGCCCGTTGCCGCCGCCGAGCTGGCCGCCGTATCCGACCGGTTCCGCCCTCTGGCCGAACACCTGGCGGGGTTGCCCCTGGGAAGCCGCCAGACCGCTCTTGGCGGCTTCCTGTCTGGCCAGCCCGATCGGACCGCCATCGAGGCCGTCTTGGTCGCTGTTGACCCGATGAAACCGGCCCCGCCCATCGACCCACCGCGCCGGTTCGCGACATGTTCCGATGTCGCCAGGTTGCAATCTTCGATCGCGTGGGTCTGGAAGGGGTGGCTTCCATCGGCCCGAGTTGTGGGGGTTGCCGCCGCTGAGGGGGTCGGCAAGACCCGATTCGCGATGGACCTGGCGCGCCGAGCCTGGCACGGCGAACCGTTTCCGGACGGTCAGGCCATGACGCTCCCTCCCAAGTCGCCGACGATCTGGGTTGCCGCCGATGGCCAGCATGATGAGCTGGCCCAAGCCTTGTCCTCGATGAGCATGCCGCCCGAGGCGATCGTCTTTCCGACCGCGCCGGACGATCCTTACGGCAATACGTCGCTCGATGATGCCGAGACGTTCGACGCCTTGAACGAAGCGGTTAAGATTCACAAGCCCGTATTCGTTATCGTTGACAGCCTGACCAATGCGACCCGATCCGACATCGGCGAACAACGGACGATCGCCACGTTGAAAGACCCGCTGGTCACACTGGCGCAGACGTTCCAAGTCATCGTGATGCTACTGTTGCACGTCAGCCTCTCAGGCCAAGCCCTTGGACGTCGCATCCGAGGCATTACGCGGACGCTGATGCACCTGGAATGCCCCGATCCGGCCCGGCCCGAGAGGCTGAGGCTTTGGATGGAGAAATCCTATGCCGCCAAGCCGCCCGCCCTCGGGGTGACGATCGGGGATTCGGGTAACACCTACGACTTCAACCCGCCGGTCAAGGTTGATCCCTCGAAGGGAGGAAGGCCCCCTGAGAAGCTGGACAAGGCCATTGCCTTCCTCGAAGGCAAGCTATCCGCCGGGGACCGCAAGGGGTGTGAACTCATCCACGAATGGCGATCCTTGGGTGAAGCAAAGACGACCATCTTCGATGCCAAGAATAGCATGGAAGCCGCTGGCCGGCTTGTCGTGGATGCATCGGTCAAGCCGCAAATCTGGCACCTTGTCCCGCCCAAGCCATAACCGAGGTCGGAGGTCGGAAACTGGTTTCCGACCAATTCCGACCCGCCAAGGTCGGAGGTCGGTTGGTCGGAAACCCTTGGGTCGGAGTTTCCGACCTTGGAATAATCATCTTTGCGTGGATGCACAAGCAGGGGATGCACGCATGTCCTTTTCGGTTCGAGCGACCTATTCCCCGAGGGATTGGATCGACTGGCCAGCCATCCGCGACCGGCTTGATATGGCCCAAGTCGCGACCGCCCTGCTTGGCCCGGCCCCCGGCCGCCGCGGGGAGCGTGGCCGACGCCTCTGGTGGCCCTGCCCGTTCCATGAGGACAAGAACCCATCGTTCGTCATCGACCCCGGCAAGCCTGGGTGGAAGTGTTGGGGTTGCGGTGAGCATGGCGACGCCCCCGCGCTGGTAATGCAGTTGAAGGGAGTCGGATTCCCCGAGGCCGTTCGCATCTTGGCTGAGCTGGCCGGCATCGCCACACCCTCGGGGAAGCCGGCCCGCCCGAGGCCCCCGGCCGCCAGGCCCGCCAAGGCCCCCGAGAAGCCGCCCGAGGAACCCTCGGGGTTGCCGCTGGCCGATGCCCTGGCGTTGGTCCAAGACGCCTCGGAGCGAATCTGGACGCCCTCGGGATCGACCGCGCTCGAGTATCTCCGCCGAGACCGCGGACTGACCGAGGCGACAATCCGCCAGGCCCGCCTCGGGTGGGTGCGGAGCGTGATGATTC
>JBKQHM010000682.1:0-18763 GCA_052148775.1 Isosphaeraceae bacterium | reverse complement strand
CTCTTCGGTTCCGCGTTCTTCTGGTTGCCCGGCATCGGGACAGTGCTCGTAGCCGGACCGCTCGTGGCCTGGATCGTCGGCGCACTCGAGAGTGCCGCGGTCATGGGCGGCTTCAGCGCCCTGGGAGCCGCGATGTATAGCATTGGCGTCCCGAAGAACAGCGTCTTGCAGTACGAGACCGCCGTGAAGAACGGCAAACTCCTCCTGGTTGCCCACGGGTCGCCCGAGGAAGTAGAACGTGCCAAGACCCTCCTGGATCAGAGCGAGGCGAATTCAGCGACGGTCCATGGCGAACAACTGGCCACCATCGGCGCGTAACTCGACGAGTTCCGAGTGAAAGCCGGTACCGGTCGGCCTCCGACCGGTACCTACGTGGAGTGGACCCATGGGCCAGTCCCAGGGACCATCGGCCAGAAGGTTGCCCTGGGGTCCTGCGTTTTCGAATCGCGGCGCCAGGAGCACGAACCGGATGTGTCATCCGGGGATGATTACGCGAGAGTTACCGAGAGGATTACAAGATGAAGACGGATATGCAATTGCAGAAGGACGTCCTGGATGAGATCAAGTGGGAGCCGAGCGCCACGTCGTCCCGGATCGGGGTGTCGGCCGTGAATGGGGTCGTGACGCTCAACGGCACCGTCGCGACCTATGCCGAAAAGTGGGCCGTCGAGCGGGCGGCCCAGCGAGTACAGGGCGTCAAGGGAATCGCCGAGGAGATCAAGGTCGAACTCAGCGGGCCACACATCCGGACCGACGCCGAGATCGCCGAAGCGGCCGTCAGTTCCCTCAAGTGGCACGTCTGGGTGCCGAACGATATCCAGGCCATCGTATCCGATGGCTGGGTCACGTTGAAGGGCCAGGTGAACTGGGAGTACCAGCGGACCGCCGCCAAGCATGCCGTCTGCTTCATGCCAGGGGTGAAAGGGGTCTCGAACGAGATCACCCTCAAGCCGATCGCCAAGCCTTCCGCCATCGCGGACGCGATCGAGAAGGCGCTGTTGCGGAACGCAGAGGTTGACGCTGGTCACGTGAAGGTGGCGGTGCACGGCAACATGGTAACGCTTTCCGGACACGTCGGGTCGTGGGGCGAGAAGGACGAGGCCGGGATGGCCGCGTGGAGCGCTCCCGGAGTCAACTGCGTGCGAAACGACATCGAGATCGTCTGCGTGTGACGATCGAATCCCCACGCCTGCGGTCGAGCTCAGCCACGCCGGCGGGGGTCATTCGCCGCCTTCCCGCCCCGCAGCGGGGCGGATGAGTACGGGCGGCCGATCGTGTCCGGACAAACCGAGAGGGTCACTGCTATGAGAGAAGTTCAACTCACCGTTCCAGAACTCGCCCTGCTCGTAGGCACACGTGCGGCCTTCGGCGCCGGGCTCGGCCTCCTGCTGGCGGGATGTCTGCCCGAGGGTCAACGCAAGGGCATCGGGTGGACGCTCCTCCTGGTGGGCGCCGTCACCACCGTCCCGCTCGCGTTCGAGGTGCTCGGCAAGGTCCGGGCCTCGACCCCGGCCTGGTTGCCGTAGCGGAGCGCGAACGTGCTCCGACCGGAGACAGGCCCATCCACACAGCAACATTTACCAATCGAGGGAACAATCCGATGATGTCCGACAAGAACTCCGTCGTCGCGGTCTTCGAGTCCCACGACCGGGCCGAGGACGCCATCCGCGAACTTCAGAAGGGCGGCTTCGACATGAAGAAGCTGTCGATCATCGGCAAGGATTACCACACCGAGGAGGACGTCGTCGGCTACTACACCACCGGCGATCGCATGCTGTACTGGGGCAAGCTCGGGGCGTTCTGGGGCGGCTTCTGGGGGCTGCTGCTCGGCTCCGCCGTCTTCTGGGTTCCGGGCATCGGCCAGCTACTCGTGGCGGGGCCGCTCGTCATGTGGATCGTCGGTGCGCTCGAAGAGGCCGCCGTGTTCGGAGGACTCAGCGCACTCGGCGCCGGTCTGTACAGCATCGGCATTCCGACGAAAAGTGTCTTGCAGTACGAGACCGAGCTGAAGAACGGCAAACTCCTCCTGGTCGCCCACGGGTCGCCCGACGAGGTGGAACGAGCCAAGGATCTCCTGAATCAGTCGCACGCAGAATCGACAACTGTTCATTCTGAACAGGTTGCCGTTCGCGCGTAACTCTGCCCTTTCTCTCACGAGGAGAATCGGATGAAGAAGAGCCGTCTTGCCGTCGCGACCCTGCTGGTTGCCGGTATGGTGTCGATGGGATTCGCCGACGACGCCAAGAAGAAGACCGTCGCCAAGGGCGAGAAGCCGTAGGCGTCGCCGGGCTGGGTGGTCATCGAGGAAGAATGGTCGTACCCGTTCCTCTACGACTTCTCGACCGCGCTGCATCATGCCCGCGAGCACTATCGTGCGAGGGAGGACAAGTCCGCGAGCGCCGACATCGACAAGGTGATCGCCTGGCTGTAATTCGCATAGGACCACGCCGAGAAGTCGACGGCAGAGGATGTTTCCACGGCCCGCTATGTTCGAGTTTCGCACTTTTGAGGAGTGTGGTATCCACATTTGACTTCGTAGGATCTGCCCCGGAAAAGGCGGCTATGCCCGCCAACGCGGCACCGAAGTTTCGGCGTGCAGGGCATGTTCACTATGAATTATGATGATTCTACTCGATGAGCACTCCCTCCAACAAAACTATCGGGGCAGCCCCCGCTGCAATTCCAGGCACATTTAGCCCGATTTAATTGCGAAACTCGAACTTAGCAAACAACTCTTAATCCAGACACTGACAGGAGGAACGAGGTGAAGTATGTGGATCGCTTCAGTGTGCCGCCCGGCACCACTGTCAAGCTCAAAGACATCGACCCGCGGTTCAAAAACCATCACGAGGGCCACAAGGAGGCGGCCAAGGAGATTGAGCAATACCAACAGCGGCTGAGAGAGCTGCAAGAGCTGCTCTATGCCGATGGACGGCGATCACTCCTCATCTGCCTGCAAGCGTTGGACGCGGGGGGCAAGGATGGGACGATCAGTCACATCCTGGGTTCGATGAATCCACAAGGCTGCAAAGTTGTGGCCTTCAAGCAGCCTTCCGCCGAGGAGCTCGCGCACGATTTCCTGTGGAGGATCCATCGTGCCGCGCCGGCCCGGGGTGAAGTAACCATCTTCAACCGTTCCCACTACGAGGACGTCTTGATCGCTCGCGTTCATAACCTGGTACCAAAAGAGATATGGTCCCGCCGTTACGATCGAATCAATGCTTTCGAGAGCGGCCTCGCCGAGGACGACACCCATATCCTCAAGTTCTACCTGCACATCTCCAAAGGGGAGCAACTGAAACGATTCAAGGATCGGCTCGACGACCCTTCCAAGCAATGGAAGATCAGCGAGGCCGATTACAAGGAGCGAACCTACTGGGACGACTACACGGCGGCTTACGAGGATGCACTCTCCCGTTGCAGCACCGAACAAGCCCCTTGGTTTATTATCCCTTCCGACCACAAGTGGTTCAGGAACCTCGCCGTGGCCCGGATCGTCGTGGAGCACCTGGAAGGACTGAAGATGACGTTCCCGCCGCCTTCGGTGGACATCGAGCACATTCGCAAAGAGTATCACTCGGCGAAGAAGAATAACCACTGACCCGAAAATGAGCAAGCAGCCGAAGTATCCGTTGGAATTCGAACCGATCTACCAGCATCGGCTCTCTTGAATGCCATGAATGTTCGATTCCGGTCGCGACTGCCCTGGGCGTTGGCATTCTCGTTCGGGCGCGCCATTCAGCAACCTGCCCTGGAGATCTGGCACGGCGACAAGTCCCGCGTGCTGGCGGCACAGCAGGTCCTGCACCACCGGGCCAGGTGAAACCAGGCCGCGCGGCGTGGCGGATACGATACGGCGATGGAAAACAGATAAACATTATCACGCAACACAAGGGGATTATCATGAGTGCGACGGAAACTGCGATCGCTCACAGCGTCGTGGCGGTCTATCGCCGAGCATTGTGGGCTACGAGCCTAACCGCGACGACCCGGCCATCCTCCTCTTGAACGATGACCATCACGTGAGGCCGGCGGTGTGAGTCGTCCTCATGCCGTCGATCGGCCCTCCGAGGCCGACGAGAGATCGAGATCCGGCCGGGCGAACCGCCTCGCCGGACAACCATTCTGGGAGGTTTAGCCATGTGGATGATCGAGACTGCAGTTGCGCTTGGAGGCCTCCTGGCTCTGGGCGCCGTGTACCTGTTGAGCTGCATCCGTGTCCTGAACGAATACGAGCGAGGGGTCGTCTTTCGCCTGGGCCGGGTCATTCCCCAGCCGAAGGGTCCGGGGCTGATCATGGTCTTCTGGCCGGTCGATCGCATGATGCGCGTGGACTTGCGGACCATCACGACGGTCATCGAGCCCCAGGACATCATCACCAAGGACAACGTCTCGGTCCGCGTCAATGCGGTGCTCTATTTCCGCGTCGTGGATCCGATGCGATCCGTCCTGGAGGTGGCCGATTTCCTGTTCGCGACCTCCCAGGTGGCCTTGACGACCTTGCGCAGCACGCTGGGCCAGGCGGAGCTCGATGACCTCTTGACGGAGCGGGATAAGGTGAACCACCGCTTGCAGGAGATCATCGACGGCCACACCGAGCCGTGGGGGGTGAAGGTTTCCGTCGTGGAAGTCAAGGACGTGGACCTCCCCGATGCGATGAAGCGGTCGATGGCCCGCCAGGCGGAGGCCGAGCGCGAACGGCGCGCGAAGGTGATCAACGCCGAGGGGGAGTTCCAGGCCGCCGACAAGCTTCGGCAAGCCGCCCAGATCATGACTCCCTATCCGATGGCGATGCAGATGCGCTACCTCCAGGCGCTTGCGGACGTGGCCTCGGATGAGAATTCCACAATCATCTTCCCGTTGCCGCTGGAGCTCCTCGGGCCGTTCATGAGGGGCGTCCGGCACGTCGCGGATGCCATGGTCGATGGGGAATCAGCGGACGAGTCCCCGGGGATGAAGGAGCCGGCCCAATCCGAGAAGGCCAACGGAGTCGGAGCGACTCCGGTAACGGCAACGGGAAATGGCCGATAGCATCCTTATGCCCGGAGCCTGATGCGTGGGTCGCGAACGAAAACAACGAGGACGAGGTCCAAGCTATGCTCACAAGAGGCCCGAACAGTTGTAGAATTTAACATATTTATAATCTTAAATAAATTCATGATGGGAAAGCCTGCTCACGACCCCGAACCGTCCGTCGCCGGTCGCGGGCGCGACTCCGATCGCGCCGCGACCAAGGTCTATCTCGTCGGCGGCGGGATCGCCTCGCTGGCGGCGGCTGTGTTCCTGATCCGGGACGACGACGTCCTCGGTCGCAACATCACCGTGCTGGAGGAACTCGACAAGATCGGCGGCAGCCTCGACGGCGCCGGCTCGCCGCGCGACGGCTACGTCCTCCGCGGCGGGCGGATGTTCGAGAGCAAGTATCTCTGCACCTATGATCTGTTCTCCTCGATTCCCACCCTCGATGGGAGCAAGACGGTCACGCAGGAGATCTTCGCGTGGAACGAGACGATGAAGACCTCGTCCAAGTCTCGCCTCTTCCGCGATGGACATAGACTGGACGCCCCCCAGTTCGGCCTCGATGAGGGGCACATCCTGGGGCTGGAGCGGCTGGCGATCGAGCCCGAGGCGATGCTCGGCGATCGCCGCATCGCCGACCGATTCGAGCCCTCATTCTTCGAGACGGATTTCTGGTCCATGTGGTGCACGACCTTCGCGTTCCAGCCCTGGCATAGCGCGGTCGAGTTCAAGCGCTACCTCGTTCGGTTTGCCCACATGGTCCCCGGCTTCAACCGACTCGAGGGGATCATGCGTACGGTCTACAACCAGTACGACTCGCTGGTCCGTCCGATCCAGAAATGGCTCGACGAGCGCGGCGTGCGGTTTGAGCTGGGCACCCGCGTCACCGATCTCGTCCTGGGCGAGGACGCGGGCAAGACGCGCGTGGAGCTCATCGTCTTCGAGCGCGGCGGCCGTGCCGGCGAGATCGTGGTGGAGGCGAAGGACTACGTCATCGTCACCCTGGGCTCGATGACCGAGGCATCCAGCCTGGGGTCCATGGACTCCGCCCCGATCCTCAAGGGCAAGACCGAGGGCGGGGCCTGGACGCTCTGGGAGAAGCTCGCGGCCGGCCGGCCCGAGTTCGGATGCCCTTCCACCTTTGACGACCATATCAACGAGTCCAAATGGGTCTCATTCACCACGACCCTCCGCGACCCCACCTTCTTCCGGATCGTCCGAGACGACACGGGAAACGTGCCCGGCGAAGGTGGTCTGATCACCTTCATGGACTCCGGCTGGCTCATGTCGATCGTGCTGCCCCATCAGCCGCATTTCATCGGACAGCCGGACGGCGTGGATGTCTTCTGGGGATACGGCCTCTCCGTCGACGAGCCGGGAGACTACGTGAAGAAGCCGATGTCGGCGTGCACGGGGAGGGAGATCATGACGGAAGTCCTGGGCCATCTCCGGATCGAGGAGGATTCGCGCCGGATCCTGGAGACGACCACCTGCATCCCGTGCATGATGCCGTTCATCACCAGCCAGTTCTTGCGGCGCGCGCGGGGCGATCGGCCGCAGGTCGTGCCGGAGGGATCGACCAACTTCGCCTTCGTCGGCCAGTTCTGCGAGCTCCCCGACGACGTCGTCTTCACCGTCGAATACTCGGTCCGCTCCGCCCAGACGGCGGTCTACTCGTTGCTCGGGCTCGAGCGCGAGCCGCCGGCCGTCTACAAGGGAGAATACGACCCGCGCGTGTTGTATCGGGCCTTCCGGGCCTTACACGACATCGACAATTGACCGGAGGAACGAGTTCGCCCGGCATGTGTAAGAGTCTGTCTCGGAAGTCTGATCGGCCGCCTCGTAGGCTACGTAGGAGCCATCGGACTGTCAACCTGCCTATGGGGTGCTCTGGGACGATCCCGGTATCTGCGGCTTGGCGCCATCGGCCGGAACGATCTCGAAGAGGGTTTGCTGCTGGTGAACCTTGAGCCCCATGACTCTGGAGTTCCTGATATACCCATCGATCGGGGCCACGATCGCGCAGTTCGCGATCTGACGCTCCAGCCGGGCCTGCTTCGTCTTCTCCAGGTCCCAGATCGACTGCTTGCTCAGCTCATCACCTCTGGCTTTTTCGACCTCCGCCTTGAGCTGTTTGATCGTTCGAGGCTTGGTGTAATCGACCAGGAGGCTGCGCCGGGCCTTGGCCTTCTTGATCGCGATCTTGGCCCGGAATACGTCCAGCTCGGCCCGCTTGACGCCCAGGCCCTTGGCGGATTCCGGGACAATCAACTTGGCCGCCCTGAGTTCGACTTCGGCCAGGTCCAGTTCCGCCTCGGCGATCTGGATGTCTCCGACGATGTCCTGGAGCTCGCTGAGAAAGATCCCCTCTTGATATTCGACGACGGCGATCTCGGCGACCTCGCGGGTCAACCTGGCATTCTGGTACTCCGCCCTGGCCGACTCGACGACGACGCGTTGACCCAGCAACTGGTCCTGGATTGCTGCCGAATCCAGCACGCAGATGACTTCCCCCTTCTTGACGTGCCTCCCCGGCGCGGGTAGCGAGATGATGGTCACCTCTCCGTCAACGTTGGAGGCGATCTTTACGGGAGCGTTCGATTGCGTTTCCCTGGGCGCGGGCGCCGCGGTGCCGGCCTGGGGCTGCGGGGATGCGGGTTGCTCCTTCCGTACCAGTCCGCTGTCCCGTTCCGGCGCCACCTGCCGCAACTCTTGCGACTGTCCCGCCGGATTGGCGGCTTTCCCGACTCCATAACCGGCAATGCCCACCAACACGATACCTGCCGCCACGCCGCCGATCTTGATCATCGTCATGCTCCAGATGAATCGCTGAACCAGGGAAGCGACCGCGCCGGAAACCACCAACCCCGTCGCCGGGCCGGAGACGACTTCCACCGCCGCCCGGACCGTCGCCTGCATCAACTCGGCCGGGATCGGCGACAGGCGGATCACCGATACCCCATCCATCGCCGCCGTCACCACCCCGGCCAGGGGCGTTAGGCCGCGCCGGGTCAGTCGTCGCCGCAACAGGTCGCGAGCCCGGGCCATCCGGCTGCGGACCGTGCCGAGCGGGATACCGAGCTGGGCGGCGGCCTGCTCGTGTGTCAGACCTTGCCAGTAGCAGAGCACCACCACGGTCCGGTATTTCTCCGGCAGCCGGCGCACTTCTTCTTGCACGATCGGGCCGAATTCCTCCGGCTCGGCCTCGTCGCCCTCGGAAGTGTCCACCGCTTCCGGGACGCGGCAGGCCGCTCGCTCCTCAACCGCGTGTCGACGTGCGGCCCCGATGCGCACCCGCGCCGCGACCCGCGAGGCCACGCCGTAGAGCCAGCTCCCGACCGAATCCCGCCGACGGATCGATCCCGATCGTCGGACCAGGATCAAGAAGGTCGCCTGGAAGGCGTCCTGGGCGTCGTTCGGGTCGTGGAGCCGGTTGCGGCAAACGCGCAGGACCATCGGCCCGTGGCGCAAGACCAGGACCTCGAAGGCCGACGCGTCACCGTAGCGGGTGAACCGCTCCAGCAGTTGCCGGTCGGACAGGCCGCTGGCCGTCCCGGAGTCGAAGAGGATCCGGATGTCGTGCAGGAGCGTGACGGATGTACCCCCGGCCATGCGGAACTCCCGTGGTCTCGATCAGGGTCTCTACCTGTAGTCCCCGGAGCAGAGCCCAGGTATCCCTGATTTCGATCCACGTAGTCTACCGATTCTCGGGGGCTGGCGCGGGGGTGGGTACGATCTGGAACAGGAGCTGACGCTCGCGGACGGTCGCTCCCTCCTCGATCGGCCCGGGCGAACGGCCGGCAGGCAGGGCACCGCCTGGCGGCATGGAAACATACCTGGGATAGACGACGGTGCCGTCGATGGGGGCGGTGACCGTGCAGGCTGCGATTTGCCTCTCCAGCTTCACGGCCTTCGTCATCTGCAGATCCCAGGTCGCCTGCTTCGCCAGCTCATCGGAGCGGGACTTCTCGACGACACCATGCAAGTCCTGGATACGCTGGCCCTTGGTGTACGCGGTCAGGATGTGGAGTCGATTCTTGGCTTTCTCCAGGGCGAGTCTGGCACGGGCGACGGAGACGGCCCCACGTTTGTACACCGTGGACTGCTCGCCCACTGTCGATGTCACCCTCTTCAACTCCTCCTCGGCCAGATCGAGCTCGGATTCCGCGACCTTGACTTCTCCCTCGAGTTCCCGTTGCTCACGGGGGAGGAGATCATCGGCATACTGGTGGAGAGCCCGTTCGGCATCCTCTCGCGCCAGCTTGAAATTCCTGTAATTGGCCTCGGCGCTCTTGACCGTGATCTGTTGATTGATCAGTTGATCGCGGAGCGCCGCCGAATCCAGCTCGCAGACGACCTCCCCCTTCTTGACCACGGCCCCGTCCGGGAGGATTTTTATGACGGTCGTCTGACCTTCAATGCGGGAGTAAACACCCTCGAAGCGGGTGCCCTTCCGTGCGGGATCGCTCGCGGCCGACGTCTTGCCGCGTTTCGGTTGGACCAGATCGATCTTCTTCTCTGGCGCGGGGGGCTCGGCCTTTTTCTGACCGATGGGCCGATCGGGTAGGGCCTGCCCCGATTGCTGGCCGGCGATCCCGACGCCATACCCCGCCAGACCCACCAGCACAACACCCGCCGCGATGCCACCGATCTTGATCATTGTCATGCTCCAGATCACGCGTTGGACCAGTGAGGCGACCACTCCCGAAACGACCTGATCCGTTACTGGACCGACGGCGGCCCGGATCGTCGCCCGGACCAGGCTGGCGGGTACGGGGTCGAGCCTCTGCAACGATGCCAATCGATCCCCGAGACCCGCACCCACCACGCCGCCCAGAGGCGCCAGCCCGCGCCGGGTCAGTCGTCGGTGCATTAACTCCCTCGCGCGGCCAAGCCGACTGCGCACCGTGCCCAGCGGGATGCCAAGCTGGGCAGCGGCTTGCTCGTGTGTCAGCCCCTCCCAGTAGCAGAGCACCACCGCCTCGCGGTACTTCTCCGGCAGCCGGCGCACTTCCTCCTGGATGATCGGGCCGAATTCGTCCGATTGGGGATCGGACGTCTCGAACGCCTCGACGACGCGCAGGGCGGCGCGGCCCTCGATCGTCCGCCGCCTTGCCGCTTCGACCCGCGCCCGCGCCGCCACCCGATTGGCGACCCCGTAAAGCCAGCCCCCGAGCGATTCCAGATGCCGGACGGCTCCCCGGCGTCGGACCAGGACCAGGAAAGTTGCCTGGAAGGCGTCCTGGACGTCGTTCGGGTCGCGAAGGACGTTGCGGCAGACCCGAAACACCATCGGTCCGTGGCGCAGGACCAGGATCTCGAAGGCCGACTCGGCCGTCGCGTCGCGACAGGCCGCGAACCGCTCGAGCAGTTGCCGGTCGGAAAGTCCGGCGGCCGTCCCGGCGTCGAACAGCGTTTGAATCTCGCGCAAAAGCGCGACGGATGTACTCCCGGCCATCCTGGACTCCCCTGCTCTGGATTGCGGTCTCTCAAAGGAATGCCTGGAGCGGGACCAAGCTATCCTCGATTTTGCGGGAGCGTGGGCGGGAATTGAAGAAAAAAGCGAGGGCGAAATGAGATCGAAGAGCAAAAGCCGCGGCTTGCATCTCGGTCCGGGAAGGCCGAAATACAAGATAGGCTGAAGTTTAGAACCAGTTTTCGGCCGTGACCGGCTCGGGTTCGGGTTTCGGCTGCAAGCTCTTCTCAATGAACGTACAGAGCTCGCGAACCTGCCGGCTCTTTTGCTTGAGAGCTTCCAGGTCGAACGGTTGGACCGCCACCCAGTCGCCGATATTCATGGCTAGGTTATCGTAATTCGATCGTTCGATCTTCGCGAGTTCCTCGGGAGTCGAGGCCGTGCTAACATCCTGGCGGATCTTCTCGTACTCCTGACGGATGTGGTCGTCGATCAAGGCCCATTTCTGGAAGGTGGGAATAGCGAGAGCGATGTGCCAGCGCTCGCGCGATGGCACACTCCGCCTGATTCGATGGCACCCCGATTCATAAGTTTGCCGAATCTTCTCTCCGTCCTCGCTCCAGGTCTCCAGGACGACCGCGATGTGCCGGTCCGGATGCCTCCGCAAGAACGTTTCCGCAGTCACCAGAGCCGCCCCATCGGTCGAGAAGGAATCCGCCCCGACTCGCTGACCATCGATCAGATCGCTGAAGATCGCACTGAGGTACTTTTCCTGGAGAGAGCCAACCGTGAAAAGCGGGAGGTCGGGAACCATGAGAGACCCTTCTGCTTATTCGGAATAGTTCGATACGAATTCGTAGGGGGATGCCAACTCCAACGCCACTTTCTGCGGACGACTTCCAACATATCGAGGGGTGGCTCCCTGGTCAAAGCCCATTGGATCTCTTCGGTTCGGAAAAGGAGGACGCGAATCGGACGCAATTCCCTGGCCAACTCTTCCGCCGACTCAGAAAAATCCCTGGAAAAGAAAAGACCGATCGTGCCGCGAGGCCGCCGATCGACCTGGAGATAGAGCCGCGCGATCGGATCGAACGGTGTCGGGTCGGCCTCCAACTTGGATTGAATGAGGAATCCCTGCCAGCCCAAGGTCATCAATCCGTCGACTTCCTCCTTGGTTTGCTCGCTCGAATCCAGGCGAACGGTGAATGGTCCTCGGACCCGATCTGTCGGCGTCGCGACCAGCCGGAAGGCTTCACAGACCCAATGTTCGAAGACCCAGCCCGCTTGTTGCGGGGTCAGGTCGCGGCCCATGAAGCGGCGGGGATGCACCGAGGCGTTCATCTCGGGCATCAGTTCACTCCAGCACGCTAGCAACTCCGGGTGCTCGGCAGGGTTCCACTGCCGGATGATTCCGGGCGTGAGGTCGTCGTCCATGGTCATCCCATTGTCTGGAGAATCTTGATCAGGCCGCCCCTTGCTTCTCGGCAACGGCTTCGTCGACCGGGCAAGCGGGGAGGATCAGCGTAAAGGTCGAGCCTTGCCCGAGGCGGCTCTCGGCGCGGAGGCGTCCGTGGTGGGCTTCGACGATGTCGCGGCAGACGGCCAGTCCCAGGCCGGTGCCCCCCTGCCCCGCGGCGTCGGGGCCGTTCTTGGTCGAGTAGAACGGCTCGAAGATCCGACGCAGGTCGGCCGGGGAGATGCCGACACCGGTGTCCGCGACGCTCAGTTCGACCCGGCGCCCCGAGGCATCCAGGCCCATCCGGACGCGGACCATGCCCCCCTCGGGCATCGCCTGGCGGGCGTTGATCAGCAGGTTGAGCAGCACTTGCTGGATCTGGGCCGGGTTGACTCGCGCCGATGGCTCGCCGGTCAGCTTCACGTCCAGCTTGACCTTGTGCCGCGCCATGTCCTTGTCGACCAGCACGATCACTTCCTTGACCAGCCGGACGACGTCGGTCGGCTCGCGGTGATCGATGCCGCCGCCCGGTCGGGTCAGGCCGAGCATCCCCCGGGTGATCGTCGCGGCGCGCTGGGAGGCCTCGACGATCTGCGAGAGGGCCCGTTCGCGATAGGCCGGGTCGGGATTGCGGAGCCCCAGCTTGGCATAGGCCAGGATCGGCGTCAGGGCGTTGTTCAGCTCGTGGAACACCCCGCCGGCCAGGACGCCCAGGCTGCTGATGCGCTGGAGCGCGATGACCTGCCGACGCAAGTTCTCGATCGTCGCGGCGTCCGAGCCCTCGAGCGGGATACTCGGGAGACCCGCCGATCGTCTCGAGCTCGAGGCCGGCACCGTCGCCGGGGTTGACACGGATGCCGGCGCCGGCGTGGCGGTCCGACTCTTTTGTGTGGTCGCCATGGATCCCTCAGCCCTCCCTGGCCGTGCCTGCTCATCCGGTCTGCCTCTGGCCTGATCGTTCATCTCACGTATCGGCCAGTTCCTCGACCGGAATGAGCCCGTCGCACGCCGGAAGGGCGGGGTGCGCGCAAGCTGCCGATCCGAACGATCGGAACGGTTATCACCGGGTTGCAGGGCGTGTACTTCGCCAGCCCATTCGCTCCGGCCCCCCCGCTTGCGCTCGTCCGCTCTACCTTGCCGAGATGCCGCATCGCGCGAAATCCAGAGCTCCTCCCCGAACCTCGGAGAGGACCTGTTCTCGCGAACCCTTATGAACGTGTCGACGGAAAGTCGCCCGCCGCGATCACGACTTTTGCTGGGGAGGGGCCAGGGCCATTTTAGGTTTCGCGGGAGATGGCCACGGGAAGATCTTCAACCCGTTGGACGGGATGACGCGCGGCATGCCGTCCAGATCGGAGCCGACGATCGGCGGGTTGACGCGACGGCCGTCGCTCCAGTATCCCAAGTGTCGGAAGCGCTCGACATCCCGGGTCACCTCATCGAGGGTCTTGCCGGCGAAGCCGGCATCGAGGGTCAGGTCGGCGATCCGCCAGAAGCCGGCGCGATCCAGGGCATTGACATCGCTGAAGCTCAACTGGAGCGAGCGGAAGAGCCCCTCGCCGTTGTCGAGGTGGGGATGCGACCCGGTGGGCGCCGCATGATCGGCGATCAGGGCGGGGTGTCCATGGCGATCCGAGCGGAAGAAGATGAAGCGCCTTCGCGACGGCGGGATTGCGGACGCCTCGGTGAAGATCTGCCGGCCGCGGTGGTCGCCGACGACGAGGTCCTCCTCGCCGACCGCGACGATCAGGAGGGTCGTCTCGGGGATCTTGTCCAGCGTGGGCTGGCGCATCGGGAGCACCTCGCCGGGCATCAATGCGATCAGGGCCCTGGGCTTCGGCAGGGCGACGTGCGGGTCGGCGGTCAGGGCGGCGATCTGCGCCGCGAGGTTTGCCCCGGCGGAATGTCCGATGAGTGCGAACTGGGCCGGGTCCGGACGGACATGGTCGACGCCGACATGCAGGACACCCATGGCATCCTGAACGGCCGCCAGGGCGTTCGGCAGGAAGTCCTGCGGCATCGTCCCCACATCGTTCTGATAACGAGGGAAGATGACGATCCGGCCGTTCCTCACCAGGTGATCGATCCAGGCCCCGTAGAATCCGGGATTGACCGCGAACCAGCCGTGGAGGAAGACCACCACGGGCGCGCGCTCGGGCCGGGGCTGGTCCGGCTCGAAGATCACGTACGAACGCGGGCCTTGCCCGATCTCGAACCGGCGGACCTTGCGATGCGGCGGCTCGGGCTCCTCGCGACGGCTACGATCCGAACCCGAACCCGACGCGGGCTTGCGGTCTTCCTCGCCGGCGACGAGTCGACTCCCCAGCGACAATCCCATCGATAAAACCAACGCCAGGATCGCCGGAAGAACCTTGAGTCCCCGTCGCACTCTCAGACCGGCACCTGGCTCAGGAGGTTGCTTGCCCGCCATGGCCGTACTCGCCCCCAAATACGTCCTGTATCGAGACTTTTCCTTCTCGTGGAAAAGCCGGCTTAGTTTGCCGTTATGCCGCAGATTGTCAAGTCCGCATTCCGCACCGAAAGCCGGGAGAGGTACACACAAATCTCCACCATCAATCTTCACGCAGCAGGAATCCCTCGGCCCCCCGTATGATGCATGCTCAACCTCACATCCGAGAACACTCGGCTCGGTCAGAAGCCACCGAACGGCTCGGACAAACGATTCCAGGGCGTGCAACTCAGGAATCTTGGAATCCCGGCTCAAGGCGACAATGTCGCAGCAAAAGCCGGCAGGCCCCCAGAAGAGCCCTCGACGGGACCGGACACCGCCGATCAACCCGGTCCCTTTGCGACCGTCTCGTAAACGCGCCCCAGCTTGACCCGGCCCAGGGCGCGGTTCATAATAGCGAGTGTGGGTCGACTTCCTCTGACTCGACCGAGTCCTCGCGCTTTTCGTCGGCCACGACCGAGATACGCTCACTTTGCACCCGAGAACGAGGCTGGATCGTGTTCGCTAGGCGGAAGTCACATTGGCGCGGCAGGAGGGCCCTGGGGATCAGTTTCCTGATCCTCAGCACCATCCACATCCCGCTGCCTCAGCCTGACTACCACAACATCCGCCACCACGACACGCCCGGCGAGATCTGCCCCTATCACGACCATCTCCTGCGATGGCATCCCTCGGCCGACGCCAACGAAGATGTGGCGCTGCTGCACTGGCACTGGTTCGTCCCGCTCGTCGAACCCGGCGCCCGTCAGCCGGGAAGCGATGACGAGCACCGTGCCCCCGGTTCCGGTCCCGCGCTGCATGCCCACCTGGGCGACTGGCCGGAACCCGACTGGACCGGTTCGCCCGTACTTCGCCCCGATGGTCGCGGCCGGCTCCTCGATCGCCTGGCGCTCGAACTCTCCGCCGGGGCGGACTCTCCCTTCAATTCCGTTGCGTTAGCGTCAGGCTCCCTTCAATCGGGCTGGTCCTCAGCCTGCCCTCCCGGCGGCGTTGCATTATTGCGCGCCGCGCGTACCTCCCTGTTTCAGCGCTGGAACTGCTGATCCGGCGGATCGAACGTTCGTCCGTCATCTGATTCGTCGGGCGATCGCGTCCCTCCCAGAACTCTCGGGTTGTGGCCCAAGTTCTCTACGTCCCCGGCGCGGGATCACGCGGCCGAGCTGGATCCGTCGACCATCGGCGGCAGGTCGAGTCGCCCCGACCTGGGCATCAGCCGGTTCCGGAAATCCCGCGGTTTGATCGATTCGCAACGGTTCGTCCAGGCAGATTGGGAGGAGTTCTCTATGTCTATTGCATGGAATCACGTTCGCGCGGCGCACTGGACAGCACGACAGGTCCTGCCGTGGGCGGGGATGGGCTTGTGCCTGATCCTCATGGCCGGCCATCTCGCCTACGACCTGTTGGGGTCGACCCGGCTGCATGCGGCATCAAGGGGCCAGGAACCTGCGCCGGAGGCCCAGTCGGATCCGGCTTCGAAGGGGGCCGAGCAGGCCAGGCCGTCGACCATCTCGTTGTCGGAGTCGAAGTTCAACGAGGTCAAGATCACGACCGAGCCGGCGCGGATGGACCGGATCGCCACCGAGGTCGGGGTGGTGGGCATGATCGAGGCCAACGCCGAGCAGAAGGTCGAGATCCGCCCCCGGGCGTCGGGGATCGTGCGAAAGGTCCACGTCGTGCTCGGTCAGGACGTCAAGCGCGGCGATCCCCTGATCGTCCTGGACAGCCCCGATATCGGCACGGCGCGACTGAACCTCCGCCAGAAGCAGCGAGAGCTGGCCACCGCGCGGTTCGAGGCCGACTGGAAATCGGAGATCGCCACGAACGTCTCGCTCTTGATCCCCGTATTGAACAAAGGGATCAAGAGCCGGAGTACCGACGTCGCCGATGTCCATCACGACGCGCAGGCACCTCACGAGGAACGCCCGCGCGATGATACCGGGGCGATCGAGAAGCAATTCGCCGGCAAGCAGCTCGGTGCTTACCGCGGCACGCTCCTGCAAGCCTTGGCCGAATATGACATCGCGGCGCATGAGGAGGAGAAGACGGCCAGCCTGAAGAGCCAGCAGATCGTGGGCGAGCACCCGATGATCGTCGCCTTACATACCCGCCAGGGGGTACAGGCGAAGCTCGAGGCCGCGATCGAACAGGTCCGCTTCGACGCGGCCCAGGAGAATCGGCTGGCCATCCAGGCGCTCCGCCAGGCCGAAGCTTCGGTCGTCGACGCCGCCCAGCGGCTGCGCATCCTCGGCGTCTCGGAGGATATCCCCAACCTCCTCAAGCACCCCGAGCAGGGCAATAACCTCGCCGTCGATGAGGACGTCACGTTCTACGAGATCGTCGCGCCGTTCGACGGCACCATCATCAAGAAAGGCCCCTCGGCCGTCTTCAGCCAGAAGGCCGACATGAACGACGTGCTGTTCGTCCTGGCCGATCTCCGCTCCGTCTGGGTCACGGCCAACGTCCCCGAGTCGGACGTTGCCAAGCTGCCCAGGATGCAGGGCGGCAGCTTCCGCGTCACGGCGACATCCTACCCCGGCCGCGAGTTCCAGGCCCGACTGCTCTCGTTCGGAGCCGCCGTCGATCCCCAGACCCGGACCGTCCCCCTGCTCGCCCAGACCGAGAACCGCGACGGCCTGCTCAAGCCGGGGATGTTCGTGCGAATCCTCCTCGATAGCTCGGCCAGCGAGCAGGCCCTGACCGTACCCGCCGCCGCGGTCGTCGAGATGGACACCCTGAAATTCGTGTTCGCCCCCGCCGGCAAGGACGCCGCCCCGCGAACCTTCACCCTCAAGCCCGTCGAGGTCGGACGCCAGGTCGGCGACCGGTTCGTCATCAAGGCCGGGCTGAAACCGGGCGACCCGATCGTCGCCTCAGGCGCCTTCTTCCTCAAGAGCGAACTCATCCTCCAGAATGAGCCGGATGACGAGTAGTCATTGGTCATTGGTCATTAGTCATTGGTCGTTGGTCATTAGTCATTGGTCGTTGGTCATTGGTCATTGGTCATTGGTCATTGGTTGCTTGAGGCATTCATGCTTATGATAGCGATAACAAGTCCCTTGCCGGTGGAAGCAAAAGGTGAACCGCCGGGGGAGTTCCAGGTTACGTACGCACCGGTTCGAATCACCGATGACCAATGACAAATGACCAATGACAAACTCGACAAATGACGAGTAACCTCCATGCTCAACTCCATCATCGAAGCCTCGCTGAACAACCGGTTCTTCGTGCTGATGACGACCTTTTTGGTCGCGGGCCTGGGCGTGTACTCGTCGCTCCATCTGCCGATCGACGCGGTCCCCGACCTGACCAACGTCCAGGTCCAGGTGATCACGGAGGCCCCCGCGTTATCGCCGCTGGAGGTCGAGCAGTTTCTCTCCTTCCCCGTGGAAGGGGCGATGAGCGGGCTGCCGAACGTCGAGGAGATCCGGTCGATCTCGAAGTTCGGCGTCTCGGTGGTGACGATCGTGTTCAAGGAAGGGACCGATATCTACCGGGCGCGTCAGTTGGTGGGCGAGCGGATCTCGAGGGCCGCCGAGGCGATCCCGCCGGGCTACGGCACGCCGATGCTCGGGCCGATCTCCACGGCCCTGGGCGAGGTGTTTCAGTTCCAGGTCAAGGCGACCAAGGAATCGGGGATCACGCCGATGGAGCTGCGGACGCTCCTCGACTGGTTCATCGCCTATCAGTTACGGCGGGTGGAGGGCGTGACCGAGATCAACGCGCACGGCGGCGAGATGAAGACCTTCCAGGTCACGGTCAATCCGGACGAGCTGGCGAGCCGTCGGCTGTCGATGACCGACCTGTTCGCCGCCCTGAAGTCGAACAACGCCAATGTCGGCGGCGGGTACCTCGTCCACAACGGGGAGGCGCGCTACATCCGCGGGGTCAGCCAGGCGACGAACGTCGAGGACATCGCCGCGATCGTCATCGACGAGCGGAACGGCGTGCCGGTCACGGTCGGCGACGTGGCCAAGGTCGGCCCCGCGCCGATGATCCGCGCCGGCCTGGCGACCCGCGACGGCCAGGGCGAGATCGTCACCGGGCTGGTGATGATGCTCATCGGCCAGAACGGCCGCGAGGTCGTCGAGCGCGTCAAGGCGGAGATCGAGCAGCTCCAGAAGAGCATGCCGGCCGGCGTGACGATCGAGCCGCTGTATGACCGCACCCACCTGATCAACCAGACCCTGGACACCGTGCTGCACAACCTCGTCGCCGGCGGCGTCCTGGTCATGATCGTCCTGCTGGTGCTCCTGGGCAACTTCCGCGGTGGACTGATCGTCGCGATGGCGATCCCACTGTCGATGCTCTTCGCGGCCAACGTCATGCTGGCGACCGGGATCTCGGCGAGCCTGATGAGCCTGGGTGCGATCGACTTCGGCCTGATCGTGGATTCCAGCGTGAT
>JBKQHM010000681.1:0-6299 GCA_052148775.1 Isosphaeraceae bacterium | reverse complement strand
CGACCATCGTCCAGGTGGTGCAGCCCTTGGTGTGGCCGGGCGTCAGGTGGGCGGTGAGCGTCACACCGCCGAGCGTGACGCGATCCCCGTCGCCGACGATTCGGTCTGCCCTGGCGGGCGGATAGTCGACCACATCCTCGCGGACCGGCAGGAAGTCGCCCTTGCCGCCATTCGCGAGCAATTCGGCGTCGGCCCGGCTCATCACGATCTGGGCCCCGGTCTGCCTCTTCAACAGGGCATGGCCGCCCGCCTGATCGATGTGGGCGTGGCTATTGAGCAGGACCTTGATCTCCTCGAACCGGAAGCCGAGCTTCCGCACGGCCTCGCGGATCATTGGGACCGTGTCCTCGAAACCGCTGTTGATCAGGATGAGCCCCTCGGGCGTGGCGACCAGGTACGAGGCGACGTCCGAGGCGCCGACATAATTGAGGTTCCCGATGATGCGGAACGGCGGGAACGGGCGGTTCATCGACCGGAAGGCATTCTCGATCTGCCGCCTGGCGAAGTCCCTGGCGGCCTCCTCGAGGCGATTGCCGGGCTCCTGTCCCGAGGCGACGCATACCGTGAGAACTCCGATGAGAGCCGCCGCGACAACTCCGATTGGTTTCGGCGGCATCATTTCCGATCCCGCTCCCATGATGCGTCCTCCGACCGCCTCCTTGACCGAGTCTTCTCGAACGGACGATTATACCAGGGACATGCTGAGGGGTATTTAGCGGCTCCTGGGTCAGTAACGCGCGACTCGCCTGGGGGCTGCGCCGGCGGAGCCGGTTTGACCCCAGCCACCCCCGGGTCCTGGCCGCCAACCCGGGAGCGGCTGGGGTCGAGCCCGAAGGGCGAAGCCCCCAGGGGCTCCCCGCGCATGACTTATCTAAGGACCGATAATCAAGAGCAATCGGGAGAGGTGCCAGCGATGGCGAAACCCAAGAAGGCGACGGCGAAGACCAAATCCAAGCCCGAAAAGGACGAGGCCCGCGAGGAGCGGATCGCGATGGAGATCGTCGTCGATGCTTACAACGAGGACGAACGGGCGATCGGGTGGACCTGTTACCTCGAGGAGAAGCTGAATTGTCCCTTCCGCGCCCGGTGCATCGAGGAGCGGGAGATCTCTCCGCTGGAGGTCGGCCAGGAGGTTGAAGTCCTCGGCGTGTCGTCCGAGAGCGACCGCGTGCGGGAGATGTTCGTCACGATCCGATGGAATGAGCGGGAGCTTGCGGTGCCCCTCGCTCAACTCACCGTCGTCAAGGCCGATAAGCCGACCCGAGAGGCGGTCGAGGACTGGCGTTACTGGGTCCGGATGGGCTACAACTTCTGATTCTGAGCTTTGCGTTTCGAGACTCGTCGCCCTCATCGGAGACCCGCATGAGATCCTACCGGCGCTCCCTGCTGATCGTCCTGCTCCTGGTATCGGCGCCCTTCGCCCGGGCGCAGACGCCGAAGCCGGCCGATGCCCCGAAGGCCCCGGCGGCGCCGAAGCCCGGCGATCCGCCGAAGACCTTCGATGTCAAGGCGATCGATGCCTACGTCGCGGCGCGGGTGCGCGAGCAGGGCTTTCCCGGACTATCCCTGACGATCGTGCGTGAGGGCAAGGTCGTCCTGGCCAAGGGCTACGGCGAGCGATCGCTCGAAGACGAGGCGCCGGTCGAGCCGCAGACGGTGTTCGCCGTCGGCTCGGTGACCAAGCAGTTCACCTGCGCCTGCATCCTCCTGCTGGCCGAGGACGGCAAGCTGTCGGTCGACGACAAGGTGGCGAAGTTTTATCCCAACCTGACCCGTGCCGGCGATATCTCGCTCTACGACCTGATGGCCCATACCTCCGGGTATGCGGACTTCTATCCGCTCGACTTCGTCGACCGGAGGCTGCGGGAGCCGATCCGCGAAGACGCCTTGCTCGCGGAGTACGCTGGGTCGGAGCTGGACTTCGAGCCGGGTGAGCGATACTCCTACAGCAACACGGGCTACACGCTGCTCGGCCGCGTGGTCGAGAAGGTGAGCGGGAAGCCCATGGCCCAGTTCCTCAAGGAGCGGATCCTCGACCCGCTGGGCATGACGCATTCGGCCTTCGAGCCGGGGCCGGACGTGAAGGGTCGGGCGCAGGGATACACGTCGTTCGCCCTGGGGCCCCCGGAACCCGCGGTGCTCGAATCCAAGGGCTGGCTGGCCGCCGCGGGGGGCCTGTGGTCCACCGGGCCGGACCTCGCGCGCTGGGACCTCGCCCTGATGGGCGGGCGGGTGCTCGAGACCGGCTCGCTCCGATTCATGAGCACCCCGAAGACGCTCAACAGCGGCCAGTCCACCGGCTATGGCTGCGGCCTGAATATCCGCCGCGTCGAGGGCGAAACCATCTGGACGCACGGCGGTTCCATCAGCGGCTTCCTGACCACCAATACGATGATCCCGCGGACCCGATCGGCCGTGATCCTCCTGACCAACTCCGAGCACCTCAACCCGGGCGCGATCCACGGCACGGTCCTCCAGCTCCTCGTCGACGACCTGAAGAAGCCCGAGGCGCCGGCGGTGCCGAAGATCGACGGTCCGCCAGCGAAGGAGGCCGCCCTACAATTCCTCCACCAGATGCAGGCGGGCAAGGTGGACCGGGACAAGCTCGGCGAGGAGTTCAGCGTCTTCCTCACCGACGAACGCGTCAAGTCGGCGGCCCCCCGCCTCAAGGCGCTGGGCGAGCCGGAGAAGGTCGAGGTCGAGAGCGTCTCGGAGCGCGGAGGGATGGAGGTCGCCTCGATCCACTTCACATTCAAGACGACCGAGCTGAGGGGGCTGCTCTACCGCACGCCCGACGGCAAGATCCAGCAGCTCTTGTTTCGCAAGTCTTGATCGCGCAGATCGGCCTTGTCAGATTCTTGACCACGGCGTAATCTCCCGATGCGGTCATCCGCGTCGCCATGCCCTGATCCGGCAATGCTCGCCCCTATCCTCACCTCCCAGGGCCGTCGCGCCCTGGCCGATTGCGACGAGGCGCTCCGGCTCGATCCGAAGGACCCGGTGGTCCACCTGATCCGAGGCATCCTCCGCGCCAACAAGGGCGAGATCGGGCCGGGATTGAGTGAGGTGATCTTCCACCCGCTCATCCGTACGGATCCCGGCCGTTACAAACTCCTCACCGCGCTCTACCAATGACCGGGCCCACGGGGCGCGGTTCCTGGTCCCGAGCGTCTCATCGCGCGATCGCACCCGGATCGAGGCCGTCCCTCAGGGTGAACCGCGACCCGACCGCGCCGACCGCACAATGGGCCCGACCCAGCCCGAGCCGATCGCGAAGCTGGTACACCGGCTCGATCCCCGTGCAGTGGGCGCCGAGGAAGTTCGCCAACGACATGGGGCGGAGCTTCGCGGCGGTCCACTCGAGCGTGGCGTCATCGGCCTGGAAGAGGTGGAAGCCGCCCAGCGCGGCATGGACGCGGGTCTCGCGGACCTTCTGCCGGGCGTATTCCAGGGTGTTGATGATGCCGGCATGGCCGCAGCCGGCGACGATCACCAGGCCCTTCTCGGTGTCGAGCACCAGGGACATGTCCTCGGGCACGTTGTCCTCGACCTGCCGTCCGTCCGGGTATCGGATCGTGCGCCTGAGGCTCCAGTTCCGCTCGGGATGGGTGCGCGGGACCGGGCCGGTCAGCCAGGCGCCCGGGTATAGCTCGGTCGGCCGCTCGACGATCACGAACCACCCGCCCATCGCCTCGAACTCCTTCTTGGCCGCCAGCGCCTCGTTGGTCTCGCGGCCGTCCGGATCGGGGCGGCTCAGGAAGATCCCGGCGCCGACATACGCGCGCTTGAGCGCGTCGGGGTTCCGTCTGGCCAGCTCGCGACGCAAGGTCACGAGCCCACCGGTGTGATCGCCGTGGTGGTGGCTGAGGATAACGTCGGTCACGCCGCCCAGGTCGATCTTCAGCTCGCGTGCATTGTCCAGCACGGTCTGTGGCCGCGCGCCGGTGTCGAACAGGATGCGTCGGCCGTCGGCCTCGACCAGTGCCGAGAAGCCCCACTCGCCCACCCCGGCCCGGTCGGTCAGCATCGTGGAGAGGACGACCACTTCCACCGACTTCACCGGTCCCCTCGTCTCTTGCGCCGGGGCTGTCGGCGGAGACATTGCGATCAGCAGCGAGAGCCCGATGGATCCATACAGGCCGAAAGCCCGTCGATTCGCGGCTCGAGGGTCGTCGTGGTCGTGCCGATCAGGCGCCATGGTCGTTGGTCTCCTCTCGACGAAAGGATCGAGCGTGCGACAGACTTCGCCCGTCGCGGCTCGCGGATTGCGAATTCGGATCTTCGACGTTGATGCGGCGGAGTTGCCGCGGGACTCAATCGCGGTGCACGCGGATGTAGTGGTCGGTGAAGAGCGAGTGGGGCACGACATCCTTGACGCCCGGCATGTGGCAGCCGATGCAGCCGGTCGAGGGGTTCACGGGGCACGTCGTGTGTCCCGAGGGTTCGGCCAGGGCGGAACGCCGCGACCGGCCCGCGGATGAGTCCAGGCGGCGTCCGACCTCAGCTCCGGCCTTGCCGGCGCCCGGGTGACACGAGAGGCATTTGGACTCATAGTATGCGGCCGAGGTCGAGACGTTGCGATGCGGGTCGTGGCAGGTCGTGCAGTCGAGCGTGTCGTTGCTCTCGGTGAAGCATCGGCTCCAGGTGAGGGTCGAGCCTTGAAAGCGCACGGCCATCGGGTCGTCGCGCAGGACTTCCTGGCCGCGCGGGCTGTGGCACTGGGCGCAGATCTTCACGACGCGCGAGCCCGAGGCCAGGGTGGGGCGGCCGATCGCCGGGTCGGTCTCGAGGAACTTGCCCTCGGCGGCCCGCAGGTGGTTGCCGCCGGGCCCGTGGCATTTCTCGCAGCCGATCCCGCGGTCGTTCGCGCAGGCGCCCGATTGGTCGAGTATGGACCTCGTATCGGTGACGTGGCAGACCAGGCATCGGCGGATACCATCATCATCCAGGGGCTGGCCGAGGAAGTCCTTGGCCCGTGACGGGTTCCGGGGGTGGCCCGAGGTCACATCCCAGTAAGTCCTCTGGCCGTCCCGGTATTCCGAGAGCCGCATCTCATAGGGATTCCCATCCTCGTCGCGGCCGATCGGCGTGAGCCCGCGGTCGCCCGAACCGAAGGCGTACTGGACCACGGCGTCGAAGACCTGGCCTTCGACGCGGGTCTCCTGGTGCATGCGGCCGTCGTCGGTCCGGCCGAGGGTATGCATGACCTTGGGGTCGGAACGGTCGGGGACGGCCGAGGGCGGCAACTCCAATCCGCCGAGCTCGGTGGCGCGGAAGAACGTCCGGGCATGCCGCGAGCCCTGCTGCGACTTGAACTCGGCCGGATGGCATTCGGCGCATCGGGACGAGCCGACGAACGGAGACGCGTCGGGGAGCTGGGGATTCTCGTCCCGGAATGAGCCCCCCTTGGCGAGCGCCGACCGGGCTTCGTCCCAGGCGCCTTGCTGGATCGCGACGCGGCTCAGGAGCCAGTAGGCCTCGGGATCGGGCGACTCGCCGAGCACGATCCGAACCTGCTCTCGAGCCTCGACCGGCCGCCCGGCCCTCAGCAGGGCACGCACCAGATCCCTGCGGAGCACGATCGGCTCCGGCCCGCCTTCGTGCCGCTCCTCCTTCCGGCCCAGGGCACTCTGCCAGTACGAGGCGGCGCCGGCGAAGTCATTCCGCTGGAACTGGATCATGCCCAGCAACGCCTCGGCCCGCGATTCCCAGCCCGGCCGCGAGGCCAGCAGGCGGCCGAGCGCCGCCGCGTGGTCGAACGCGTCCGCCGTCAAGTACGCCTGCGTCAGCTCGAAGAGCGTACCGGCGTGCGCCGGGTCGCGGGAACGCGCGATCTCCCAGACCTCGCGCGCCGACTTGGTCTTCCCGGTCCGCTTCAGAGCGAGCCCGAGCAGGTAAAGGTCCTCGGCGTGCATGGCCTCCGGCCCGAGCCGTTGATAGATCCCCATCGCCGAGACGTCGCGCCCCAGCCGGACCGATGCCCGGGCCAGCAGCCGCAACCCGTCGGGATCCTCGCCAGCCGCTTTCAGCCGGCCGCGCGCCAGGTCTGCCGCCTTTTCCCAGTCGCCGCGGGAATAGGCTTCCTCTCCCGGGTTCGACGGGCCGGAATGGGTCCGGTACCACCACCACCCGAAGCCCCCGCCCAGGATCGACGCACCCAGCACGACCGCCAGGAGCGGCCATCGCCTTCGCCGGTCATTGGTCATTGGTCATTGGTCATTGGTCATTGGTCATTGGTCATTGGTCATTGGTCATTGGTCATTGGTCATTGGTCATTGGTCATTGGTCATTGGTCATTG
>JBKQHM010000680.1:0-7459 GCA_052148775.1 Isosphaeraceae bacterium | reverse complement strand
CGGCCGCCGCTTCCGCGATCCCGGGCCTGATCGAACTCCTGTTGCGGGGACCCTCGACGGGCCGGGCCACGGCCGCCATCGCGCTGGGCCGCATCGCGCCGACCACCTCGCGGGTCGATCAGGCCCTCGATGCCCTCTCGCAATCCCTTCGTTCGGAACCCGATTTGCACACCACCTCCGTGGTCATCGAGGCAATCGGTTGGTTCGGTCCCAAGGCCGGGCCGGCCATTCCTCGACTCGAAGAACTGGTACAATCGCCGAATCTGAAGGTCAGCGGTGCCGCGCAGTCAGCGCTGGCCATCCTCAAGGTTACCCAGTGATGAGCCGATCCCAAACTTCGTGCGGTCGTTGAGATCGGGAACTCGTCTTTCATGCTATCGTGATCGACTGGGTGGATGTGCCAGCTCTCGGGCTGGTATCGGTGGACCCAGGATCGTACTCTCCTCTCCTCGGGATGATCTCGGCATGCGACTTTTCTTCCTCGCCCTGGGCACGCTGATCCTGGCCCTCACCATTCGACCGGGTCCCGACGGCGCCCTCGTCACGCCGAGCGTCGCGAACGAGCCCGAGGCCGAAGAGCCGTGGTACGCTCCCGAATCCGAGCACTTCCGCCCGAGTTATGACCAGGACGCGGCCAATCGATCCAAGCAGACATGGTCTCAGTACTGGAGCTGGGTCAAGGTCTTCTACGAGGGCAACATCCTCTCGCAGGGTTGGACCGATCGGTCGAGAGGTCTTGTGGCCGAACTGGAGTCGGGCTCGGAGCAGAAGAAACTCCGGGCGATGCTCAACGCAGTCGGCAGGGAGATCGCCCTGGAATGGGCCAAGGATTACAACCTCCGCAAGATCAGCACGGCCAACCTGCTGAACTGGGGCAAGCGGCTCGAGAATGCCAAGGCGCAGGGCGAAGGGAGCGGCGCCGAGCTTCGTCGCGTGATCGACGCCATCCGCGCCGAGTATCGCCGCAAGATGGGTCTCGAAGACGACGAGGGTGAGGGTGGCCGAAGGACCCGTTAGTGTCATGCCTCCGATCATGCCCGATTTCGAAGATCCAGAACCCACGGGTCTCCGTTGACCCAATTCCTCTGCCGCTCCTTGCTCGGCAATGCTCTGCTTCCTGTGTCCAATCGTTGCTGAGGGCGATTGGCGGCCGCCGATGGATCGGGTTCAAGCCTCATCGGGAAAAGACCGGGTGAGTCGATACTCAGTCGTCACTCCTGAGATGCAGGATACGCGGCAACACGAAGGCAATAGAATCATGATCAAAACGTCTTTTCGCGCTCTTGCGGCTACTTCCATCGGACTATTCTTGGCGTTCGTCCTGATCGTCGGCGTGGAGGGTTTTAGCGCCGTGGTTCATCCGCTCCCTGAAGACTTCGGGGGAACGATGGAAGAGATGTGCCGGCATGTGGAAAAATACCCGCAGTGGGTGCTGGCCGTCGTGGTTCCCATGTGGGCTGTCGCGGCACTGGTCGGCACATGGATGGCGCGGAGGATCGGAAACCGTTATTCCTCCGGGATCGTTGGGCTGTTGTTGCTGTCGGCTCTCGTCTTCAATCTTTCCATGCTGCCCTATCCGATCTGGTTCAAGGTCGTGAGCTTGCTCGTTGTCACGGCCGCAACCGTCGCTGGCAGTCGTTCTTCAGAACGCCGAAAAAACCTCAAGCCAATGTGATGTCAACTTGTCATCGCCTCTTCATGTTTCTGATGCATAGAATCGGAATCGCATCCAGATAAGACCGATTAAAGCGTTGCCCGTGCAAGAAAAGTGGCAAGAAAAGTCTGTTGATTTTCCTCTGGCTGCGAGTCGTCGCGGCGGGGCCGGGAGACGCTCGAGGAGATCAATCCTCGGTATCCGCGGGAGCGGGGGGCGGCCTTCTCTCGCGTCCGGACGATTGGCGTGGGTTTTCGCGGTCGACTTGCTCCAGGTGGATGGCGAGGATTCGTCGGATCTCGTGGATGGTGTCCTGGCTGTCCTGGCAGCCGTGATCGCCGGGGACGACGCATTCGGACTCCGACCAGTCGATGTGCGAGCTGGTGTAAGCGACCACGCCGTCGCTGCTTTGTTCCACCGGGATCGTCGGGTTTTTCCGGCCGATGATCGAGTGGCAGACGACGTCCGGGTTGCGCGGGAGGCGTGAGAGCGTGATCAGCAGCCGGTTGTCGGTCCGTAGCTGATCGATGCTCGAGGGGAGCCCGCTGCGGATCGACGCGGTGAAGAACTCGGGCCCGTTCAGGGCCAGCAGGTCCTTGTAGCTGGAGCGGAGCGTCTACGGCAGGCGGATCAGCCGGTCGGTGAGCCGGCCGATGAAGGCGTCACCCAGCTCGCTGCCCCGGTGCGGGGTCGCGATGAAGATGACCCGTCGGACCGATTGCTGCGGCTCGAAGCAGAAGATGTTCCGCAACCACTCCCGGCGCTCGGGTGTGGCCTGGAGCTCGTCGAACGGCTGGTCACTCACCAGCTTCCAGGCTTCGTCGCCGCTCTCCACGATCATCAGCTTGGAGATCAATCCTCCCATGCTGTGGCCGACGAGGAGCGTCTGGTCGAGCATCGGGTCGGAATGCCGCGGGTCGAGGACGTCGCGCAACTCGTACATCTGTTCCCGGAGCTTGGCCGCCGAGATGGGAAATGGCGTGCCGGTCGGGTACATGAACAACCAGAACTGGAATCGGTCGCGGATCTCCGGGTCGCCGCGCAGGTCGTTGATGACCTTCAGCCAGGCCAGCGGGCTGGATCGCAGGCCGTGGACGAGGATGATCGGGATCTTGCCCCGCTCGTAGGGGTGCAGCATGTAGAGGCCGGTGAGCTGCTCCAGCCACTGGGGATCGAGCAGGCCGACCTCCTGCAACACCGGCATCGGGCTGCGGGCGAAGTGGTAGGCCAGCGGAGTCGTCAGGTCGGTCGCGAGCGGTTCGGTCCGACCGCCGAACTCGGCCTGCTGGGTGTGGATCGTGTCGTGCAGTTCCAGCCGGAGTTCCGGTTGTGTGCCCGGCCGGTCGCCTCCGGGAGGGACGAGGCTCAACACCGCGGTGACCGGATAGATCTCGCGCGGCATCAGGAATTTCTCCTGACCGCGCCGGCCGTCCAGCCCGTCCCAAGGGAACGCACGGACGGTGATCATCGGCACGCCGAGACCTCGCGACCGAAACTGGTGCTCCATCCCCCGGACGACGAAATCTTCGGCGAACTGGAATTCCCCGAACCGCTCCGGTGGCCAGACCGCGCCCACCGTGCCGACGGTGGCGCGGATGCCCAGGGCACCCAGGGAGTTGCGCCAGGATTCGTCCAGTCGCGGCCTGCGCCCGCCCGTGATCCGGAGGATGTCTGCGAGGGCCGAATTGTAGATGTTGCGCGCGATGCGGAGTCGGGGATCGTCCTTGGGCGCGTCGGGGAGTGCCATCAGGACCTTGGCGGCGTCGGTCAAGGCGTCGAAATCGTATCGGGCCGCCACCACTTTCGAGGTCCTCCTGGCCTCGCGGCCAGTTCGGAGGCTCAGCTCGGCACGAGCGAGCAGGGCATCCGGATCCGCTCGGTTGAGATCCTCAAGCCCGGACACCGCGAGGCCGGGCATCGGCGGCGGTCCCTCTGGATCCAGCCGGCCGAGTCGCTCTCCGTCCAGATCCAGTCGCCGTCCCGACGCGCCGAACGTGGAAACCGAGGGACGATTCCAGACCTTCCAGACCGAGACCCCCTGACAGCCGGCCTCGATGGCGCAAAGCGCGATCACCAGGACGAATGTCCCCGCCCATCTTCTGCCTCCGACCAGGATCAATCCATCTCTCCCAAATCAGGGGCTTTCTGCGTGGTCGGTCGCCGTCGAAACGACCACGACGGGGCAACGGCCCGGAACTTACTATCGGATGACCATTGTTGCACGGCCAGTTTCAGCCGGTTGCCGGAATTCCCGGCCTGGTTTGCCCGGTCTGCCTCTCTTGTCGGCGAGGCTCGCTCGGCTCGATTCTTGATTGTTCGCCTGACATCCGTCATAGTGGCCGGGATTGCGGTGCAAGCGGAGTCGGCGACGCGCGAGATCGGTGCGGGTCGGCTCGATCGATCTGGAGATGCACGAAGCGGAGGAGGTTCCCGTGAGAGAGGCGATGCGACATCCGGGATGGATCGCGATCTTACTGGTGGTTTGCGTCTCGCCGCTTCAGGCGCAGGAACAGAAGAAAGCCGAGGACCCGGCCTCGCAGAAGCCGGTTACGAGGCGAATTCGCGGGCGCGTTGTGGACCAGGCGGGCAAGCCGGTCGCGGGGATCACGGTCGCGCCGACCTGGCTCAGGCAGGAAGATGTGCCCGTCCGGCCGATACCGGGCACTGCGAAGACCGACGATCAAGGGCAGTTCGGCCTCGAGATGACCTTCTTACATGGCCGATCGAGGGTCCTCTACGCCCTCGATCCGGAGCGCCGGCGTGGCGGCCTGGCGGTCGTGGGGCCGAAGACGCCCGATGAGCCGATCACGATCAAGGCCGGCCCGCTCGTTCATGTTCACGGCCAGTACACGTGCAAGGATCTGGGTAAGCCCGTCGGGTGGACGAATAGCATGTTCATTTCGATGCCGGATCGCTCGCGGTTTTACCAGCATATGACGAAGAAAGCGGAGTTCTCCGTCCTGCTGCCGCCCGGTACTTATTCGTTCCAGGGTTACGGCGAGTCCGACGTCGAGAGTCATCGCGCCGATTTGACCCTGGCGCCCGACAAGCTCGACGTCGACCTCGGCGCGATCGACCTCGCTGCGTCGCCGATCGCGAAACTGAAGGGGAAGCCGGCGCCGTCGTTGCACCCGACCGACGTGCGCGGGGTCAGCAAGGGCGTGCAAATCGCCGACTACAAGGGGAAGTGGGTCGTGCTCGAGTTCTGGGGCACCTGGTGCGGCCCGTGCATCGCGCGGGCCATGCCCGAGTTGATGGAGATCTATGACGATCACCCGGACGAACGCGACAAGTTCGTCGTGCTGACCGTCCACTCGCCGATCGCCGGCAAGGATTTCGCCGAGGTGGACGCGAATCTCAAGGCGGTCGTCCGCGACACCTGGCACGGTCGGATGATGCCGTTCCCGATCCTCCTCGATGCGAACGGGACCATGCGGGATACTTTCGGCGTGCATTTCTGGCCGACAACGCTCCTCTTCGACCTCGAGGGGAAACTCGTCGGCGAGATCCAGGCGGAGAGGCTGGCGGCAAAACTCAAGCCGATCCCGCCGTCGCTCGCCCTGCCCAGGCAACTCGATCGCGATGTACTCGCCCATTTCAACGACGGCACGATCGAGAAGTCGCTGGCGAACTTGCAAAGGACGACCCGCAAGGACTTCCAACTCGATCCCGAGGCATTACGATCGCTCCCCCTCAAGGAGAAGACGAAAGTCCCGCTCACCTTCTCGGGGCGGATCTCTCTCAACAGCGCCCTGGAACTTCTCCTCGATCCCCTCGACCTCACGTATAAGATCGGAGTCAAGGGATACATCATCACGCCCAAACGCCCCGCCGACTCCGGCTCGCCGTCGTTACCTACCCAGGCGCAGGCTTATTGTGCTTCGCGCATCGCGGGCAAGCTGAAGGACTCGAAGTCCAGCTACGATTTCGACAAGACGCCACTGTCGAAGGTCGCCGCGTTCTTCGAGCAGCAGAGCAACGAGAACGTCGTGCTCGACCCCCGCGGGCGGATGGACGGGAAGATCGATCCCGCGACGCCGATCACCGGCACGGGGAAGGATGTCCCACTGGGCGAGGCCCTCGAGAGGCTGGTGGGACCGCTCGGCCTGCGCCCGGCGGTGCGTGATGAGGTGATCGTGCTCGAGCCGAAGACGACCCACCCGGTGGACGCGGCCGCTTCGAGATGATTCAATCGGTCAAGCGAGTGGCCTTCGGGCCTGGCCCTCCCGGACTGACTCCCACCCCAATTCCTCCTGCCGAAAGGTCTGGCGATGAAACCTCCGATGTTGCGATGGACCCTGGTCGCTGCGGTCTTCCTGGCCGGCATGTGCTCCTGGAACCGCCCGGCCCTGGCCGACCCCGGCGCCAATGCGACGGATAAAGTCTTCGTGGGCTACCTCTTCGGGCAACCGCGTAACATAGACTTCCGGCTGTACACACACCTGTGCCATGCGTTCCTCACCGCCGACGCCGAAGGGCACGTCCAGAAGCGTGGGAGCGTGCCCAGCCGCCAGCTCACCGACGACGCCCACAAGGCGCGGGTCAAGGTGTTGATCTCGCTCGGCGGCTGGGGGTGGGACAAGCAATTCGCCTCCATCGTCTCCAAGCCCGAGTCGGAAGACCGCTATGCCAAGTCGGTGATGGAGATCGTGGACCAGTTCGACTACGACGGGATCGACTTCGACTGGGAGTATCCCGACACCAAGGAGGAAGTCCCCGGCTTCGAGCGGCTGACGCGCCGCTTCCGCAAGGAGCTCGATGAGCTGGGCAAGAAGAAAGGCCGGTCAATGGTGGTCACGATGGCCGCGTCGTCCAACCCCGGCACGCTCAAGTGGCTCGACAAGGCCTTCTTGCTCGAGACGATGGACTGGGTCAACGTGATGACCTACGACTACACGGGGGACTGGACGAATTATGCCGGTCATCACTCGCCGCTGCACGCCTCCTCGAAGCAGCCCGGCGGAGCCGGCCGCTCGACCGAATCGAGCATGAAATACCTCCTGGAAGAACGGGGCATTCCCGCGAACCGGCTGGCGGTCGGGATTCCTCTTTATGGCCGCGGGTTCAACGTCGCCGAGCCGTATGCCTCCACAAAGGGTGCGCCCAAGACGCGCGTCCCCGGGGGCAACTACAGCAACATCCACAAGCTTCAGGGCCAGGAGGGATGGACCCGCAAGTGGGACGACGAGACCAAGAACCCCTGGCTCATCTCAACCAAGGGGCCCATGGTGATCGGATACGACGACGCGGAATCGGTCGCGATCAAGACGGAATGGGCCATGAAACAAGGATTCCGCGGCGTCTTCTTCTGGCAGATCCACGCCGACCGCCTGCCCGAGGGAAACCATCCCCTCCAGGAAGCCTCGCACAGGGAATGGGAAAAGGCGGCGCCGAAAGGGCATTGAGCCAGATCATTGCCGCGGAGAGACCAAGTCCGCGGCCCAGACGTCCCACTCTCTCTGTCCGACAGCAGATCCGGTCTTACCGGCATCGATGGCAATCGCCCTTCACTTCGCGGAGCCCCGGTCGCTTGCGATGACTCTCGCGATCTGGGAAGCGTCCGGGCAGCGCCACGAATCCGGCTCGAAATTCGAGTGGGGTCCCGGGCCGGCGAGTTGGGCCCGTTTGCTCAGCTCATGGGAAGCGATGACGAAACTCAGAAGATCGCCGAGGCACAAGACTAAGTAGGTCGCAGAAAGTTCTTTGACAAACGAAGGCCAAGTGAAGCCTTCTCTCGACTCTCATGGCCGAAAAATCCCGGGTTTTCCGAGAGTCGTGTCCGGGTTCCGCTTTTGATCCGCTCAT
>JBKQHM010000679.1:0-6488 GCA_052148775.1 Isosphaeraceae bacterium | reverse complement strand
CTCATCGTCGGCCTCCGTGGGGGACGGGCTTGGATCTTGTTTGCACCCAATCCTTGTCCCACACGGGGCCGACTTTTGTCTATCTACCTCCGGCCTCATCGGTTACGCGAAGTCCGAGTGCCATTCGATCCTGAGCCCTTTCTTGCTGCGCCTGATAGGTGGTCGTGAGGAGCGAGATCCCGAGCCGCTGAAGCAAAGTTGGGAAGTTCGGCGTGTGAACGCTCCGCAATGGCGGGCGCCCTGCTACGACCATCGGGACTCGACGATTCTTCGGCCACGATGACTTCCTCAATGGGAATGCAAGCGGCAGGAAGGCAAAGGGTTCGGAAAGTCCGGCTCCGACCGGCGCTTGCCCGTTCGTCCTCTGCAAGACGCGCCACGCCGGCAGCGCGCTTCCCAGAACCATCCCAGGAGAACCGTGGCGATCATCCCCGAGGTGAGAGTCGACGGCTCAGGGACCGCCTGGCCGTAGACCGCGAAAGTCCTATCCCCCGACTGGATGTTGTAGCCCCCGTCGTAGTATTGAATCGTGTAACCGTAAGGGCTTGCCGCCGATCCGGCCCAGGTCCATACCTCCGTGGGGCTCGAGGCGGCGGTGGCGAACGAGAAGACAGTAAATGCATAGGTCTGCCCGACCTGGAGGATCACTGGTGCCGTCAGACTATAAGTATAATCATAGTATGGTATTGTGGCGCCATCAAGTGTTGTGTATCCTGCGAGCGTTGCGGTCACGGATGCGGCGAGGGGATACTCGGTCGTCACGGCAGCGTCGGGGAGGAGATACCCGCCGGAGTTGGACGTCGTGTAAACCCCAACCAACCAGGAAGCGGTATTCGGCGTCGCGGGGTTGTTACTCGTGTTCACGTAATCGTAGTACCCTCCTTGCCATTCGAATCCCGTCACCACCGAGGTCTGCGAGATCTGGAAGTTGGAGAAGGACCAGAAGTAATCGCCGCCGGAATCCACGTATGATGACGTCCAGAAATCAGGGATCGTGCCCGGAAGGGCCGGCGGATTATCATATAGAAGCCCCCCGGCCCGCACCGGGGCGGTCGTCAGGGCCAGCAAGGAGACCAACAGCAGCACGCGCACACCGATCGACTGGCTCATTCGGGGTCCTCCTGATATCGACCTCAGTCATTGATCACAGACACACCGTGTTGTCGTTCAATCCGCGGTAGCAATCATGGTCTGGAGAACGGCTCGCCTCTCGATCTTTCCGAATTCCGGAAAGCACGACCAGGGCGATCGTCGGCTGAAGGCACCGTCTTCGCGGACGGCGGTCAATCCCTCTTCCCTAGAGTCACGGCGCCGTCGTGAACCGAACGCGCCGACTTCGTTTTCTCGACTTTCGTCCTGATCAGCACGCCGTAGTGAGTCCCCGGGGCACCTCTGTCCCGACGGCACGGGTCTGCTTGCCGACAGATGTAACACGAACGACGGTCGTTGTCTTCCCAGGGAACAAGACGAAGCGATACCAGGAATAGCCCGCAAGCGTCACCAACCCAATTCCGAATGGGATCAGGCTCGTTGGCTCGGGAACGGAAAGCGTTGTCGTCTCTACCATTCCGTAAGTCGGATCGACATCGATCCAGCTTTCTTCAGATGAAGAGGATGCTGCCTTGGAAATCATTATCTCGACTTCCGTTGTCACACTATTTGCAAACACGTTTGATTGTCTGACATAGTACCAATCACCAAGATACGCTCCAGAAAACTGTTCAAACTTGTATATTGGCATAATTTCAGACGTCGTATTTGTAATTGTATCTGAGAAAAAATTCTCACTAAATTTTCCGTAGTAATCTGTGGCGAAGCTTTCGACCAGGATGAAAGCTTTATCGCCCGGCGCGAGCATGCCCGTTACCAAGGTGGACGACGGGCCAATGTTATAGAAGTAGTCTACACCCTCAGGAGGGGCTGGTCCGAGGAACATATTAGCGAGGGTTGCCCCGATTGAGAGAGTCGCGCTGGCATTGCTAAGACCCGGAGTAATCGAGCCTGAGACCGAGAGTTTCCCCCCAGCTCCGGCGGCTTGGGCTAGAGCCCCGAACGTGTAAGCTGTTTGAGCCTCACCCGTGGCCGTCAAGCCATTGAATTGGAGTGTCTGGTCGAATTGCAAGGGATTCCCCGTCTCGCCTATGGAAGGGTTATTATTATCTCCGGCGAGTCCGACTCCACCGGAAGGAGACGCCGGCCCCACGACTGGTTGGGCCTTCGCCTCGAAGGGAACAGTGAACGAGGCTCCCAAAAGGGCCGCAAATGTAATTGAGCACCGAGCGACCAAATGCGTTAGCATGCCATATCTCCGTAACGACATCGCTGCGTCTCCCTTTGCGGGTTTGTGTGAGTGGCCGAAAACTGGTTTTTCAAGACAGGGAGATCGGTCGCCATAGCCCCCTCCTGCGTAGTCGAACAGACCCGTCGTCGCGACCCGATTACTCCCTCCCTCAGAGAAGTCCCATCTCGAGCCCAATCTGAACCAATCTTGATCGACTTTTCGCCCCGTAGGTTTTCTAGGTGGATCGACGCTTGATCGCCCCTCTCCGCCCGGCTATTCTGGATGGGCTCGCAGGGGAATCACGCGGTCTTCAAGGCAACTCCGCGGGAGGAGCCAGCCATTTCCGAAATCATCGCTGATAAGATGAGTGCGCCGCTCGCGCCGATCATGGCGGGGACGAACCAGCGCGATCTCGAGGTGCTGGCCGGCGTCATCGAGAGCTGCCGGAGCTACCTACTACTGGTGGCCGAGCGGGCTTTAGCGCCAGACCTCAGGGCCAAGGAGGGGGCGTCGGACCTGGTCCAGGAAGCCATGGCGGAAGCGCAAAGAGAGGCTGGCCGCTGGACGGGCCGGGCCGAAGCGACCGACGAGCTACGCGCCTGGCTCCGCCAGTTCCTCCTGCACAAGATCGCTCATGCGGCACGGCGGTATCGCGGGACCGGCAAGCGCCGGATCGGGCGAGAAGTGCCGCTCCCGACGGCCGAGACCGACCCGGTGCTGGCCGAGACCCTCGTCGCCGACCAGACCTCAGTCGGCACCAGAGCCGCCCGCCGGGAAGAGGAACACGCTCTACGCTTGGCTCTCGACCGGCTCCCTGAGCGGATGCGCCAAGCGGTCCTCTGGCGGCATAACGAGGACTGCTCCTTCGACGAGATCGGACGCCGGCTGGGCTGCTCGAACGTCGCTGCCCGCAACGTCTGGCTCAAGGCGCTCCAGCGGCTCCAGGGTGAGTTGAAGGACGGTGCCAATTCCGAGATCTGATCCGGGGCAGTGAGGTCTGATTCCGTGGACGTCGAGATGTCCCATGGTGTGACCGATGAAGACGACGACGGTGTCGCCGAGCTGGCGGCATCGTTCGATGAGGCGCTCGCCGCGGGCCACGATCCGGTCCCCGTCCCGGCCGAGGATCCCGAGGGGCTCTCCGCCCTCTTGGCCGCGCAAGCCAGCCTACGGTTGCTGGAGAGCGTCTGGCCCCGGTCGTTGAAGCTAGAGCACTCCGAGCCCGAATCCCCGAGTCCCGCGACCGCCGTCTTCGGCAGGTTCCAGATCATCCGCGAGTTGGGCCGGGGTGGATTCGGCGTCGTTTTCCTGGCGGTCGACCCCGAGTTGGGCCGCCCCGTGGCGCTGAAGGTCCCGCGCGGCGAGGTCTTACTCGATCCCGAATCTCGCAAGCGATTCGTCCGCGAGGCCCGTGCCGTCGCGAATCTGGACCATCCCAATATCGTTCCGCTCTATGAGACCGGCGAGGTTGGGCCGGTCTGCTATCTGGCCTCGGCCTATTGCGAGGGCCCCACGCTGGCCGCCTATCTGCGCGATCGTCGTGATCCCGTCCCGCCTCGTCTGGCCGCGCAGATCCTCGCACCGCTGGCCGACGCCATGGAGCACGCCCACGAGCGGGGCGTCCTCCATCGTGATTTGAAGCCCTCGAATGTCCTGCTCCATCGCCCGCGGCCGAACGGTCCAGGGGTCGGTCCGGCAACGCCGGGAGACCGTCGGTCGAGCAGTGGACGGGGTGAGCAGACCCGCGCCCAGTGCGAGCCGGAGCCGGCAGCCGGTGACGAACCGGAGTTTGTCGCACGGATCATCGACTTCGGCCTGGCAAGGCTGACGGACCCCGCGACCGCGGAGGCGACGGCGAGCTTCGCGGCGATGGGCTCGGCGCCCTACATGGCGCCGGAGCAGGTCGAAGGGAAGAAGGTCGGGCCTGCAACTGACGTCTACGGTTTGGGGACGATCCTCTATTCCCTGCTGTGTCTCCGCCCGCCGCATCGCGGTACCAACGATCCCGACACTTTGCGGAGGGTCGTGGCCAACGAGCCAGTACCGCCGCGCCATGGCCGCCCGGAGATACCGCGCGACCTCGAGGCCATCTGTCTGAAATGCCTGGAGAAAGACCCCGCACGGCGGTATCGCTCAGCTCGCGACCTCGCCGATGACCTCGGCCGGTTCCTGGCCGGCGAGCCGACGAACGCGAGGCCGCGGGGTCAGTGGGACAAGGTCAGGCGAACGGCACGGCGGCACCCGGCGTCCCTGGTCGTCCTGGCGGTCGTCGCGGCATGCGCTACGACTCTCCTGGTGGGACGCCTAGAGTATGAAGCTCGCCTGAATGCTGCCCGCCGCCTGTCTCAGCAGAAGGACAACGAAGCGCAAGCGCGGGAAGCGGACTACCGGCGTCATCTCCAGTACGTCAGAGACATCCGGCATGCTGACCAGTTGATCCGCGCGGCTCAGGCGCCGCTGGCGAAACAAATCCTCATGCAACATCGGCCCCGGCCGGGTGAGGACGACCTGCGCGAGTTCTCCTGGTATCACCTGCTGGAACGGTGCCAGACCGAGCGGCGCACGCTCATAGGACACCAAGGCGACGTCTATTACGTCGAGTTCTCCCCAGCGGGCGACCTGCTGGCCAGCGCCGGCAAGGATGGTTTCGTCCAGATCTGGAGCACGACCTCCTGGCAACTCGTCCGCTCCATCAAGGCCTCTGGAACCGAGGTCAACGTCGCGGCGTTCTCACCCGATGGTAAGACCCTCGCGACCGTCGACGACGACGGGGAGCTCAAGTTGTGGGAGGTTGCCACGGGCCGATGCCAACTGGAGATGCCTGCGCACAGGGGGGATGCCGTGATTGCCCGGTTCACGGCCGATGGCAAGTCCGTGATCACGGGGGGCAGGAAGGACGGCTTCGTCAGGGTCTGGGATCGATCGAGCGGCACCATGCTGGACTCGTTGCCGGGTAATGGTCCCTTCTTCGAGAACGCCGTTTTCTCGCCGGACGGATCGATCTTGGCGACGGCGGGCGGGGATGGAGTCAAGCTCTGGAACTGGTCTCGTCGAACGCTCATCGCCTCTCTACCCGGATCTGGAAGGGCGCAAAGTCTTGCTTTCTCGCACGACGGGTCGAAGCTGGCGACCGTGCATGAGAACGGGGAATTGATCCAGCTTTGGGACGGCTCCAGCCGCCGTCTCCTGCGCGTTTTCCATCGCCAATGGAACGACGGTTTCCGCCCCACCGGGGGCGTGTTCGCGGTGGCCTTCTTCGCCGACGATCAGACCATGATCACGGCCGACGGACATGGAACGATCCGGCACTGGGACGTGGCGAGCGGAATGCAACGTGGTGTCCACCAGGGACACATCGGCCGTATCTGGAACCTGACTTTGTCGCCCGACAGTCGGACGATCGCTTCGGCCGGGGAAGACGGCAGCGTCAAACTCTGGGACGCCGAACCACCCCGTGACCATATCAAGCTGACGGTCGCGGAACCTTTCCAGATCGGGTTCTCAGCAGACGACCAGAGCCTGTTGATCCTGGAAAATTACCCCATGTTTGTTAGTCGCTTGGCCTCCCGCTCTGGCTTGCGCCTGAAGCGAACGCGTCTCGGTCAGGACGGAAACCCGATCGCCGCCGTCTTTTCTCGTGATGGCCGAGTGCTGGCGATCGAGAACCCTCGCGATACGGTTACGATTTGGGACGTCGCTACTGGCCACCGTGAAGGGATACCTTCGCCGATGGAAGGTCGTTCTGTCCGAGAGTTTTCACCAGACCGTCATCGCCTTCTCCTTTCCGACCCCAAACAGTGGTCGGTCCTCGACATCGACACCGGACGAAGGATTTTCCTCCCGTGGCGGAACCTGACCACGGCTATTTTCACCTCGACCGGGACGATCTTGGCCCTACACCCCGACGGCTCCGCCTTCGAGTGGGAGCCGAGCCTGGGACAAATTACGAGCTTTCCAACTAAGCATAAATACTTCCGCGATTGGATGGCGATCTCCGCGGATGGCAGTACTCTCGCCACGGTGTCCCCTGGCTCACCGGTCATTCGACTGCTATCCACGAGAACTTTCGAACTGAAGGCGGAGCTAGCCTGGATTCCCATGGAGGGGAAACCGGCTAACAAATTGGCTTGAAACTGATCGAGATTCCCCCTAAAATCCAGGTATTCCCTCACTGGCATCGTTATCGGCGCCCAAGAACTATAGATAC
>JBKQHM010000678.1:0-6685 GCA_052148775.1 Isosphaeraceae bacterium | reverse complement strand
CCCGGTGGGCCGTGCCCACCCTACGAAGAGCCTACTGGGATAGGCTCTCAAGAACTGCTGCGCCGACAGTGCCCCTCACCCATGGCCCGCCTACGCCTCGTTCTCCAGGTGCTTGCGGATCTCCCCGGCCAGCGACTCGGTCATCGGCAACAATCCGTCGGGATCGTCCGCCCGCAGTGCTTCGATCCGGCAACTCAAGAACGCGAGCAGGTCGCGGACGACGACGACATGACCCAGCCGTCGTTGATGAATCGCGAAGGATTCCGCGCAGGTGCCCCGGCCGCCCGTGCCGCAGGACTTCCCGTAAAGGAGCTGGCCTTTGCGGGCGAGCCTGGCTCGTTGTTCAGGAGATAAGTCGTCTTCCGCCCGGCTCATGGCTCGCCCGACGGCGGGCCGATTACGTCGCCGAAGAACTCCTCATCGCTCGCCCCGTCCTCGGCATCGACTTTCTCGATCATCGCCTGGATCTCCTCGGGAGTGCTGATCCCCTTCGAGGTCAACAGGCGATAAATCGTCGCGATATGGAGCCTCAGCCCGTAGAGCTGGCGTTCCAGGTCATCCATCTCGTCTTCGTTGGCCATCTTCAAGTCTCCTCGCGTCTTGTAAGGTCCGAATGTTGCAAAACGATGCAAAGATGATACCAGAAAGCCGCTACTTAAAGGCATTTCTCTGCGAGCAGTGCGAGGTCTGACCGGCTAATCCTCGATCATCCGAATGGAAAGGGCATTCGGCTCGACCATGTCGCCCGGCGTGATGCACATGATCGTGAATCCGCAACGATTCGCGCTCTCGCAGGTCCAGTTTGCCCCGATGCCGGAGGCCCACTGGTTGCTCGTATACTTGAGGAGCTGGCGCAGCTCCGACTCGACGAGCGGCCGTTTCGACCGATACTCGGTCGTTGCGGTCAGCCATTCGTCCCCCTCCTGGTAGCCGAACCGCAGGCTTCCGCCGCTCTCCAGCGCGTTCAAGAGAACCATCTGGGCCTTCGACTTCCCGAGATAGTCGGTGAACCACTCGTCCTCGTAGACCAGGCCATCGAGGATCCTCAGCACGGCCGGGTCGGTGACGGGTTCGTCATTCTGAAACACAGCGGCCCAACCGCGGACGACGATACGTGCCATGGACCCTCCATCGCCGGACGCCCACCCCCGGCGATCCGACCCGATCGACCCTCAGACCAACCCATCAGGAAATACCACCACCGCCCGCGCCGACGACTCACCGGAACGCGCATCAGGTCCGGAACAAGGGCTCGACGCCTTCCGGGCTCGGCTCCAGGCGCGATCGGAGCTTGTCCAGGAACTGGGCCGATGCCCGCGTGTTCTCTTCCACGTTGATCATGAGCCGGAAGAAGGTGGCCATCGCGATGGATTGCAGTCCGGAAAGCAAACATGCGAAAGAATAGAGCAGTAAGATCGTCGCGGACAACCAGGGGATCAGTGGCACGACGTTCACCCGGGGTCCAGACGGGAGACCGGCTTCAGGCGGGTGCGTGCCCGTCATCCCGTAGGCCAGCGAGTAGAGCCCGAAGGCCAGGAGCAAGCCGCCTAACCCCAGCAGTACCGATCCGATCAGGGTGAAGAGGAAGGCAATAACCCGAAGGGATGTATACCGCTCACCGCTCTGTTGAAACGACGTGATCCTTTTCAACGCGGCCCTCCCTTCTTCTGACGGAGTTCGGCGGCCTTCGCCGGATCGCGGTGCGGAATCGGTGGGGCCTTGGAAGTGTCAGAGGCTTCCCTGCCCTCCCAGGGTAACCGGGGCAGCCTCCGGAGTCCCGCGATATAGCGGCTCTGGTCATAAAGCTGGTTTCGCCTGAAGACGTCGAATATTTCGGTGCAAACGACGCAGGCGATCAGGTCCATGGCCTTCTCCCGGGGATAGCCCTTGGCCATCAGCCGGGCCAGCGTCTCGGAGGTCTCGGGTGGATTACCGTCGCGCAGTTGGTTCTCGACGACCGCCATCAGGGCATGACGCAGCCGAGGGTTGTAGGTCTGGCCCATAAGACACCCCACGATCGTTGCAATCGGCGAGAATCCCGCCCGGGTGAGCGGCGCACTGCGACCCTGAGAGGATTATACCCCCCGGGGAGTCCGGGGCGAGTTTTTCGGCGGGATGGCGAGGGTTGGTTGGCTCGGTCGTTATCGATCTCGGCCTATCCGGGATCATGCAGACCCGGTCTTGGCCGCCGGAGCGGCCGGTTTCTTCAGCCACGGCACCGGCTTCAGCTCCAGCTTCTTGATCGACTGGAGGTAAGCGAGCACGTGCTCGGACCGCTTGTCTCCGACCTGGGCATGGAAGTGGAGGGTGAACCCGTGCGGCCCCTTGGCGTCGATCAGCTTGGGCTGGAGGGTGAGGAACGACTTTACCGCGTCGAGCTGGCCCATCATCGCGGCACAGAAGATGTCGATCCGGGCCCCGCGATCCAGCAGGAATTCGACGATGTCGTGCCGGCCCATGTGCGAGGCCCCGCCGAGCCCGGTCTCCCAGTCGCCGTTACCCCAGTCCATCGTCGCGTTGAGTAGCGCCGGCTCCCTGGCCAGCAGCTTCTTCACCATATCGAGTTCCGAGTGGGCATAGATGACGAAATCCTGCACGAGCAGGCGGTTGATCTGCGGCTTCTTCCAGGACGGCTTGAAACTCGGCGGCGCGTAGTCGCGCTCGAATGGCGCTTCGATCGGATGACGGGTTGCCTCGGGAACGTTGGCTTTCGGCTTGTCGTCGGCCGCGGCGAGGCCGGTCGCGGCGCCGAGCACGCCCCCCGCGGTCAGGGTGCCGAACGAGCGTCGGGAAATCGGGTCGATCATGATCGGTCCCCTCGGACGAGAGAGTGGCGCGTCGACCGGTCGCGATGTGGTACGCCCGCACCATCGGTCGCTTGCCGACTTATTGACTATGACCGGCTCTGGCCACAGATGTCCAGCCACAAGGTCCCTCGGCCTGAAGGGCCGCAGGAACAAAGCCCCGGGTGAAACCCGGGGAACTCGGTTCCCCCCATATTCCCGCGGCCTGAAGGGCCGCCGGGACCCAGTCCGATGGCAATCAACGGTATTCGGGGAACGTAATGTGTCGCTTACGATCCCGGCCGGGACTGATCGGCCCGATCCAGTTCGCGACGGTTTCGTAGATACCAGGTCGTTGCCAGTTCGACCAGGATGTACCCGACGATCACGACCGCGGCCCCGATCAACGCCCGACGGGGCGTCTTCAGCAAAGAGACCCGGACGAACGTCACGACGAAAAGCCCACACAGACCGGTGAGGACGATGGCCATGGTGCCCGCGATGTTGCGGTATCGGAGGCGCGACTTGCAATGCGGGCAGCGAATCCAGGTCGGCAACGCCGCCGAAAGGACAGGCCAGACCCCGATATCCTTGCCGCAACCCGGACAGTGCTTGCCGTCGCCCATGGACACTCCCCTTCGAGACCCGACGCTCACGCGGCGGCCCTATCCGCCGGTATCCACGTTGATGTTACCACAAGTCGCCGACGCGACTCCGCGCCATGCCGATGGCGAATCGGCCTCGTGTAGAGTACGGAATCCTCGACCGCCTCTCCCGATTCGGCAACCCTGGCCATCGCGGAGGAATGCGAGGAGCTCGGAACGCAGTCCCGCTTACGACCGTCCAATGCTTGCCTGATCGTACAGCGGCCATCAACGAAGAAGGCCACCCCGAATGGGGGTGGCCTTCTGATGGCAGGGATGGCACTGGGCGATCCGTCCCGCACGGTCATCAGATTGAGTTGATGCCCGAGCAGATCGAATTGGCCGCGTTGCACGCCGAGGAGTTGATCGAGCCGTTCCGGGACTGGGCGTCGATCTGCGACAGCAACGCCAGGACGCTGCACGATTGGTTGTTCGAGAGCCCCAGGGCCGAGCCATTGTTGCCGACGTTGCAGGAGCTCGCCCCAAGGCCATTCTCGGAGACCGAGAAGCCGCAGGAACTCCCGTAGTCGCCGCCCGCCAGGTTGCTGTCGGTCACATACACGCACAGGGCCGTCGAGAGCACCTGGGCGCAAGCCCGCTGGTTCGCGTTGCCGCCGGCGAGCGTGCTGCAATACGTCGCGACCTGGGAATTGGTGCAGCCTTTCAAGCTTCCGAACAGGTTCGGACATGTAGACGCCAGCCAGTTCCCCAGGTTGGTACAGCTCGACCTGCCGTTGAGGCAATTGATCAGGGACTGGCCTTGCGGGCCGCACCAGTACGAACAGGTCTGAGTCTGGCTCGAGCAAGCGTTCGAACCAATCAGGCTGAAGTCGTAGTCGATGCCGGCTGACGAGCAGCCACCCAGGACGATCGAGCCGATTGACGCGTGGTTGCTGGCCCCGGTGCCGTCCGTCTTCCCGCTGACGGTGCCGACCGTGAGCGCGTCGGCAGTGAACCCGCTCGGCGGATTCACGGTAACCTTATACGTCCCCGGTGCCAGTCCGGCGAAGGAATAATCGCCGGAACTGTTGGTCTGGGCCGTCTCCGAGACCGAGGTGCCCTGGAAGTTGGTCCCGGTCAAGGTGACGGTCACGCCCGCCAGTCCCTGGTCGCACGAATCCTGCTTGCAATCATTCTTGCCGTCGTCATAAACCACTCCCGAAAGGCTTGACGGCATCACCAGGCCGAAGTTGTAACCGGAGCCGCTGGTTCGACCCACGGTGTCCATGACGATATTTGTCACTTCTTCGGGGCTGGACACGGCCGTACCGCCGAGCGATCCCACCGTTGCGGTGTCGGAAAAATCGCCGGAGGGCGTCGAGACGGTCAGGGTATAGCCCGACGAATTGCTGAACGGCATCCCGCTGAAGGTGTACTGACCGCTGGAGTTGGTCGTCGTCGTTTCCGAGAAGGAGGTGCCATTCGCTTCGGTCCCGCTGAGCGTGACCGTCACCCCGGAAATACCCTCGTCACAACCATCCAGGGTGCCGTCCAGGTTCATGTCACAGTAAACCGTGCCCGCGATTTGCAAAGTCGGCGCCGTGACCAGCTCCGGCTCGCTGCCCAGCGTTCCCGCGGCCCCATTGTTGTTGCCGTCACCGCCGTAGATCGCCACCCACTCGTAAGTGCCCGGCATCGTGGGAACATAGCCGCCGGGATTGCTGCCCGGCATGGTCGTGGTGTAGGTGCCGTCACCGCTGATCGTGACCGTGTCGCTGTACACGGCGTTGCTGTCAGTCCCGTCAGGAGTGACCCCCGGTGCGAACAAGTCGAAGGTGATCGTCCCCGTCGGATCGTAGCCGCCGGATAACGTCGCCGAGTCGCTCAGGGCCGACGTGGGGGTCGAGGTCGTCGTCTGGGTCGGGTCGGTTGTCGGGATGGGAGTCGTCAGACTGGGACGAGTGGTGCCGCTGTTGTCCGAGGAGATGAACCGATCCTCGGCGTGATAGAGGATCTCGGCGCTATCCGGGCCGTACGCATCATTGTTCTGGTTCGGCTCCAACTCGTTGATCGACTGGCCACAGACGAAGTCGATCTGGTAGTAGTCCTTCGGGATCTGGACCGACAGGGTATGGGTTCCAGGGCCGAACACCCCGGTAGCCTGCTGATAGATCTCCTGCTCATAAGCCGTGGCATCGCTGAAGCTGGGGCCCGGCGCGATATAGCTAACCAGGGTGAGCTGGTCGTTCATCCCCGCCGGCACGGTGAATGTGGCCGTGACCGTGTCACCTTGTTGCGTGTTGCCGGCGAGGTTCGACACCGTCGTGGAGCAGTTGTTCGGCGTCGTGACCTTGTAGCTGACGTTGGTAGGCGTGCATGTGGGGATCTGATAGTCGTCGAAGTCATAGTCGGAATAGGTGTTGCCCGCGGTGGCGTTGATGGTGTAGTAGGTATCCCCGGCGCTCCCATCCGGCCCGCCGCCCGTCTGGATAGAGCCCGACGGCACCGATTCCTGCACGTAATAGGTGCCCGCGGCGGTTACGGAGAAGCTGTAGGTGCCATTGTTCGCGGTCGTCGCCGTTGCGATCAAGGTATCCCCGCCGCTGCCGACCTGCAAGCCCGCCGTGTTGTCCGACTCCTTGTAAAGGTCAATGGTCACGCCGCTCTGCGGAGTGTCATCAGACGAGAAGCCGTTCCCGGTCAGGTCCAGGTATTTCGTCCCGCCGATGACGATGTTTCCGATCGCCACCGGCCCTCCGGGCGTCGTGCTGATGGTCGGGCTGGCCGGGCTAACCACCGTCTGCTCGGCGGTCCCCCCCTCGTCGCTCGCCGAGGTGTTGTCCGCGTCGCCGCTGTAGATCGCGTGCCAGGTGTACGTTCCAGCCAGCGTACCCGACGTGGGGAGCGTGTAGCTGGCCCCGTAGGTACCGTTGCCGCTGACCGTGTCACTCGTCGTGTAGACCGTCGTCGTGCCGAGTGTGAGCGTGAAGTTAATGTTGCTGCTCAGGCCATCTGGCAGGAAGCCGCCAGAGAGCACCGCCGTGTCGCTCAGCGTCGGCGTACCCGACGACCCGAGCGTCACTGCTGAGGTCGCCGCTGTCACAAGTGTCGGGCCAGCCGGGGTGATCGTCTCCAACTCGGCCGTGGTCGCCTTCATTCGTATTCCGCAGCTTTCGTCGCTGCGTATGCAATCTCCGACTGCACTTCTCTAATTTCGGCCTCCAGGGTTGCAATCGACGACATAAGAATAATACCAATAATAATACATGTTAAGTGAAAAGTGAGCCCCATCCTCAGCTATCCTAGCTTCGTATCCGG
>JBKQHM010000677.1:0-7518 GCA_052148775.1 Isosphaeraceae bacterium | reverse complement strand
ATCTACTGGAAGGATTTCATGGTGCGGATCTTCTTCAACCCGGTGGTGTTCCGGCTGAAGCGGTGGCCGCAACCGGCGGCGCTGGCGATGGGCACGGCGACGGTGTTCCTGGCCACCTGGCTGCTGCACGCCTATCAGTTTTACTGGCTGCGCGGGAGCTGGGGCTTCACGGTGACGGATGCGCTCTTCTGGGGCATCCTCGGCGTGCTGGTCCTGATCAACGTACAGTTCGACGCCCGACGAAGCCCTTCGCTGGGGAGGCGGGCCTCGGATCATGGCCCGGGTGCCTCGACCTGCTCGGCTCGGGCGTTAGGCTTGCGTGCCGCGAAGGTCGTCGGCACATTCACGACCATCGCCCTGCTGTGGTCGCTCTGGTCGAGCCCCAGCCCGGCGGCATGGCTCGACCTGTTTCGCCGAGGACTCTATGGATCATGACGGGATGATGAGCCGGCAGTTGCTCGGAACCCTCGCGATCCTGGCGTGCGGGCTGATCCCGGACCGGTTCGCGGGGGGCACGCCGGCCCGGCTGCGCTCCAGTCTCTCCAGCGGGCTGTTCAATCAGTCGGACGCCTCGCGGATCGAACGGGGCTACTATCAGCAACTGGTCGACGACGGCCGCCGCCTCGACGACCTCGGCGACCTCCCGGCCCTTCGCGGTCAGCGCCGCGCCGGCAACACCTTCTCGGCGCCGGTCGACTCGGCCCCGCTGGTCATGCGGGTCGACGACCTGCGCGAGGTCGTCCTGAAGCCGTCGGATCTGGTCGTCAAGGGGGGCATCGAGTGGCGTACCAACGCGCAGGGGATGCGCGACCGATCCTATTCGATCGAGAAGGCCCCCGGCACTTTCCGGATCGCGCTGGTGGGCGACTCGATCGGGGCCGGATGGGGGGTCAACGTCGAGCAGCGATTCGAATCGATCCTCGAGCGGGATTGGGATGAGCGTTCGCGGCGCTCGGGCGGACCCGCGATCGAGATCATCAACTGCGCCGTGCCGGGCCATTCGCCCGGCCAGCGATGGTACCACTTCGGCCAGCTGGGCTGGCCGATGCGCCCCGACCTGGTGATCTGCGAGTCGACCGAAGCGGATGCCGGCTGGGACGAACGGAGGCTCCGTTACGTCCTGTCCCGCGGCCAGGGCTTCGATTCGCCCATCTATCGGGACGTACTGGCCTCGGCCGGGGTCGCACCCCACTGGGATCCGGAGCGGTACAAGAGGGCACTCCAGCCCCATCATCGCGAGATCCTCGCGGGGGTCTATCGAACCATGGCGAAAGACTGCCGGACCCGTGGCGTTCCGATCGTCTGGGTGCTGATCCCCCGGGTCGGCCGGTCCAGCGACCCGTCCGCTCGTCGGGCGCTCCTGGAATCGGCGCGTGCCGCGGCGTTCGATCACATCGTCGACGTGACCGAGGCCTACGACGGCCTCCAGCCCGGCCGGCTGGCCGTCGAACCCAACGACTTCCATCCCAACCCCGAGGGACATGCCCGGCTGGCCCGGAGTCTCGACTCCGCCTTGAGCGCGCTGCCCGAGCTGCGCCGGCTCCGCGGCCTCGCCCCGACAGCCCCCCCGGACGGGGCGGCCGGACACGTCCTCCAATGGAGTCCCCGAGGAGTCGCGCCGCTATGATCCACCAGACCGCCTGCTCGGCGGCGGTTCGTGCCGCCCTGCTCCACCCCCTGGTGCTCCTGGTCGTCGGACTGGTTTCCTGGCCGGCGGATTGGGACCGAATCCATGCCGTGCTCGACAGCGCCCGATCGGCCGGCCCCAGGGCCGCCGAGCGCGAGGCACACGTGCTGGGCTACTACGAGTCAATCGTCGGCGGCCCGAGGAGTCCGGAGCCGGCGGGCGGCGTGAGCTCCGAACTGCCGCTCCGGCTGTCCGGCAAGTCCGACGGGCGTGTCGGCTTCAAGGAGGCCAACGTCATCCGCTACCTCGAGGACGACTTCCTCCAGTTCGAACTCAAACCCGGGGTCCGCCGCACACTCTTCGGCCAGCCTTTCGTCACCAATGAGTTCGGCATGCACGACGATCCGGTCACGCTCGAGAAGCCCGAGGAGACCTTCCGCATCGCCGTGCTGGGCGCGTCGATGGACATGGGTTGGGGCGTGAAGTACCAGGAGACCTATGCCAACCGTCTGCAGGATTGGCTGGACGCCCGCGCGTCCGAGCGCGGATCGGACCGGCCGCGTCGGTATGAGGTGCTCAATTTCGCCGTCATGGCCTACAGCCCACTCCAGCGGCTCGACACACTTCGCCGAAAGGTGCTCGCGTTCCGGCCCGACCTGGTGATCTATTCGGCCACGACCCTCGACATCCGCCTGACGGAGATCCACCTCTGCGACATGCTCCGCAAGGGGGTCGACTTGCGGTACGAATTCGTCAAGCAGATCGTCGCCGATGCGAAGGTCGCGGCCAAGGACACCCGGGTCGACTCAGAGGGGCAGTTGATCCACAAGGATTGGCTCAAGGGTAAGCTAGAGCCATTCTACTGGGAGCTCTACGACCGGACGCTGGGCCGGATCGCGGCCGAGTGCCGCTCGGAAGGCGTGCCGCTGGCCATGGTAATCATCCCCCGGGTCGGATCGGCGGACTCGCCCGGCGTCCGGGCCGAGCCGGTGGCGCGGTTGAAGGCCCTGGCCAATCACCACGGCGTGACCGTCTTCGACCTTTCGGATACCTTCGACCCCTTCAACCCGGCGGTGCTGGAGATCGCCTCCTGGGACGATCATCCCAACGCGATGGGACATCATCGGCTCTTCCTGGCGCTGGCCGAGGCGGTAACCGCAGACGCACCCTTATATCACCGGATCTTCCCGAACGACAGTCCCGGCAAGCGCATCCCGTTGCCGTCGGGCTCGACCGACTCGTCGAGAACGCCGATCCCGACCCGCCCGAAGGGCTTCGTCCCCGACGGAGAAGCCGGCCGGCGCGACGACATGAGTGGGAAGGTCCCGGCCTTCCCGGTATCCCGCAAGTGATCACGACAGGGTCGACGCCCATGGAAGGACGCCATTTAATCCGACTTCTCGATGAGGCCGCCGCCCGGCGTCCCGGCTATCCGGCCGTGGAAGACGAGCGGGGCGGTTGCCTCGGTTATGCCGAATTACTCCGGGATGCGGACCGCGTGGCAACCCGGCTATCGCGATGGGGCGCCGGACGCGGAGACCGGGTGGGGCTCTGGTTGCCCAAGGGCCTCGAGGCCGTGACCGCCGTCCACGGCATCCTCCGCGCCGGTGCGGCCTACGTCCCCGTCGACCCGACCGGTCCCGCCACGCGAGCCGCCGGCATCCTGGCCACGGCGGGCGTCAAGGTGGTGGTCGTCGACTCCGGCCTGGCGCCGGCCCTCCGAGTGGCCTGGCCGACGGCAGGTCCCCTGCCCCGGCTGATCATCACCGGCGCGGCGACCACGCCCTCGGACCCGATCGCCCTCGGGGATGCGCGCTGGGCCGAAGTCCTGGCCGACGACGCGCCTTCCCCCCTGCCCCCTCCGCTTGCCGAGGATGACCTGGCGTTCATCCTTTTCACCTCGGGGTCCACCGGACAGCCCAAGGGCGTCATGCTCTCGCACGCCAACGCGCTGACCTTCCTGGATTGGTGCCGGGACACCCTTGGACCCTGGTCCGACGACGACCGATTCGCCTCTCATGCGCCGTTGCACTTCGACCTGTCCGTGTTCGACCTCTTCGCATCGTGCCGTAATGCGTCGACGTTGGTCCTGATCGGTGAGGGGCTGGGAAAAGAGCCCGCGAGGCTCGGCGATTTCCTGGCCGAGCGACGGATCAGCGTCTGGTACTCGGCGCCTTCGATCCTCTCGCTTCTGACCGAGCACGGGGGCGCGGACCGTCCGGGTTTCCCCGCCCCGCGCCTGGTCCTCTTCGCCGGCGAGGTCTTCCCGATCGGCTCGCTCCGCCGGCTGCGGACATGCTGGCCCGCCGCGCGGATGTGGAATCTCTACGGCCCTACCGAGACGAATGTCTGCACGGCGTATCCGATCCCAGGTACAATCCCGCCCGACCGCGATAGCCCCTTCCCGATCGGCCGGGTCTGCCACCCGCTCCGTGCTCGCGTTGTTAATGCCGAGGACCAGGACGCGCCCCGTGGGACCGTCGGCGAACTCGTCATCGCCGGTCCCGGCGTGATGCGCGGGTACTTCGGCCGGCCCGATCTGACCGACGCGGCGTTCCTCCGCGATACCAACGGCACGCGTTGGTATCGCACGGGCGACCTGGTCAGGGACGACGGCACCGGCTGCTTCGAGTTCCACGGCCGGCGCGACAGGATGGTCAAGCGGCGCGGCTACCGGATCGAGCTGGGCGAGATCGAGTCGACGTTCTACCGCCACGAGGGTGTGGATCGCGCCGGGGTCGTGGCCCGATCGGACGAAGCCGGCGTCTCGATCGCGGCCTTCGTCGCATTGAAGCCCGGCCAGAAGAAGTCGATCATCGCCATGAAGCGGCATTGCACGACGTATTTGCCCCACTACATGGTCCCCGACACGATCACGTTCGTCGATGGCCTACCCGTGACCTCGACCGACAAGGTCGACTACCAACGCCTGAAATCCCTGACCGCCGAGGGGGAAGCATGTTCATAAGACGACGGCTGCGGAAAGTCCTCAGCTGGAAGTTCGTCTTCTACGACCGGATCCTCCCCGTGCTGCGGTGGCTCGGGCCGGCGCGCGGCGACCGTATCCTGGGCCTGCTGGGCCGCATCGTGCTGGCGATCCTTCCGAGACGACGAGCGCAGCTCCGCGCGGCGCTGCGCGATGCCGGGTCGGCTCTCGACGCCGACTGGCCGATGAGTACGACCTGGCCGGCGCTGGTGTCCAACACCGCGCGGTTCCTGGCGCGCGACTACCCCCTGGACCAACAATCGGATGAGGCGATCCTGGCCCGATTCGACGTGCGCGGCTACGAGCGGCTTCAAGCGGCGATGGCCGGGGGCCGGGGCGCGATCCTGGTCGGCAGCCACCTGGGAGCCCACATCGCCGGCGTACACTGGCTCTATCGCCGGGGCGTCCCGCTCCGGCTGCTCGTGCAACGGCCGCGACACGTCTCGCGTGAGCTGGATCGCCGGTTCGACCAGGGCGGGCCGCACCCACAGGCCGAGTTGTTCCTGCGCCGCGACCTGTCGCCGACGGTCGCCGTGGAACGCGTACTCCGAGCCCGCTCCGCGCTCCGCGACGGGATGGCGATCTACCTGAACGGCGACATCCCCTGGACCGGCCCCAATACCTGTCCTGGCCGACTGCTGGGCCGGCCCCATCGCCTCCTCGCGATCTGGACCGAACTGGCGGTGCTGACCCATGCCCCGGTCTTCCTGGTCTTCTGCACCCACGCACCGGGCGGCCGCTTCGCGCTCGAATTCGAGCCGATGGGCTGGCTGCGGCCCGGCGAAGAGCAGGCCGCCGTCTTCGACTACCTCAAGCAACTCGAGAGCCGGATCGCCAACTCGCCGGCCGACGCCGTGGCCCACCTGATCTGGCCGTGCTACGCGCCGAGGCCATCCTCGAAGCAGGAAACCCACTCGGCCCGAGCCCGCCGTCGCAAGGTCATCTCTTCCCGGTCGTAACCCAGCGTCTCATCACCTCCCTGTCCTTCCGCCCTTTCCATCAATCTCGTCACGACGGGGTTTCGGCCGATGGCGGCGGGATCACGCGTGGCGTCTTCGCCGGCCTCGGGGGCAACACGCCGCTGGGAATCCCCGCATCGACGGGCGGACGTCCGGCCTCGATGGCCGCGGCGGCGCGCCGATAAGCGGCCGCCCGCTCATTCCGGAACTTCGGGTCGTACCGGATATAGGCAGTGACCTGGTAGAACGCGAATTCGCGACGACAGATCGTCGCCCAGCGAGAAGCGTCGAGCCCGAAGTGGCGGGCGCAGACTTCGGCGTCGAGAAGCGGTGCCTCCACGTCTCCCGGCCAGCCGAAGGCCCGGCGACGGCGGAGCTGGTCGAGGAGATCCTGGGCGAGCGCCACATAACCGCGAATGTTCGGATGTTGGGCGTCGTGGAACAGACCGTCATCGAGGATCCCGTGCGGGCTGACTGCCTCGAGTACGCGGGGGCCATCGACCAGCAGGACGCCCGGATGCCGTGCGGCCACGTCCCGGTACGCTTGTCGGAATGCCTCCGGGCAGCGCAGCGGCATGCTGTCTCGCTCGCGGGCCTCTAAGAAATGCCGGCGGGCGTCCTCCCAGTCGCCGGTGTGCTCGAGGAGCCGGGCGAGCCGGTAGTGGGTCTCGGCGAATTCGGGATGGCTGGCCACCAGCTCGCGATCCATCCGTATCGCCTCGGCCGGATCCCTCTTCTCCAGGACGCGCGCCCTCGCGACCGACCGGGCGAAGGCGACCCGCTCGGCACGCGGAGTCTCGGGGGCCAGGACTGAGCGGCTCGGGTCGAAGCCGCCGTCGTTCGACCCCGGGATGATGAAGACCGGCAACGTACCGATCGACTCGCAGTACCCGGCGATTGCGTCGAGCCGGATGCGGAAATCGGCGACGAGCTCGTCGAACTCTGCGACCGTGCATAGGGGTCGATCGACCAGCTCTCGCGTCACTCGGCCCGGCGGTCGCTGGCTAACGCGCTGCTGTTCGCGGGTCTCCAGTACCAACCGGCACAGGGGCGAGTAGAGCAGCATCGACGTCATCGACTCGGGCGAATACAGGGCGGGCCGTTCGTCGCGATAATAGAATCCCGGGTCCCGCATCCAGGCATACCGGGACTGGAATTCATTGTGACCGACATAGAGAATCATGATGTCGGGGCGATTCGTCAAGCCAGCCAGCCGATGGTGCATCTGGGCCAGGTTGGCCCCCCCGGTGGCCCAGGTCTCCAGGCCGATCGACCGACCCCGCAGGACCGACTCCAGTTTCCAGGCAACGAGCTGCCCCACGGACAGCCAGGGATGGTAGGGCTCACCCCGCGCGCTGGACTCGCCGACGACGAGGATCCGCAAGGCGGAGGAACCGGGCCCCGCCGCGGCCGTCGAGAACCGGCTCGGCAGATCCGGTATCACGCCATCGAACGATCGTCCCGCGAACTTCGACTCGTCCTGGTTGGACGGACTGCCGGCATCCGGAAGCCGGGGATGGCGATGCAACCAATGGCTCCAGGCCGAGGCGCCGGCATCGAGGAGCAAGAGACTGACGAGGATCGTCACCCCGATCGCCAGCCAGCGCGCCTGCCTTCGCCGACGAGCCGGCGTCTCCGTCCTCGCCGTCAACCGCAGGAGAATCACGGCCCCGATCACGCCGATCGACGCGACCATGGCGAGTGAATACGCGACCAGCAGCCCATCCAAGTAGATCGAGGCGGCTTGGGGGCGGAGGTCATCCGGTACCTGCCCCAGGACGATCCCCAACCATGAAGGACCGAGCAACCACGCCAAGGCGCCCAGGACGCCCACGGCGACCAGGCTAGCCCTGGGCTGATGAAAATTGCCCATTTTGAGCTCGGATTGGGCTTGCAGAATCGGGGAAATCTGTTGCGCTATCGTTGTGGATGGAAGGACGGCATTG
>JBKQHM010000676.1:0-29164 GCA_052148775.1 Isosphaeraceae bacterium | reverse complement strand
GTCCTCCCCCGTCCTCCGTGACCCCCGTCCTCCGGACCCCCGTCCTCCGAAAAACCGGAAACCTGGTCTGACCCCCGTCCTCCCGGACCCCCGTCCTCCCGTGACCCCCGTCCTCCCGTCCTCCGTGACCCCCGTCCTCCGGACCCCCGTCCTCCGAAAAACCGGAAACCTGGTCTGACCCCCGTCCTCCGACCCCCGTCCTCCGTGGTCTGACCCCCGTCCTCCGAAAAAACCGGAAACCTGGCCTGACCCCCGTCCTCTTGACCCCCGTCCTCTTGGTCTGACCCCCGTCCTCTGACCCCCGTCCTCTTGACTGACGAGAAGTGGCAGTGCAAAGAGGGCTCGAATTATCCCCGGCATTTCAAACGAGTAAATGCGCCGCCGCACATAATTCGGTTCGGATGGGAGCTCTTCTTCGAGAACATCTATCCCGAGCCGAGATGGGTCGTCTGCGATTGCGCGGGCTTCCGGTCCTCTGTCCGCAGGAATCACAATTCTGTCCTGGGAGTTAATGACATCAAAGAAGCCCAAGAATGGGCTGACCAGGTAGTCAGTGACAACAGCGATCCGAACATCCATCCACCCGATTGCCGCCCGCTTCGGCCCGCGATATCCTGATCCCCTCAGCGTCCCACTACACCGCATAAACACACGACACGGGGTCATACGACACGACGATACGGGGTCATACAACACGGGGTTATACGTATAACAATAAATCACCTACGACATGGGGTCATACGTATAACAATGCGACAGGTCAACAGACGGGGTCACGAACAGACGGGGTCAAACGGAACAGACGGGAACAGACGGGGTCAAACGTATAACAATAAATCCACCATTATCTCTAAATTGCCCCGTTTTCCCTTCAGATGGTCTCACAGATCAGACAAGTCAGCAACTCGACCAAAACATAAAATGGGAAGTCTGGGTTGACTGGGCGATTTGCTTTTAAGTGTCTGACTCATCCGATCCGGTGGGTGCGGATGTCGGAACCTTCCATTCGAGGAGAGCGTTATTGAGAGTCAGGTCGGTCGCCGTGGAGATCCATGCCGCCTCGTCGGGGCGTGGCTCGATAATGATCTGCCCGTTCCGAATGGCCGCGTCGATCTCCTGAAACGACAGGATCATGCCACATATTCTCCGGCTTTCATCTCGCTACGAAATCGATCAAGGGGGACCCAGAGTCGATTGGCTCCCGAATCGGCCTCGTAAGGTAGTTGAATGAGGACCCGGCCCTTCCGGCGATCCAAATCGACCACCAGGATCGGGAGATACGCCTTGCCTTCAATCCGCTGGACAACCCCTGAGGCCACGCGGAGGGAGTGCCGATTCTCCGTCTCATCGAGCACGCCTACGACCTCAGTGTCATAGAGGTCGCTCGGGGTCGCTTCACACTCAACTTCTGGGTAGTAAAGTCGTTCGGTCGTCATGCCCCGGCTCCTTTGGTATAAGTGGACTCGTGTATCGTAGCATTTCGTCGTCCACTGCCAATGGAGTCTTGGTCGGTCTTGGGAGGACTGACCGCCCAACTCTTCTCAGAAGGATGCCCGAACAGCCGGTGTGTTGCAAGGATTCTCCGCAAACTCAAGGATGCTCAACGCGAACATCGCGCCCGTATCCCCCTCGGAATCACAATAATCTCCCGTCCCCTCCCTCATTCCGCCGCGACAGACCTGGTCATCATCGATCAGTTACGTTGGCACCTCCAGCGCGCGGGCGACGTCGGGCTGAGGTTCGTCGAACTGGTCCAATCGGTCGATCAGAACAACGATCGACGCGCGGAGATCAAGCGTCGGATCAACGAGCGGCTCGGCTCGAGGATCCTGGAGGAGCAATTCTACGCGGAAGCCAGTTCCGCGTCTCCGTACGGCTGAGAAACTAGGCGAGTTGTCGAAGGACTCTATCGTGGTCGACTCGCACCCCTTGGCGGGACATGAAGTCCATAAGCCCCAGCACGTCATTAGCCCGGTCGACGAGAGGGCCTCGATCCCTGCGATGATCCCTCCGGAGCGATCAAGGCCGGTTTTCTGTTCCACACCGCGCCCCTTGGACCATGATTGGCCCTCTTCACTCCCCACCCATTTCGGGGCCACACGGTGGTCGGCTGCGCGCAAATTCCAATTTTTTTCGGATTTTCTATCTGCTTACCTGGTCGATAGTTCGGGAGAAAAACGACCCGAATCCGCGATAGGTGCATTCATGAAATTGCAAAACCGCGCCATTCTAACATTATACGGAGAGTGCACAATCGATTCCCGACGAGGTGGCGACCATGGCAATCTGTCCATTTGAATATCGGTCGGGCGCGTTGGGTCATCAAGGACCGCGAGCCACGACGACGGGGGTATCGCCGCCCGCGAACCGCCTCGTCCGAACCAATCGGGGACGCAATCCCAACTCCCGATCCTCCCGGGAGATCGATCAGGGCGACCCGGCGAAGTGTTGCACAGGAGTGCAAACCAGTGCAATGCCCGTGGTGCCTTGTCCCCCAATATTGCGGGCTCACCACCCTCGCACAATGCCCCACGCACCCCGTCCCCGGAGCGGCCCCGCACCGGGTTTCCGCGTGGCGATCGGCGAGCACTCTCGTTATTTCGTTGAGACCGCGATCGACATCGGTAGCAACCCAGCCGAGGTTTTGAGATAGTGATTTACGGAAAATGGCAAGAATTTCGCAGCATCAAGCGCCGTAGGATCAAGATGAGCATCGACTGGACCCCACTGGCCGACGTGATCGAGACGCACGACCGATTCCTGCTGACGACTCACGTCCGGCCCGACGGCGATGCCCTGGGGTCGGAAGTCGGTATGGCGGGCCTGCTCCGGCAGCGGGGCAAGGACGTCCGCGTGGTGAACACCAGTCCGACCCCCCCTCGCTACGATTTCCTCGATCCGGATGGCACGCTGTTCGAGCACTTCGGGACAGCCGTCGGTCCTGACGCACTGGCCGATCGAGAGGTCGCGATCATCCTCGACCTCTCGGCGTGGAATCAACTCGGTGGCATGGCCGATTTCATCAGGGGATTCACCGGGACCAAGATGGTCATCGACCACCACGTCAGCCAGGACGACCTGGGGGCGATCTTCTTGAAGGATACTGCGGCCGAAGCGACCGGGACCCTGGTTATGCAGGCCATCCACGCGCTGGGATGCACGCTCACGCCGGAGGTCTCGACCGGCCTGCTCACAGCGATCGCGATGGATACCGGCTGGTTCCGCCATTCGAACACCAAGCCGAGCACCCTGCGGGCCGTCGCCGAACTGATCGAGGCGGGAGCGCCGATCGACGCGATTTACCGCCAGCTCTTCGAGCGGAACACCCTGGGCCGCCTGAAGCTCATGGGCGGGACGCTCGCCGGCATGCAGACCGACCTCGACGGGAGGATCGCCTACGCCAAGATTTCCCACCACGACTTGATGTGCACGGGCGCGATCCCGCAAGACTCCGAGGACCTGATCGACTTTACCGTCAGCCTGCTCGGGGTCGAGGTCGGACTATTGTTCATCGAGCAAGTGCGCGGCGGCGTCAAGGTCTCGTTCCGGTCGCGTAACGGGCTGGACTGCTCGCGACTGGCCGGCCAGTTCGGCGGCGGCGGCCACAAGGCGGCAGCGGGCGCCACGATGACGGGACCGATGGCCGATGTCGTCGATCGGGTGCTCAAGGCGGGTCGCCAGGCCCTTGAGTCGAATCCTTCCTCTGCCTAAACTATTCCAGGTAACTGCGATCCACCCGCCGTCGGTTTCCCACCCCAAAGACACAACCGACCTCGACCGGGCTGTCTCAAGAAGAGGCATTAGTGAGGAGCGAACAGGGCCAGCCGACGTCGGCCGCGCCGTCGAGTTCGTACCACGGTCGATCCGGTTCGGTTGGCAGGCATGATCCGAGGGGTTCCGACAAGCCGGATATCGATGGGGCTCTCCATCAAACGTGAGTTCCTCGTCACGCCGACGAATACCGAGGGAGTTCCGCGAATGGACGAAAAGTTGAGAGTGCCGGTCGGGGACAAGCATCCGGTCGATCGCCCTTCGGAGATGCCCCGGCGCGGGTTTCTCGGGGTCCTGTCGGTTGCCGTCGGCGGCCTGTTCGGGCTGGTGCTGGCCGTGCCGGGTGCGGCTTATGTGCTATCACCGCTGAGGAAGCGGGGCCGGGAAGGGTCTTACCAGGCACTCACCCGCTTGAGCCAGTTGGAAGTGGGCAAGCCGCGCTCGTTCGCGATCATCGAGGAGCGGCAGGACGCCTGGGTCAAATATCCCCGAGAGCCGGTGGGCTCGGTCTGGCTGATCCGACAGCCCAAAGGCAGCGGGCCGGAGGTCATCGCGATGACCTCGGAGTGCCCCCACCTGGGATGCGCCGTCAATCTGACGGAAGATGGCAGGAGTTTCCTGTGCCCGTGCCACACCAGCACGTTCGACCTGACCGGCAAACCCGAAAACCAGGTTCCGCCCCGCCCGATGGACCGGCTCGACGTCGACATTTCCAAGGATGAGGATCCCGAGATCCGCGTGAAATTCGAGCGTTTCCGCTCCCAGAGCGAGGAGAGGATTCCCCTTGTTTAAACAACTTTCCGACTGGCTCGACGACCGGACCGGGCTGCCCACCTTGACGCGCCAGGCCCTCGATGAACCGATCCGCGGCGGCGCGCGCTGGCGCTATGTCTTCGGCTCGGCCTTGACCATGGTCTTCCTGGTCCAGGCCTTCACGGGGATGCTGCTGATGGCATCGTACAGCCCGTCGTCTTCGACGGCCTGGGCGAGCGTCTTCTACATCAGCCACGAGGTCTGGTTCGGCTGGTTCATCCGCGGCGTCCACCACTTTGCGGCCCAGGCGATGATCGTGCTGCTGGCGATGCACCTGCTCCAGGTGGTCTGGGCGGGGGCCTATCGTCGCCCTCGCGAGTTCAACTGGTGGTTCGGGCTGGTCCTGATGCTGATCACGATCGGCTTCGGCCATACCGGCTATCAACTCCCCTGGGATCAGAAGGGCTACTGGGCGACCAAGGTCGTGACCAACATCATGAGCGGGGCTCCGGTGGTCGGCCCTTATCTCCAGAGGATCGTGGTCGGCGGCAGCGAGTTCGGCAACCAGACGCTCACACGGTTCTATGCCCTTCACGTCGCGGTCCTGCCGGCGTCGCTGGTCCTCTTCCTGGCGATCCACCTGGCGTTGGCCCGTCGACACCACCTGACCCCGCCCGCGGGTGCCGAGCACCAGCCGGCCGCCCCGTACTGGCCCGATCAGATGGTCCGGAACCTGGCTTTCTCCTTGCTGGTGCTCGGCGTGGTGGTCGGGCTGGTCTTGTACGAGGGAGGCGCCAATCTGGACGCACCGGCGGACCCCTCGAGTTCCGACTACCCGGCACGTCCGGAATGGTACTATCTGTCGATGTTCCAGATGCTCAAGTACTTCCCCGGCAGCCGGGAGATGATCGGCACGATCGTCATCCCCAGCGCCCTGCTTCTGGTCCTGCTGATCCTGCCATTCCTCGATCGGATTCTCCCCGGCAAGTTCGCGCACTTCCTGGCTTGCGGCTTCGCATTCACGGTCCTGGGGGGGGCGGGTTTCCTGACCGTCCAGGCGGTCTGGGATGATTCGCACAACGCGCTCTTCCAGGAAGCCCGCAAGAAGGCGGACGTCGCGCGCGAACGAGCGCTGTTCCTCGCCGGATCGGAGACCGGTATCGCGCCAGACGGGGCCGCTTACATCCTCCGCCGCGATCCGTTCACCCAGGGGCGGGCCGTCCTGGAACGACGATGCCTTGGCTGCCACGTCTACGGAGGAAAGGGGACCGGCGCCCAGACGGCATCGGACCTCGTAGGATTCGGCTCCCGGGCCTGGATCGGCGGGCTGCTCGAAAACCCGCAGGCGCCGGCCTACTTCGGCAAGGTACCCGTCTGCGACGGTATGGCCGAGTGGAAGAAGAGCTCGAAGCTGAAGGGGAAGGCCCTCGACGACGTCGCCGACTTCGTCGCCGCGTTCGCCACGATCGCCCCCGATACGGCCCCCGACGAGTGGCTCAGCCGGCCCGAGGTCGCCAATCACCCGGGGCTCGCCCCCTTCCAGAAGGAATGCGGGACCTGCCATATTGTCGACGGATTCACCGAGGGCGGCATGCGCGACGCGCCCAACCTCTTCGCCTGGGGATCGCCCCAGTGGACCGCACGCATGATCCGCAAGCCGAACGCGGCGGACCGGTACGGTTACCTGGAGAAGGAGCAGAAGATGCCCGCGTTCGACGCGGATCAGCTTTCGGCCAACGACCTCCAGATGGTGATCCGCTACCTGCAAGGCGACTATATCAGAGGTGGTCCCGGTCAAATCGCCGAGAAAGGGCCCCCGGGCCAGCCAGTCGCCCCCGCGAAATCGCCATGAGGACATGAACAGCCTCGGCGATTGAGTAACAGGCCGGGAATAACGTCCCGCTTTGCTCGGATCGATTTCGGAGAACGGAATTCAATCGCTACCCGTTCCTGCGAGTTGCGCACGCCATTGCGCGATTTGCGCCGTGGAGGATCATCTCGTTCTTCAGTTGGCTTGCCAATCGCTTCCCCATTTAGCCTGGTCGTTGTCCTCGACGATCACTTGGCTTCCCGATCGGTTGGGATGGGCGAATTGCCGGAAAAAACCAGGCTTTTCGCCGGATTTTTCTTGAATTTCGCGAAGCTCGATCGGTAGACTCTCCCTACCTCGCCGACACACGCGGGGCGATAGAATGATCAGTCGGATTCGATTCTCCACCTGACTCACATCGCGCAAAACCAGGAGGACTTCTCGGAGGGTAATCCCTCTCGTGGAACGAGGGGGGAACAAGGTCGGTACGTCGAAAGCGACATCTCTCAAAGATCCCAACTTTCGAGATGTGTCGACCCAGGATGTTCGTCACGCCAGGTTTTCTGCCTCGCAGGGGACTGGTTTGCGGACGACTGCAACGTGCCCTGAACGGATTTCGCCGAGACCATTTCAAGGAAGGGATGGCTGCTATGAAATACCGTCCGCTCATCGGAATCAACACGGACTACCGCGCAACGGCGAAGGGCCGCACACCTCACAGCTTCATCCACAGCGGCTATTTCGAGTGTCTCCTGGCCGCCAATGCGCTGCCGGTGATCATTCCTCCGCTCACCCGGGAATCGGACCTGGTCCCAATCCTGGACAAGCTGGACGGTGTGATGCTGACAGGCGGAGACGACCTGGATCCCCGCAAGATGGGGCTGGCGCCCCATCCGGCTGTCACGGTCGTTCCGGAACGTCGCGAGCTGGCGGATCGCCTGCTCTGCAAAGTCGTCCAGCAGCGCCGGATGCCCGCACTGGGCATCGGGTTGGGCATGCAGGAATTGAACGTGGTCGCCGGTGGCGGCCTGTTCCTCCACCTGCCCGAAGACATGCCCAAGGCGATCCCGCACTGGGACCCGCACGGCGGGGCGCATCGCCACACCGTCGTCATGCAACCAGGTACCCGGCTCGAGGGAATCTACGGGCCTGGCGAGATTCGCGTCAACAGCTACCATCACCAGGGTGTCCGCAAGCTCGCGCCGAACTTCCGCGTGGCGGCCCTGGCCCCCGACGGACTCATCGAGGCCTTCGAGGGCAAGGATCATTCCTGGTGGGTCACCGGCGTGCAATGGCACCCTGAGAACGAGGGGAACATCTCGCTGGATATGCAATTGATCGAGGCGTTCGTCGCCGCCGCGGCCGATTCCCGCAGCGTCCCGGCCCTCGCGAAGGTGGGCTGATGCCCCGACACTGGTCGCCTCGCAAGGGTGGCGGAGTCGGTGGGATCGTTTCCACCATCCGCCGCCCTTTGGTCGATAGCTTCCCGATCCGAAGACCGGCTGAAGCCGGAACTCCAACCCCGAAACCATGCGATCTCGGGGGTTTACTCCTTTCCGGCGGAATCCTCCGCCGATCTCGGCCCTCCTCAGCCAGCAGAACACCACCCAACTCGGTCCACGAGCCATCAGCGATTCATCTGGGCGGGCCCGATATCCGCGGAGTATAGTCGTGAGGTCTGTCTCGTTTCCGACATCGCCATCGGGTGACCGCGCGGTCATCGGCCGACACGCCCGACTCGAATTCCCTACTCACGATGATTCAACGGCTCGAGGATCGCCGCATGGGCTGTCAGCGAATTCCGGGAGTCTTGCTTCACAGGATCGGAAAAGCCCTCGGGCTCATCGCGGTCGCGGTCGCGGTGCTCCTGGCCGTGAGCCAATCCCGTCGTCCGATCGATGCCGCGCTGGGGCAGGAAGGCCCATTGAAAGGGCAGGGGGAGTCTCCCGGCCATTCGACATCGTCGGCGCCGCGCTCGGCAGCCGTGGCCCTGGCTCGCCTGGTTCCGACTGAGGGATTGATCTCGGTGGGGGTGCGGCCAGGCATCCGCATCGATGAGATCAAGGTCAAGGAAGGCGATCAGGTATCCCAGGGGGCAATCCTCGCCGTCCTGGAAGGCCACGCCGCGGCCCGGAACCAACTGGCCCTGGCAAAGGCGCAGAAGACGCTCAAGCAACGCGAACAGAACGCGCGACTGGCCGCCGCGCGCAAGGCGGCCGGAACCTCGAAAACACGTCTCGGCGAGGCGAACGCGCTCTACAAGCAATTCGGCGGGATGTTGAAAGGCAAGGAGCGCTACGACGCGGAGATGGCCCTCTACCAGGTCGAGATGCAGTCGCTCAAGGACGATCTCGACCTCCAGTTGCTCGAGGCCGCGGGACAAGCTCAGGCCCCCGGCGAACGGGGACCGGCGGACGAGATCCTCGATGCCCAGGTCGCGCTGGCGGAAGCCGCATTGGCGGAAGCCGAGGTCCGCTCGCCCCGAGCGGGACGCGTACTCCGCATCGCAGTCCACGCCGGCGAGCTCGGCGCCGGCACGCTGCTCGAGATGGGTGACCTCTCGTCGATGGCGGCAACGGCCGAGGTCTATCAGAGCGATCTGCCCCGGATTCATCTGAACGACCCCGCTGAGGTGGACATCCTCGGCTCGCGGGTCCCTGGAAAGGTCACGCGGATCGGCTCGATGGTCGGCAGCAACCGATTGACCAGCGTCGACCCTCGTGCTTTGCGCGACCTGCGCGTTGTCGAACTCACGATCCAGCTCGATCATCCTGCCGAGGCGTCTCGGTACGTGAACATGGAGGTCGAGGCGACGATCCACCCGTCAGGCGCGTCGCCGACATCCACCGATACCAACAAACTTCGCACCGCCAACCGCCCGTAGGTCAGTCTTTCCAGCCTGACCGACTCTCGACCATGACCAATCCCCCACTGGCCTTGCGCAACGTCGTTCATGGGGGTCGTCGCACGGTCGTGGCGATCGCGGGCGTGGCGTTCGCGATCACGATGGTCCTGCTACAACTGGGGTTCTTCGAGGCGGTCAAGATCACGGCGACCAACCTCTACGAGCAGTTGGAGTTCGACATCGTCCTCCTGGCCCCGACCTACGACCAGTTTTATGCCCCCGGCGAGTTCCCCCGCGAGCGACTGAGACAGGCTCGATCGCTCGAAGCGGTTGCGGCCGCCAGGCCCCTCTATTCGACATTCAACCTCTGGCGATGCCCGCCCTACCCGCCCGACGATCCGGCCGTCGCCTGGGACGACGAGCGGCCCGAACCGGGGCCATTGTGGCGATGGCTTCTCGGCGACCGCCTCCCCCGCCCGATCAAGCGTCGCGAACTCCTGGTGCTCGGCGTTGCGCTGGATAATGATCCGTTTCACGGTCCGATGCGGAATGCGATCGAACGGTCCAGACCGAAGCTCCAAGAAGCCGGCCGAATGCTGCTCGACGAGCTGTCCAACCTCGACTTCGGCTGGCCGCTCGTCGGCCGCTTCGAACACTGGGAGATGGGCGAGTCAGCCGTCAAGGTCGTTGGCGGGTTCCCCATGCTGCGCGGATTCGCCGCCGACGGGGCGGTCATCTGTAGCGACGACAATTTCGTCCGCCTCTGCGGCCGGCTCTCGATGGAGCCGATCCAGTTCGGCTTCTTGACCCTCCGTCAGCCCGACCCCGCGACTGTCGACGCCACCTGCCGAGCGCTCCGCGAGATTTTGCCCTCGGACGTCGTCCCTTATCCGCGCGCCGAAATGCTCCGTCGCGAGTCGGATCACTGGGTCAACCAGACCGCGACCGGGAAGCTGTTCGCGTTCGGCGTGCTGATCGCGACGATCGTGGCCTCGGTGGTGGTCTACCAGGTCCTCTCCAACGACGTTCGCGATCACCTCCCCGAGTATGCGACGCTCAAGGCGATGGGGCATACCAACGGATACCTGTCGCGCGTCGTCGTCATGCAGGCGCTGATCTACTCGGGAATCGCCTACCTACTTGCCGTGGCGCTCGGCTTTGGGCTCTACGCAGCCACGGAGGCCCTCGCCGGGATCCCCATGCGGATGACGGCCGGCATCCTGGGCCTGGCGTTGTTGGTCACGACCCTGGTCGGCATGGTGTCGGCCGTATTCACGCTCGAAAAAGTCTGGAGGGCCAATCCGGCGGATCTGTTCTGACCCAAGTCAGTCTTTGGACATCGTCCGGAAGGCGGTTTTCGGGTATAGTCAGTACGAATTCTCGGCCGTTCCAGGCACCATTCGTCGGGGTGTTCCGATGTCGTTCCAGCAGTTCACGTTCCCTCAAGTCCAACACGACCTCGGACTGACCCTGCACGATGCCGACCTGTTCGCGTCCACGCCCTCCTTTCACGTCCAAGAGGAGTTCGCGGCCTTCCTCCGCGACGGCGTGACTTTGGCCGTGGCGAACAGCACGGAGAAGGCCAAGTCGGAGTTCATCATCGCCCCCGTCCTGCTGGAACTCCGCCGGTCCTTGGGCCCACGCTTCTTCCTCTTCTCGGGGGTGGAGTGGGAAGCGGATGCCAGCCGGGGGCTGAACGGTTACTGCGATTTCATCCTGACCCGCGGGGAATCCCAGTACGTCCTGAGTGCACCCTTCGTCGCCGTGGTGGAAGCCAAGAACGACCTGATCCGCACCGGGCTGGGCCAGTGCATCGCCGCCATGTACGGCGCGCAATTGTGCAACCAGAAATCAGGGAGGCCGTTCGATAGAGTCTTCGGGGTCGTGAGTACGGGAAGCGCCTGGAAGTTCTTGCAGTTGCAGGGGACGTCATTGACGATCGATGTGCCCGAGTATTATATCGACAACCTTCCCAAGGTGATGGGAATCCTGAGGCAGATCGTGGAATCGGCCTGAACTTCTTCTCCAGGATTTCGACCTGCCCATGCACCCCCGATCCACGATTCCCCTGGCCTGGCGCAACCTGACCGAGAACAAGCTTCGCCTGCTGGCCTCGGTGGCCGGTACGGCGTTTGCGGTGACGCTGATGTTCATGGAGAACGGCTTCCGCCAGGCCCTGCTGGACAGCATGGTCAGCATGATCCGGCACTTCGACGGCCAGCTATTCCTCGTCAGCCGGACCAACTACACGCTGTCCGTCCCATACGCGTTTCCGAGCCGCCGGATCGAACAGGCGAGGGCGTTCACGGAGGTCACGGCCGGGGTCCCGATCGCGATCGAGACCCGACGATCATTCTGGCGCAACCCAGTCGGCGGCCTGCCGAAGCCGATCCGGGTCGTCGCCTACCCTCCCGACGGCGACGCGATGGACCTGACCCCGCTGATCGAGCGTCATGAGGATTGGGGCCGGCCGGGTAGGGCGATGGCCGATGCGCGCTCGCGGACCGATCGCCTGGGGCCGCTCCGACCGGGGATGGTCTCCGAGCTCTCGGGCAAGACCGTCCGCATCGTCGGCACGTTCGACCTCGGCGCCGACTTCCAGAGCGACGGCACGCTCGTCATGAGCGACACCAGCCTGGCCGAGATCTTCCCGGATCGCCGCGGCCTCAGCAAGGCGGACGACCCGGTGAACGTCGGGCTGTTGCGCGTCCGGCCGGGCGTCGACATCGACCGGCTGCGCGCGAAAATCGCCGCGGCACTCCCGCCCGACGTCCGCGTGCTCACCAAGGCCGGATTGATCGCGACGGAACAGGGCTTCTGGGACCACGTCGCGCCCATCGGCACGGTCTTCTCGATCGGGGTCGTCTTGGGTTTTATCGTCGGACTGGCGATCTGCTATCAAGTCCTGTTCTCGGATATCAGCGAGCGGCTGGCGGAATTCGCCACGCTCAAGGCGATGGGTTATTCCGACTTCCGACTATTCGCGATCATCGTGACCCAGTCCGTCTACCTGGCCATACTCGGCTACCTGGCCGGGCTTGGAGTCGCCTTATTGTTATTCGGCGCGGTTCACCGAGAGACCGGATTGCCGATGGACTTGCGTGCCCAGGATGCCGCGATCATCTTCGGGCTGACCCTCGTCATGTGCGTCACGTCGGGGTGCCTGGCCGCGCGTCGACTCGCGTCGGCCGATCCCGCCGAACTCTTCCATTGAGCCACCATCGAGTCATCGCCCATGAGCAGCGCTACCGTCCACGACCTGGAATCGTCGTCGCCGTCAATGCGCGCGGTCTCCCGGCCCACTTGCAAGGAGCACGCCGTCGAGGCGGAGAGTGTCAGCTACTGGTACGGGGAAGGGGAGACCCGGACCCAGGTCCTGTTCGATAATTCGATCGAGATCGGTTGTGGCGAGGTGGTGATCATGACCGGCCCGTCGGGGTCGGGGAAGACGACGCTCCTGACCCTGATCGGAGCATTGCGGCGTGTCCAGCAGGGGCGCCTGTCCGTGATGAATCGGGATCTCTCCGCCCTCGATGAGCAAGGCGCGGTCGCGCTGCGCAAGGAGATCGGTTTCATCTTCCAGAGCCACAACCTCTTCAGCTCGTTGACGGCCCTGGAGAACGTGCGGATGGCGACCGCGCTCCGGCCGTCGAGCGTGCGCGAGATGAACGAGCGGAGCGCCCAAATCCTGGGGCAACTCGGCCTGGGTGACCGATTGAATCACCTGCCCGCGCAGCTCTCCGGCGGACAGCGCCAGCGCATCGCCATCGCGCGCGCCCTGGTCAATCGCCCCGCGATGGTCCTGGCGGACGAGCCCACGGCCGCCCTGGACGCCGAATCCGGCCAGACCGTCCTCGGACTGCTCCGCAAACTGGCCGACGGGATGGAACGAACCACCGTCCTGATCGTTACCCACGACCAGCGCGTCATCGATCACGCCGACCGCGTGGTCAACATGATGGGCGGCCGGATCATCAACAACTCGCTGACCCGGATGACGGTCCGGATCGCGCGAGCCCTGTGCCAGAGCGAGGTGCTCAAGGGACTCAGCGAGGCCACCTTGACCAGGATCGCCGGCGTCATGACCGTCGAGACGCGCCACAAGGGCGAGACGATCGTCGAGGAAGGGCAGCCGGGAGATCGTTACTACCTCATCGGCTCGGGCGTGGCCGAGGCCTTCAAAGGGGCGGCATACCAGGAAGAACTCTACTTCGGCGAAGGCTTCGGCACGATCTCTTCTTTCTTCCGACGGCCCATCCAGCAAACCGTCCGCGCCAAGACCGACCTGGAATTGTACGTCATCTCCCAGGCCGATTTCGAGCGCATACTGGCGACCGATAAGAGCTTCGAGAATCGCGTCCGTTCGCTGCTCATGGCCATGAATCCTTCCCAGTAATCGCCATCAGCCGGCCGCGCGGACGGGGCCCCGTAGGAGCGTCAAGAGACCCCGACAAAGAGGGGGGCTGCCGCCTCGAGGACTCGGAGCCATTCCGCTTCTCGTCAGGGCTTATAGACCACGACTCTCCGGTCAGGTCGAATTCTCGACCACGCCGCGTTGAAGCCCTGGCGGCGAAAACTCGGGGAACACTTGCTACCCAGGCAAGGAAGATTCGCACGCTGACTCATACTAACCCGAAGCGTGAGCGAGAGGAACGGCCGCAGACCCTCGCTCACGCTTCGGGATAGTATCCGACCTTCTTCCGTGCCGGGGTAATGGGAACTTCGGTTCCCCGTCTGGTGGACTCGTCGCCTCGCTTCCCGGAAGACCTGCTCTTGTCTTCCGGAGCGGGTCAATGGTCGTATCGACCTTCGCGATTGACGCGCGCGGGGAAAAGATGCGGTCGGGCCTGTGGAAAGATGGCCTCGTCTCCCGGATCTAATCTCAGGAGATGAGAGGACGTGTCGGCCGGCGAGCGTCCTCGGTCGGCCTCGACACGGCCGATCGGCCCCGGCCATGAGGAGCGACAGCGTGTTCCCATCTTCACCGAGACAAACGACCCGCCCCCGGTTTGTGCACCTCGGTCCTGGCCTGCTGGCGATCGGCCTGGTGGCCGGGGGGTGCTCCGATGATCTACCACGCGCCGGCTCGGCCGACCTCGCGGCGTCGCGGAAGACCGCCGCCGAGAGAGGGCCAGGCGGCTCCCTCGATCTCGGCCCGAGGACCGGGGACGTCGGCCCCACCCGGACCCGGGGGAAGGCCAAAGCCAGTCCATCGGTCGGTCCCTCCGACAAGACTCAGGGAAAGACGCGTTGACCCGTCCCTTCAAGGAGTTCCCGACCATGACGACTTGCGCTCGACCCGCCCGGCCCACGCGGCGCGGTTTCACGTTGATTGAATTGCTGGTGGTGATCGCGATCATCGCCGTCCTTATCGCGCTGCTGCTCCCCGCCGTGCAATCGGCACGAGAGGCGGCGCGGCGGGCGCAGTGCGTCAACAATCTCAAGCAGATCGCCCTGGCCGCGCTGAACTACGAGTCGACCAACAGCGTGCTCCCGCCGGTGTCGGTGTGGAATACCGACTGGCGGGGCTTCTGCAAGTCGACCGGCCTGGGCACATTCACGCGGATGCTGGGTCAGATGGAGCAACAGCCGCTGTTCAACGCGGTGAACTTCTCCACCGACTCGGTCGATCCGTCCAACGCCACCGTCGCCGTCACCGCGCTGGCGGCGCTCTGGTGCCCGAGCGAGGCGGCCGGCGCACTCGACGAGCCGCTCGACCCTTCCTCCTACGCGTATATCCCGTCCGGCGGGCGGCAGGCCCACACCAGCTACGCGGGCTGTTCCGGGATAGCCCCGGTTTATCTGCCCCCCTGCCAGCTCCCCGACAGCCTGATCCGCGCCGAGGAGTCTGCGGCCAATGGCCTGATCTACCGCAACTCGGCCACCCGGCTGGCGATGATCACCGACGGGACCAGCAACACCATGCTGTTTGTCGAGCAGGCCTGGTCCACCCTCAAGGTCGACCCCAATGACCTGTCGGATACCGACTGGCTCTGGTGGAATAGCGGCTCGGCATTCGGTACGGCATCGAGCACGACTGCCCCGCCGAACGCGATCAAGAAATACATGACGCAGTTCCTCAACGGTGCCTGGTGGGTGCCGGTGATCTCGGCGTCGAGCCGTCACCCCGGCGGGGTGAACGTCGCGCTGGCCGACGGCTCGGTGCGATTCATCAAGGACACGATCTCGTCCTGGACGCTGGCCGCCGACGGATTCCCCGTGGGCACACCCCGAATCAACCCGATGTGGTTCACGGGCAACCTGGGCACCGCCACGCCGGGGGTCTGGCAGGCGCTCTCGACCCGCGCCTCGGGCGAGGTGATCAGCGCCGACTCGTACTGATCGGACGCCCGCCCGTCCACCCCACGGCTCTCGTGTGGTAACATCACTCCCGCACGTCAACCTGGTGATCCGAAATGCCTGACCCGTCGAGTGTGGCCATGGCCAAACCCGTAACCGACCAGCCCGAAGCCTTGCTGGCCCGCGCCCTGGGTGGGGACGAGCGTGCTTTCGTGGCGCTGTTCGACGCCCAGCGCGACCGGCTACGGCGGCTCGTCCGACTCCGGCTCGACCGCCGCCGCTCGGGCCGGGTGGATACCGACGACGTCCTCCAGGACGCCTATCTCGAGGCCCGGAATCGGCTGCCCGACTACGCCCGCGACCCGCAAGCGATGCCGTTCCACCTCTGGCTCCGCCTGGTCACCGGCCAGAAGTTGACCGACCTGCACCGGTTCCATCTCGGCGCCCAGGCGCGCGCCGCCGGCATGGAGGTCTCGCTCCACCGCGGCGCCTTCCCCCAGGCCAACTCGGTGTCGCTGGCCGCACAGCTCCTCGGCAAGATGACCAGCGCCAGCCGCGCCGCGATCCGAGCCGAGCACAAGCTCATCCTCCAGGAGGCGCTCAACGGCATGGACCCGATCGACCGCGAGGTGCTCACCCTGCGTCAGTTCGAGCTGCTGGGGAACGAGGAAACCGCGCTGGTGCTCGGCCTGACGAACAAGGCCGCGAGCAACCGATAGATCCGGGCCCTGAAACGGCTCAAGGAGATCCTCACCTCGATCCCCGGCATGAACGAAGGTTGGTGACCCCAACCCGCCGTCCCCCATCCATTTCTTGTCGAATCGAGCCGCACATTGAGCACCTCCGGCACCAGCCAGGACCGCAACCCCGTCGAGGCGCTGGCCGACGACTTCCTCCGCCGACGGCGCGGCGGCGAGCGGCCCACGCTCGAGTACTACTGCCGCCGGCACCCCGAGCTGGCCGACGAGATCCGCGAGGTCTTCCCCGTCCTCATCCGCATGGAAGACCTCCGCTCCGAAGACCTCGACGACACCACCGACGGCGTCGCCGTCCGCGCCGCGAACCGGCTGGAACGACTGGGCGACTACCGCATCCTCCGCGAGGTCGGCCGCGGCGGCATGGGGGTGGTCTACGAGGCCGAGCAGGAGTCGCTCGGCCGACGCGTGCCGCTGAAGGTCCTCCCCGATGCGGCCCTGTCCGACGCCCAGCAGGTGCTGCGCTTCCAGCGCGAGGCGCGAGCCGCGACGAGGGCCACCACTACTACGTCATGCAGTTCATTCCCGGCATGGGCCTCGACGCCGTCCTGGACGAGCTGCGGCGTTTGCGGCGGGTCGGCGGGAGTGCCATCGCTCCAGAAGGCCGCAACCGATCCCAAGCCGCGGTCAGCGCCGCGGCGGTGGCCGAGGCGATCCTCACCGGGCGGTTCTCGCTCACCGAGCCGGACATCGCCGAGCCGGTCCCGAATGGGGCCACGCTCACCGCCGCCGTCACCTCGGCTCATCCCCCGGGCGCGCCACCCGCCCCCGCCGCGCCGTCGGTCAGCCTCCCGGGTGCCTCGGCCGACTCGCTGGCCCGCTCCGACCCCGACCGCACCTTCTTCCGCAGCGTCGCCCGCATCGGACTCCAGGTCGCCGAGGCGCTGGAGTACGCCAACCGACAGGGCGTCCTCCACCGCGACGTCAAGCCGTCCAACCTCCTCCTGGACCCCAAGGGAAACGTCTGGGTCGCCGACTTCGGCCTGGCCAAGGCCGCCGACGCCGAGGACATCACCCACTCCGGCGACATCGTGGGCACGGTGCGCTACTTGGCCCGCGAGCGGACCGGCGACGGCGGCGCCCGGCGGCTGGAGGCCGAGTGCGATTCCCTCGATGGCAGGCTGCTCCATGATGCCGGCCGGCCCGCCAAGGGACGATCATCCTTGGAGCGGGCGCGGGCGCTTTACGAGGGCCTGATCCGCGACAACCCTCCGTACACCCTGCCGACCGTCGCGGATGGCCCGACGGAGTACCGCCGGGGCCTTGCAAAGGCCCTGGATCGAATCGGAGAGACCTACCATGACGAGTCGCGTCATGACGAAGTCCTGAGAATCATGGAGGAGCTGCAAGCCGTATCGGAAGAGTTGGTGTCCGGACGGTTCGCCAACGACACAGACCGGCAGAGGCTCGGCCGCAACTATCAAACAACCGGCTGGGCACTCACTTTCTTCCGCCTGCCCGCCGAGGCGATCCAGGCCAGCGAACGGGGGCTGGCGATCTACCGGCAGTTTGCCGACGCCAACCCCTCGGTAACCGCATACAAGATCGCATTGGCTTCCTGCCTGGAGCAAATCGGTTTCATCCACCTCAGGCGTGATGTCGCGAAGGCGAGAAGATACGCCTTGGCGGCGATTTCGGTCATCCGCTCCTTGTCCGCGGAACAGAAGGTGAAGGCCGTTATCATCGAGACCCTCTGCGAGCGAATCTTCGGTTCGTACGACCTGGCCGGGGGCCGGATTGACGAGGCGTTGCTTCACATGAGGCGGAGTGTGTCAGTCATCGAGGGGGCGGCTCGGGCTCACCCGGATTACCTCCAATATCAGGAGGAGCTGGGAGGCGCCCTCGTGTGGCTCGCCGTGACCGAGTTGATCGTCGGCGACGCCAAGGGGGCGGTACGGACCGCAGGGCGAATCCGCGACCTCGTGGAGACCATCCTTCGCGAGTACCCCGAGCTTCGCTTGGAAGATCGCGGGCCGGCTGAGCGAGGCGTATGTCGACGTCATGGCGGGCCGGCTGAGCGAAGCGTCGCAGCTCGCCGAGCGTGCCGCGGCGGGGTTCCAGATCCTGAAGCCTCCGCTGAGTAACCAGGAGCATTTCTTTCGCGGGGTTGTCGAGGCCTTGTTCTATGCGGCGGGCAGGCCCGCCGGTGACGATCGCCCCGCCGAACCCCCCGAGCTTCGCCAGCACGCCGAGCGCGCGATCGCGGAGGTCTGGGAGGCGGACCGGATGGGATACCAACTTTCGAACCACACAGTGATGGTCAACCAGCTCCTCGGCGGCCGTCCCGAGTTACAACTCCTGCTGATGGACCAGCTCTTCCCTGAAGACCCGTTCCGGCCAGCCACCGAGGCGCAACACGTCGGCGACGAGACCCCCTGAGCCACGCGGGACCGGCCGGCCGCACGGCGGCGTGTCGGCCACGAATTGTCTCGCCTTAGAGGTACGCCAAGACCCGCGTATTATCCCGTCATTTCGAGCTGGACCAGCGCCGCGGTGGCGAGGGCGTGCTTCCGGATGTCCTCGGTGATCCGCATCGAGCAGAACTTCGGCCCGCACATGCTGCAAAACGCTGCGGTCTTGAAGGCTTCCTGGGGCAGGGTCTCGTCGTGCATCCTCCGGGCGGTCTCGGGGTCGAGGGAGAGCCGGAATTGCTCCTCCCAGTTGAAGGAGTACCGAGCGCGGCTGAGGGCGTCGTCGCGGTCGCGGGCTCCGGGACGATGTCGGGCCAGGTCGGCGGCGTGGGCCGCGATCTTGTAGGCGATCACGCCCTGGCGGACATCCTCGACCTCGGGCAAGCCCAGGTGCTCTTTAGGCGTCACGTAGCAGAGCATGCTGGCGCCGTGCCTGCCCGCCAGTGCCGCGCCGATGGCCGAGGTGATGTGGTCGTAGCCGGGGGCCACGTCGGTTACCAGCGGCCCGAGTACGTAGAACGGGGCCTCGCTGCACTCGACCGCCTGCTTCTCCATGTTCATGGCGATCTGGTCCATCGGCACGTGGCCGGGTCCTTCCACCATGACCTGACAGCCCTGCGACCAGGCCCGGCGCGTCAGCTCGCCCAGGGTCTTGAGCTCGGCGAACTGGGCGGCGTCCGAGGCGTCGGCGATGCAACCGGGGCGGAGGCTGTCGCCCAGGCTGAATGAGACGTCGTACGCCCTCATGATCTCGCAGAGCTCGTCGAAGTGCGTGTAGAACGGATTCTCCTGGTTATGCCCGATCATCCATTGCGCCATCAATGAGCCGCCGCGCGAGACGATCCCGGTGAGCCGGTGCGCGGTCAATGAAATATAGTCGCGGAGGATCCCCGCGTGCAGCGTCATGTAATCCACGCCCTGCCGCGCCTGGTGCTCGACCATGTCGAGCATGTCGCGAGGCGAGAGATCCTCGACCTTCTTGACGTTCTGGATCGCTTGGTAAATCGGCACGGTGCCGACGGGTACGGGGCTGGCCGCGATGATCGCCCGCCGGATCGCGTCGATATTCCCGCCCGTCGAGAGATCCATCACCGTGTCGGCGCCGAGCTCGACGGCCATCTTCAGCTTGGCCAGCTCGTTGTCGACGTTCGAGGTCACGGCCGAGTTGCCGATGTTCGCATTGATCTTGCAACTCGCCTTGACCCCGATGCCCATCGGTTGGAGACCGAGTTCCAGATGGACCGTGTTCGCCGGGATGATCATCCGGCCACGCGCCACCTCGGAACGGATCGTTTCCGGAGGGAGTCCCTCGCGGCGTGCGACATACGCCATCTCGTCGGAAATGATCCCCTTCCGGGCCATTTCAATCTGCGTCATGGTGCCAAATACCCCTGAGAAATGGTTGGGCGGCCTTGCGAGTCTCTTCGACGATCATTGTACCGCAGTCGTGCCGGCTCGGAATCCCTCCTCGGTCAACATCTCGCAGGGCCATTCGCACGATAGCCACCCCAATTCGAACGATTATAGCGATACTTTCGGCCCTGGACCCCGGTTCTCCGCCTCGATCTCGGCTCTTCAGACAACGGCTCGGGTCGCAGCAAGACGGCCCACGGCCAGGCCGCGATACTCCCGGCCGGGGGACAAACGACCACCGAGCCGGTACTACGGACAAAAGTTACGAACGGAGCGACTGGCGCAGCCATCGCGAGGCGTACTGCGTCAGGATTTCCGTCGTCCGCGAGTGTGCCGCGTCGATATCCGGGGACGATATAAAGTGCGTCACGGCGACTCCCCGCATGAGCGAACGGAATCGGAGGGACGGAGGGGAAACGGGACTGCGGTGTGGGCCGGCTCGACCCCTTCGCCTCGGCGATGAGGTCTCGGCTCGGACCGAGGCCCAACCGGCCCGCTCGGACCCCTATCCGATGGGTCGGGATTCGGGCCGGGCTCGTCAAAGTGAACGATTGAGTTGGATGAGGACGTCCGAAGTCGTGCCGGGGGACGCACTGCTCACTCAGGCTCTTGCCCGACCGACGTTCAAGGAGGTAACCAGGAAGTGAACATCCTAACGACCCGCTTCGGGCTGATTCAGGCTTGCGAAACGGATGTCATCACGATTCCGGAAGGATTGCTGGGTTTCCGATCATTCAGGCATTATCTCTTCCTTCCGGATCCCGTCGTGATGGGTCTGTCCTGGTTGCAGAGCCTGACCGCTCCCGAGTTGGCCTTCGCCCTGGTGGCGCCGCCGTTCGCGGTCGGCGACTACCGCGTCGAGATCCGACAGGGGGATCGCTCGGCCCTGGAGCTCGACGACGAACGGTCTGCTTTGATCTACGTGATCTTGAACCGTGGCGATGGGGGCGGCCTGACCGTCAACCTCCAGGGGCCCCTGGTCTTCAACCCGATCCGTCGCCTGGGCCGGCAACTGGTACTGACCTCGAGCCGGTACCCCGTGCGATATCCCCTCGACACGGGCTTGTCCAGTTCAGCGCCTAACCTGCTGCCCGGGCCGTCTCCGTTGCGTGCAACGGCGTAACCCGTGTAGCTCATCACCTTTGCGTCATTGGCAACGTGCCATCCCCCAGCTCCGTCGTGGTCACCGAGGCGTGGGCAGCGTGATCAGGGATGGTCGCGGGCCTCGCTGGCAGGAGGAAGGAGCCGAATACGATGCTGGTCCTGTCCCGACACCGCGATGAAAGTATCATCATCGGCGATGATATCGTCATCACTGTGGTGGATATTCGGGGTGATAAGGTGCGATTGGGGATCGCCGCCCCGATCGAGATCTCCGTGCACCGCCAAGAGGTGTACGAAGCCATTCAGCGCGAGAATCGCCAGGCGAGTCGACTGGAACCGCAAGACGCCCGTCAGATCGAGCGTATCAACCAGCCGCCTCGCCGGGACACGCGCCGAACGCGCCCCGAAACCCCCTGAGAATCCGTCCGGCAAGCACCATCCGAGCCCTCAAGACGCTCGAATGGATGGCCCCCCGGCTCTGACCGTGCGTCCCTGCATCCTCTCGATCGATCTCACCCGTAGCGGCACGCTCGGACGGTCGGCTTTCCGGTTGAATCTTCAAGACGTCCCGCTCCCGACGAGACAGCGTCGCACGGCGATCAGACCGGCGGCGTTGTCTCGTTTTTCGCCATGCTCGCGGTCGAGATCGCGCCTGGCATGCGATCCACGGTGATTTCGACCGATATCGGAACGATTCGACGAGCGACCCTACTCCAGGTCGATGATCTCGTCATCGTCTTCCAGGAGTTCGAACTGGAACTCCGGCAGCCCGGTCGGCACCGATCCCGCGCGTCCCGGCGACACGGCCAGGGTTTGATCCGAGTTCGGGCGCGTCATCACCTCGTTCATCGAGGGCGCCGGGAATCCCGCGGTCGCCGCCCTTGCGATCGGCGAAGGCGCGATCGAGCTGGCATACGCCGCGCCATTTCCAGAGAATTGCCCCACCGGACTACCGGCGCGGCCACGGCCTCGGCCCTGCTCCGAAGGCGACGGCATATCGTCGGAGCCGAGGTAGACGCGGAGTTTGTAGCCGCCCAGGCTCACTCGATCGTCCGGCAGCAACGCCGCCCACCGGATCTTCTGACCCTTCACTTTGGTCCCGTTGGTCGTCGCCAGGTCGCGGATCACCAAGAGCCCGTCCGTCTTGACCAGGACGCAGTGCCGCTTCGACAGACTGTGATGAGGGATCACCACGTCGCAATACTCGCGGCGTCCCACGATCGTCACGTCGCGGACGATCGGGATCGGTGGGTCGCCATTTTCGGGAACGAGTTCCGCTTTCATCGCTGAGACTAGTCCCATCCGGATCGGATCGCTAATGGGCAAGGGATCGGCCGGTCACTTCGGCTTCCTGACAGTCACTCAATCTTATACCAAGTTTCCGGTATCCTACAAGACCAGAAAATGCATGATTGCATTTTCCTGGTCTCTCGAGCTGGCTGAGACCATTAGTTCACGAGTGAGGGGGGAAGCCGAAGGCCTCGGGAATCACTCGACGCACCACATTTTGCGGATCATCGCGTATCCGACCGGGTCGTAATCCTTGAGTTGGGCCCGGTCCGAAGGCTTAGAATTGCACTGGACAAAGTACATGCAGGACAACTCGGCGAAATACTCGAGTTGATTCGTGATCGCGTAGGCGCGTTCCAGGTGCTTCTTCGTTTCCAAGGCATTTCCGAAACTGACCCGGGGCTGGGCAGGGTATTGGGTGCGGGAACGAGATGATCCGGCGCCGGCGCCACTCGATTCTCGACGGTCATGAGCATCATAATCCGTAGAGAGGGGCACCACGATGATCGGGCGAATCAACTCACGGGCAAAGATCGGTGCCTGTCGCAGTCGATGGTCGGGGCCTTACGTCCCACGACTGATCTTGCTGGTATCCTTCGGTCTCTTGATTCCGTCGGCGAGGGCGCAAACCGACGTCGAGAAGGCCGAGTCCGCTCGGAATCTCGATCCGGATGCGGTCGCCTGCCTGGAAATCCCCCATCCCGAGGCCCTGTTCGACCGATTGCTCGACCCTGCGACGCAGAAATACCTGGGGGTCTTGCCTCAATACCGCCGATTTCTGGAAGGCGATCAGTTCAAACAAGTTAAGGCCGTCGCCAATGTGATCGCGATGCAGCTAGGGACCACCTGGGAACGCGGTCTCCGCGACCTGACCGGCGGCGGGATCATCGCGGCCGTCGAATCCGACGCAAGAAAGGAACCGCGGATTGCCCTGCTGATTACCCCGAAGGATCCGGACTTCCTGAAAGAGACCCATCAGGTGCTCCTGAGGATGACGCGCCAGGATGCAAGTGGCAAAGGCAAGCCCGATCCGGTGCGCGTATCTCAGCATCACGGCCTGGACGTCTACACGTTAGGCGGAGAAAAAGGGCCGGCCTATGCGATCATCGCGGGCAAGCTGGCGATCTCCAATTCGTCGGCAAACCTCGAGCATTTGATCGACGAGCACGACGAACGTGGCAAACCGGCCCTGACCCGGATCGCCGATCGACCCGAGTGGAAAGCGCAGCGGGAACGCCAGGGCTCCGATGTCGTTGCCTGGGGTTACGTCAACCTGGAGAAGTTGAGGCAGCTCGACGCCAAGCGGTTCACGCTGCCGCCGAGGGGCGACACAGGGCTCGTCCTTTTTTTCGGCTCCTGGTACGAAACCCTCCGGCGAGCACCCTCAATCAAAGGGAGTATCCGCTGGTCGAGGTCGGAGTTGGGGGCTTCACTCGAGCTGCCCGTCTCCAGAGAAGGACGTCCGGAAATAGTCAAGGGTTACGTACCCGGAACCGGGCATGGGAATGGACCGCTGCTCCGGCCGCCGGGAACGATCGCGTCGCTGAGCCTCTGGCGCGACTGGGCGACGCTCTGGGAATCGAGGGCCGACCTGTTCACCCCCGAAGCCGTCCAGGGAATGGCCCAGCTCGATACGCTCGCGGGTCAATTCCTCGGCGGACGTGAGTTCGGCCCCGACGTGCTCGGTGCCTTCGATCCCCACTGGCGGCTGGTCGTCGCCGATCAGGATTACCGCAGCCTCAAACCCGAGCCCGATCCCAAGATCCCCGCGTTCGCCATCGTCGCCGAACTGAAAGCACCCGACGACGATTTCGCCTCGAGGCTGAAGATCGCCTTCCAGTCGATTGTCGCCCTCACCAACGTGGATGCGGCCCAGAAGAAAGCGCCGGTGATGGAGCTTGGCTCCGAAGAGGTCGAGGGGATCACGATGAAGACGACGCGGTTCCTGGTCCCGCGCACGTCTTCGCCGGCCAGCGAGCAGGCACTCCAGCGGTACAACTATACGCCCGCGGCGGCCCAGGTCGGCAAGTTCTTCATATTCAGCACTAGCACGCCCCTGGCCCGGTCCCTGGTGAAAGAGCTGAAGGCCGCGAGCGGCGGCCTTACCCTCGGAGCCGAGGCGCAGTCGACTCTGACCCTGGAGGCCGATGGTGACGAACTGGCGCGTTTGCTCGAGAAGAACCACAGCCGGATGGTGATGCAGGCGGTGCTGAAGCAGGGTGAGACCAAGGAGAAGGCCGAACAGCGGGTCAACCTCAACCTCGCGCTGCTCCGCTACCTGCGCCATGGTCAACTCATCATCCGGGACGACCCAGACGCGACCCGGTTCCAGTTGAAGCTCCAACTCGCCCACTGACATGATGGGGAAAGGTCGCGGACATGAGGTTATCGTCGTCGAAGAGCCTGCTGGACGATCCGAGCGGGGCCTGGGCTCCTTTCGAGCTGGATCGGTCGCATCCCTGGGACCTGGCCAGCGTCTCCCATCTCCATCGCCGCGCCGGCTTCGCGGCCGGCTGGTCCATCCTCCAGCGCGACCTGCGGGACGGGCCCTCGGCCAGCATCGATCGGCTCCTGGCCGGCGAGCCCGATGCGCTCGACGGCAGTCCGGCCGCCGAGTTCGAAGCCTTCCTCGACGCGATGGCCGCCAAGCTGGCGCCTTCCGCCGACTTGACCGGTCTCCAGGCGATCTGGCTGTACCGGATGATCTTCACGCCGCACCCGCTCCAAGAGCGGATGACGCTGTTCTGGCATGGTCATTTCGCCACGTCGATTGCCAAGGTGCAGAGCCCCGCCCTGATGCAGCGCCAGAATAACCTGCTCCGCGGGCAGGCCCTCGGCGATTTCCGCGGGTTGCTCCGGTCCATCGGCCGGGACCCCGCGATGCTGATCTGGTTGGATTCAACCATCAATCGCAAGGCCAGGCCCAACGAGAACTATGCACGCGAAGTGATGGAACTCTTCAGCCTCGGCCGGGGCCACTATAGCGAGAAGGACATCCAGGAAGCGGCCCGGGCGTTCACGGGCTGGTTCGTGATCCGCGACGAATTCCAGGAGGTCCCGCGCCAGCACGATGACGGCATCAAGCTCGTGCTGGGCCGGTCGGGGAACTGGTCCGGCGACGACATCCCGGCAATCCTGCTGGAGCAATCGGCTTGCGCCGAATGGATTTGCCGCAAACTCTTCCGATACTTCATCAGCGAATCCCACTCGCCGTCGGAATCGCTACTCGCGCCACTGGCCCGGGCGTTCCGCGAGTCGAACTATCAGATCAAGGTACCCGTGTCGCAGATCTTGCGATCGCGCTTGTTCTTCGACCCGATCGTCAGGAGGCGCAGGGTCAAGAGCCCGGTCGAATTCACGGTCGGGACGATCCGCGCCCTGGAGATCCTCAAGCCGACGGTCGAGGCCGCGCGCGCGGCCGAGGCATGCGCCACGATGGGCCAAAGCCTCTATGCGCCGCCAAGCGTCGCCGGCTGGGAAGCGGGGCCGGCCTGGGTGAACTCGACCACCATGCTCGCCCGCGCCAACCTGGCCCTCCGGCTCCTCTCCGACGACGACGCCGGCCTAGGCCGGCGCTGCAACCCCCGTGAGGTGGCCGCTCGCTACGGCTTCGATCGGCCCGAGCAAACCGGACCATTCCTGCTCGACCTGCTCGTCCCCGGCTTACACGACCCGAAAGTCCGCGATCCGATCGTCAAGGCCGCGGCGTCCAGGGAATCCGGGTCCGATTCGGGACCCCGCGATGCCACTCAACGAATCTTGACCCTCCCCGAATACCAACTGGCTTGACCCGGCCAGCTCGCACGACCCCAATCCACTCAGCTCCACGGAAATGACCGGGAGGATAATACCATGCTTTCGAGTCGTCGCCAGTTCCTCCAGAAGTCGATCACCTCCAGCACTCTCGTCGCGATGGGCGCGACGACGATCCCCGGTTTCCTGGGCCGCTCGGCACGGGCGGCGTCGGTCGGGAAGTCCAATGAACGGATCCTCGTCGTCGTCCAGCTCCTGGGCGGGAACGACGGATTGAATACGATCGTGCCGCACGGGATCGACGGATATAACCGTGGGCGCCGGGCTTTGAGGCTCTCACCGGCCCAGGTCCACAAGATCACGCCGGAGATCGGCTTGCACCCCTCGATGGGGGCGCTGGCGAAACTGCTGGAAAAAGGACGATTGGGGATCGTGCAGGGCGTGGGTTACCCCAATCCCGACCGTTCGCACTTCCGATCGATGGAGATCTGGGAGACGGGCTATCCGGAGAACGGCGCGTCCCTGGAGACGGGATGGTTGGGACGTGCCCTCGATGCCAAAGGCCGCAAGCCTGGCGACGATCCGCCGGCCCTCCATATCGGCGGCCGGTCGCTGCCGCAGGCGCTCCGCAGCCGAAAGACGGAAGTCCCCGCACTGGAAAGCCTGGATAGTTACAAGCTCCAGGTGGCCGGTGCGGAGCCGGATCGGAAGGCAACCCGCTCCGCACTCTCCGAGATGGCGCGGCTCGACCGGCGAGAGGATGACCCCCTGTTAGGGTTCATCAGCCGTACCACACTGTCGGCGTATGAATCCAGCAGCCGACTCGAACAACTCGTCCCCAAGCCGGGCACAGGGCCGAAGTACCCCAATTTCGGGTTGGCCCGCCGGCTCGAACTCGTCGCCCAGATGATCAAGGCCGACTTCGGGACCCGGATCTTCTACACGTCGCTCGACGGATTCGACACCCATGCCAATCAGTTGGGCACTCACACCGCGCTCTTGAACGAGCTGTCGGATTCGATCGCCGCATTCCATAACGACCTGGCCACGGCCGGCCAGGCGGACCGCGTCGTCCTGATGGCATTCAGCGAGTTCGGTCGACGAGTTACCGAGAATGCGTCGCAGGGGACGGATCACGGTGCGGCGGCCCCGGTGATCCTCGTCGGCCCGGTGGCCAAGGCCGGGCTGATTGGCGCACACCCGAGTTTCGATGACCTCGACGACGGCGATCTCAAGTTCCACACCGATTTCCGACGGGTCTATGCCTCGCTCCTCGCGGACTGGCTCGATTGTCCCCCCGTCCCGATCATCGGCGCGGGCTTCGCTCCCCTGCCGCTCCTGCGACGAATCTAGCGAGCTTCGGGCTCGAATCGCGAATGGGAGCGAGTCCGTAAGCCCTACGAATCGGCCAATGCATGCGATCAGTGGATTCGGATCCACTCCGTGGAAATTCGGACCCCCACTCACTTACAATGTCGCTTGAAGAACGTCGAAGATAATCTTCGGAGTTCGCGGTCGAAGTATCCCCTCACAGCTCCAAAGTCCATAAGGATCGCGAGATCGGAAGATCCGGGTCGGCGATGACCGCCAGGGCCTGCTGACCGAGAGGCATGCCGTGACGATCGTATCGAAGAAAACGAGTCCGGCTCTCTCGGGAGTTGCGTGCCATCACGTCCTGGCGAGCGTACTCTTTTCGTGGAGATCGTTCACGCCGCTGCCATCCAGCCGCGTAGGCGGAGTTCTTGCCATGAACCGCGTCCAGCAAGTTGGGTTCGGCCTCGCATTCGTGGTTGGCGGCGTGCTCGCGCTGCCGGCAACCGGTCAAGAACCGCGGGGATCGTCGGTTCCCGATGCCGCGCCCCTGCCGGTCCAGGAGAACAATCCAGGCGGATCCGGCGCGAAGGTGAGGGCATTAACGGAAGGTCCGCTCCACGAGGCTTTCCTCTCGCCGCGCAAGGACCTGGAACCGAACCACGTTGAGAAGGCCCCGCCGCCGCCGATCGACGAGAAGCCAGCCGTCGATCCCCCCAATGAGAAAGCCCAGTGGATCGAGGGCTACTGGGAGTGGGACGGCGGCCGGAACGACTACGTCTGGGTCACCGGCACCTGGCGGGTCTCCCCCCCGGGACGGTTCTGGGTTAACGGCTACTGGAAGCGCGACGACCGCGGATGGTATCGCGTGCCCGGCTTCTGGAGCGAGCGGAAGACCGACCGCCTCGACTACCGCAAGGACGGCCCACCCGAGGAGCGGCCCGACGACGAGCCCGGCGACCCGCCCAGTTCCGACTGCTTTTACATCCCCGGGCAGTATCACCCCGATGGCGATGGCGTCGTCTGGAAGAAAGGTTTCTGGACTAAAGCTCAACCCGGCTGGTCCTGGGTCCCGGCGCAGTGGATTCGACAGCCTGATGGTTGGGTTTTCCAGGAGGGTTACTGGGACCGGACCCTTGAAGACCGCGGCACACTCTTCGCCCCCGCCGAGGTCGACAAGTCCACTCCGCCTTCCGAGAACCTGACTTATCAGCCATATACCACCGTTCCCCCGGAGATGTACGGCAAGCTCAACGGAGCCTTTGGACGGCCCAACTCAAACTACGACGGCTATCCTGGCGTCTATTACGACGAAAACGGCCGGTACTATGGCTATGCTGCCTACGGTAACCTCGATGGCTACTACGGATATCTCGATTACCCCTACTATGGAGGTAATGGATACCCCTATTACGCCACGCCCGTGCAGTACGGTTACGGCGGCTATGGCGGTTATGGCGGGATGGGCTACGGCGGGATGGGCTACGGCGGGATGGGTTACGGCGGGATGGGCTACGGCGGCATCATGGGGGGCGGATTCGGGCTTGGCCTCGGCTATCCCTACTACGGCTACGGTTATCCGTATTATGGCGGGTATGGAGGGTTGGGCTATGGCGGGTTCGGTGGGCTGGGCTACGGGGGGTTTGGT
>JBKQHM010000675.1:0-38398 GCA_052148775.1 Isosphaeraceae bacterium | reverse complement strand
CAGTGCCGCATTGCGGCTCGGTCAGGTTCATCGTGCCGGTCCATTCCCCGCTGACGAGCTTGGGCAGGTAGAGCGCCTTTTGCTCGGGCGAGCCGTGAACCATAAGTGCGGCGGCCGCTCCCTGCGTAAGGCCTGGGTACATGGCGAAAGCCATGTTTGCCGAAACTAGGAACTCGCCAATCGCTTGCGAGAGCACGCGCGGCAGGCCTTGGCCGCCGAATTCGGCGGGCGCTGAGGCGCCGATCCAGCCGCCCTCGGTCAGGCGCTTGTACGCATCCTTGAATCCCGTGGGCGTGGTGACGCTGCCGTCGTTATGGCGCTTGCAGCCTTCCTTGTCGCCGACGCGATTGAGCGGCGTGAGAACGTCCTCGCAGAATTTTGCCGCTTCCGCGAGCACCGCCTCAAGCAAATCGGGCGTGGCGTCGGCAAAGCCCGGCAAGTTGTTGTAGCGATCGATGTGAAATACGTCGGTCAACAGGAACATCACGTCATCAACGGGTGCCTTATAAGTCGGCATAATCTCGCCCTCCGTACCGCGTCCGCCAGCGCCAGCCGGCCCGCACGGTATAACCTAGCCCATTTGCGTCAACGGTGGGACAGCCGAGGAAGCGGGCACAGGCTCGTCGTGGCGAGAGGCAAGGTTTGCCGGTAACCGTGACGAGACGCGGCTTTTTTAACGGCTTCTTTACCGTATTCCTGAAAAGTCGACCGCAAGGACAGAAAACCGCGCCTTCCGCGTCGTCTGCTCGCGGCATCGGCTCGAAGCAGTGGGCACATCCTGCTCCTCATGTGATTTGGACGTGAGAATGAAATCGGGCGGTCCGTGGAATCTGAGAGGTCTCCGTCTGGAAGCGCGCGAGGCTGCACGCACCGCCGCGCGGCGATCCGGCATGTCGGTCGGCGAATGGCTCAACAGCGTGATCAAGCCGGCTGATGCGGAGGATGGCGAGTTGGCCCCGTCCGCCGGTTTCGATCGCGACGCGGACGATTCCCGGCACCAGAGCTTCGGCTCCGCCGATCGGCAGCGGGGCAGGCTCCGCGATGACGCCGACAGACGCGGCCGCGATCGGCGGCCGGATGATCGGTTAGGCGGCAACTTCCATTCCGAGCAGCACGAACAAGATCGCCGGCCCCGCGACGCCTCCTGGCGTGAGCGCCGGTCGGATGATCAATCGCGCCAGAGCCTCCGCTCCGACGAGAGGGAACAGGATCGCCGGCAATCTGACGCCACCAGGCCCAGTCAGAATCGCCGCTGGGACGATCAGTGGCGCCCGAGCTTCGGTTCCGACGATCGAGAGCCGTCGGGCCCTGACGCCAATACGCACGAACGCGAACGCCCGGCCGAAGATCGGCGGCACCCGATCTTCCGCTCCGAGCAGCGGGACCACGATGCGCGCGCGCGCGACGCCGACTGGCGCGGTCCCGGTGGTGAATCGGAAGAGCAATTGCGACTGAACTTGCGCAATGATGAGCGGCAATGGCGCCGGCGCAGTGACGAAAACCTGCGCGGTCGCGATCGCGCGGCAGAGGCCGAGCCGCCGGTCCGCCGTGAAGGCAGCCCTTATCGCGAGGAGCGCCGCGGCGAAGCGGCCGCTCGTTCCCTCCCGGAGCCGGGTCGCTTCGACGAACAAATCGGCCACCGCCCGCCGCAAGACGATCGCCAAAGCAACCGCCAAGACAATCGCAAGGTGTCGTTCGACCAGGCCGTAGCCGAAATCACGGCGCGCCAACGCGCGCTCGATAGCGAGGCTGCGGCCGCGAGCAAGACGCGTCAGCGCGACCTGACCAGCCTTGCCGCTGACCTGGATCGGCAGCCGGACGACTTCAGCGTATATGCAGAGACCGATCGCTTCGTTGAAGCTGAAACCGCTCCGGAGCCCGCGTTCACGCGGCCGCAACCGCCGCCGATCTTGCCGCGACAGGACGTGTTCGACGAGCCTGCCGCGGAAACCGCCTTCACGGAGCAGCCGCCGCCTTTGCGCCTTCGCGAGGAGAGCGTCTCGGCCTGGAATGCGGCCCCGCAATCGGAGAATTCACCGGCACCGGCGCTCGACCTCGGCGGCTTGCAGCAGCAACTCCGCCAGCTTACGGCGCGGATCGAGGCCTTGCGGCCGGCAAGCGACCTCGAAGCAGCGATCAATGGGCTTCGTGCCGAGCTTGCGGAGATCGGTCGCTCGCTCACGGAAGCGCTGCCGCAGCGCGCCGTCGAATCGCTCGAGATGGAGATCAGGGCTCTGGCCCAGCGCATCGACCACGGCCGGCAGTCCGGCGTCGACGCCACGGCGCTTGCCGGCCTCGAACGCGGATTGGCTGACGTGCGCGAAGCATTGCGCGGGCTGACCCCCGCCGAAAGCCTGGTCGGGTTCAACGAGACGGTGCGGGCGCTGGCGAAGAAGATTGACGTGGTTTCCGCCAAGGATGATCCGGCGGCGCTGCAGCAGCTGGAGACGGCGATCGGCGCCTTGCGCGGCATCGTATCCCATGTCGCCTCCAACGACACGCTGACGAAGGTCGCGGAAGACGTGCGAGTGCTCTCCGCCAAGGTCGACGAACTCGCCAGCAGTGCGGCCAGCGGACACGCGCTCTCGGCACTGGAGAACCGCATCGATCTGTTGGCCACCGCGCTCAACAATTCGACCGCGGCGGGCTACGCGGTCCCTCGTGAACTTGAACGATTGCTTGCCGGCCTGATCGAGAAGCTCGAATTGGTGCAGCTCTCGCACACCGATCACACCGCGCTCGCCCATCTCGAGGACCGCATCGCGATGCTGGTCAAGCGGCTCGATGTCTCCGACGCGCGCCTTGGCCTGCTCGAAGGCGTCGAGCGCGGGCTGGCCGATCTCTTAGTCTATATCGAGCAATTGCGCAGCGCCAACGCCGGGGGTGAGGCTGTTGGCCAGGCCAAACCGCCTGCCGTCGAGGCGATCGAGCACGAGATTGCCGAAATCAAACAAGCAGGGCGCCTCACTCAAGATTCCCTTGAGGCCGTTCATGGCACCGTGGAGCACGTTGTCGGTCGCCTGGCCATGATCGAAAGCGATATGCGCGGCGGCCAAGTAGGGTCTGCGCCGGCGGAGCCATTGCCGGCGAAAGAGCAAACGCCGACGCCGCCGATCGAACCGGCTGCGATGTCTGCAACGTCCGTTGTGCGCGCCACGCCCGCGGAGCCCGAGCCCGCGTCGACTTGGCCGGCGGCGCGGCAGCCCATCGAGCCCGACCTGCCGCCCGATCATCCGCTGGAGCCGGGCTCGGCTGTCGGACGCGCGCGCCAGCCGCTGTCGGCTGCCGAGCGGATCGCCGCTTCGGAAGCCATCGCGGGGTCGAAGCCTCCCGTGATTCCGGATCCGGGCGCGGGGAAACCCGATTTCATTGCCGCCGCGCGCCGCGCCGCGCGGGCAGCCGCCGCGGCCGGGCCAAACGACGGTGGCAAAAAAGCCGGCGCGGAAGGTCCCGCTCAGCCGAAGACGCTGACCGAGCGCCTGCGCACCTTGGCCGTCGCAGGCGCCGTCGTCGTCATCGTCCTTGGTTGTTTTCATATGGCTTCCCGGCTGTTCCAGGATGGTGGTTCGGCTGCGCCTCCACACCCGCAAGCCGAGCCTCCGCACGTGCAAACCGAGCCCCCAAGCACGATGGCGCCGCCGCAGGTCGAAAGGCCGTCGGCTCCCGCCATGCCCGTGCCGAAAGCGAACCCGACGAATCTGCCGACGCTGCCGCTGCCATTGCCTAAAGCGGATGCCGCCCAGAATCCGGTCGCGCCGCCGCTGGCAAATCCGACACCGGCAACAGGCGGTGGAGCCGGGCAGCAGTCCCTGCTCAACGATCCCGCTGCGCCGTTCGCCATGGCCGCCAGCATGCCTGCCGCCGCCGACCGAGCCCCGGCCGATGGATCCGCCGCGGCATGGGCGCCGACGCCGGCGACCGACATCACCGGCACGCTGCCGAGTCTCTCGCCGCAGCATTCCCCTGCGACGGTCCCGGCGCCGGCGCTCGGCGACAGGCTGCCGGTCGCGATCGGCGGACCGGCGCTGCGCGCCGCAGCGCTCGCGGGCGACGCCTCAGCCGCTTACGAGGTTGCCGTCCGCTTTGCCGACGGCCGCCTGGTTCCGGCGAACGTCGAGGAAGCCGCGCGCTGGTTTGAGCGCGCCGCCAAGAAGGGACTCGCGCCCGCGCAGTTCCGCCTCGGCGGGCTCTATGAAAAAGGCCTCGGGGTGAAGAAAGACCTCATCGCGGCGCGCGACCTCTACCGCGCCGCCGCCGATCAAGGTCATGGCAAGGCCATGCACAATCTCGCCGTGCTCTATGCCGAAGGCATCGACGGCGCGGCCGATTATCGCACGGCGGCGCATTGGTTCCGCAAGGCGGCCGATCACGGCATCACCGACAGCCAATACAACCTCGCAGTCCTTTACGCGCGCGGCGTCGGGGTGGAGCAGAATTTCGCGGAAGCCTACAAGTGGTTCGATCTGGCCGCCAAAGACGGCGACAAGGACGCCGCCAAAAAACGCGACGAGGTCGCCTTGCATTTGGACCAGCAGTCGCTGGCGGCCGCGCGGTCGGCGGCGGAGACCTGGACCCCGCAGCCGCAGCCGGCGGCCGCGACCACGGTGAAGGCGCCGGCAGCCTGGGAGCTGCCGGCAAACGGCTCCTCTGCGGCCAAGCCGAAAGCACGAACCGCCAAGGCACCCGCAGCGGACGCCGCCAAGGTCGACTGAACGTCGCTGACGGAGCGGAGCGATCACATCTGCGCGCCACGCGCCGATGGACGGTATGCCAGGACGCGGCGCGCGAGTAGAACGGTCCACACCGCGTACCCAAGCAGCCGGCAGCCGATCCGTGCAAATCTTCCTTCCGATCGCCGACATTCCCGTCAACGTCTTTCTTGTGCTCGCGATGGGCCTGGCGGTCGGGTTCATCTCCGGCATGTTCGGTATCGGCGGCGGCTTCCTGATGACGCCGCTTCTGATCTTCATCGGCGTGCAGCCCGCCGTGGCCGTGGCCAGCGTCACGACGCATGTGGCGGCCTCCTCGTTTTCCGGCGCGATCGCTTATTGGCGGCGCAACGCTATCGACGTCACACTGGCGCTGACCTTGCTGGGTGGCGGCATCATCGGCAGCGCCGGTGGCGTGGCGCTGTTCACCTGGCTGCGCGCCCAGGATCAGCTCGACCTCGTCATCGGCCTGTCCTACGTCACGCTGTTGAGCATTGTCGGCGTTTTGCTGGTCGGCGAGAGCGCCCGCGCGATCATCCGGGCCCGCCACGGCAAGCCGGCCGAGCTGCGCCGGCCGGGCAGCCATATCTGGTTCCACGGGCTGCCCTTGAAACTGCGGTTCAAGCGCTCGAAAGTCTATGTTTCCGCGATCCCGGTGCTGGTGATCGGCTTCATCATCGGCTTCATCGGCGCGATCATGGGCATCGGCGGCGGCTTTCTGCTGGTGCCGATGCTCATCTATCTGGTGCGGGTGCCGACCGTCACGGTGATCGGCACCTCGCTGGTCTTGACCTTCCTCACCATGGTGGCGGCGACCGTGCTGCACGCCGCGACCAATCACCTGGTCGACGCCGTGCTGGCGCTGATCCTGATGGTGGGCGGCGTCATCGGCGCGCAGTTCGGCGCTCATGCCGGGCAGCGCATTCGCGGCGAATGGCTGCGCCTGCTGCTCGGTCTCTTGGTCCTGGCGGTCGGCTTGCGCTTTGCGGTGCAGCTCGTGCTGCAGCCGGAAGATCTGTACTCGATCCGCGCCATCGGGGGCGGGCCATGAGTTACGCGCGCGTGGCGGTGCTCGCGCTCGCGGGCCTCCTCGTCAATGCCGGCTCGGCTTCGGCGGAACGCCTCATCGCTTCGCTGACCAATCATCACGTGATGATCACGTCGAACTATACCGGCGTGGAACTGGTGCTGTTCGGATCGGTCGAGCGCGACGCCGCGGCCGCCGGGCGCCGCGCGTCCTACGACATCGTCGCCACCATCACCGGGCCGCGGGAGCCGCTGCGGACGCGGCGCAAGCAGCGCGTGCTCGGCATCTGGATGAATGCCGCGGCGCGCACGTTTGTCGATCCGCCTTCCTACCTCGCCGTTCTGACGAGCCGCCCGCTCGACGCCATCACCAGCGCCGACAACGCGCGGCGGCTGCAGCTCGGCATCGCCAATACGCCGTTCCCGGAATTGATCAACAACGACATCGGCGAGGTGAGCAACGACCCGTTCCGTGCGGCGCTGGTGCGGCTGATGCGGGAGCGCGGGCTCTACAGCGAACAATCGAATGCGGTGACATTTCTGACGCCGACCCTGTTCCGCGCCGCGATCTCGCTGCCGGCCCAAGTGCCGATCGGCAGCTCTCGTCGATCAATCGCCCAAGCTCCCGGTCCAGAGAGACGATGCAGTCGTCATAGGCATCCCGCGCGAGGGCGATTTGCGACGGGTTGAGAGCTTTCTTATCCAGCTTTTGCCAGTCGCGGAGCATCATCAAGTCCGCGCGCGACCTCGATCCGGTCTCGAACGGGCGGACGCCTCCTTCGGGCGTGAGATACGGATCGTGGGCATCGAAGTAATTCAAGAAGGCGAAGAACGGCGCCCCACCCCAACGCGAGAGCCATTCCAGGAACTCACGATTGATCGTCGCGGCATCCTTGCGCGAGAAGTCGAGTGCGATGGATGGCGAGCCCGCTCCGGTGAGGAATCGGAGTTCGTCCCGAAGGCGACCGGTCCTCTGCGCCAGGAACCATCCCAGGCTCGATGCGCGAAAGACTTCGGCCGGGGTCACCGGGAAATCGCGGTACGTGTCGAACCCCCGCGAAAGTCCGGATTCATGGCCGCAGAAGAACTGATTGGCCACGAATCCGCCCGTCGAGTAGCCGCGGTCGCGGAGGAACTCGGCGAGCGTGGGGTAAGTCGCATCGAGCCAGCCCAGTCGTCCCACCGAGAGCTCGTGCGGCCACCGACCCGTCAACATGGTGGCGTGAGAAGGGAGCGTCCAGGACGCCGCCGAGTGGGCACGATCGAACCGGACTCCACGACTCGCCAGCCGCGCAAGATTGGGGGTCGTGTCGCGATCGTACCCGTAGACTCGGAGGTGATCGGCCCGTACGGTGTCCAGGACGATCAGGAGGATGTTCGGAGCCCGGTCGATCTGGCCCAAACGCCGGTTCTCCGACCGGCGCCGGCCAAGCGACTCAAGAGAGACTGCCCAGCCCGCGAGCAGGGCCAGGATGGCCAGCAAGACCGGCGTCCCGTATCGCATCAGCCGGCCGAGACGAGCAATGCGGGCCTCGATCCAGGGCGCTGACCGAAAGGCAATCCCGGCAGCCAGCAGACCGCAAGTCAAGGAATTCAAGCCGCGGACCAGCAAGAGCTGGCTGACACAGGCGATGAAAACGAAACTGCCGATGACCAAACGAGCGGACAGTGGTCGGATCCATCTAGCCATAACCGCCACCAACAAGCCCCAGCCGACGAAGATCGTCAACTCCGAGACCGGCACCATCCAGACGAAATGGCCACTCCTGAGGAAGAAGCCCTTCTCGGACACCGTGACCCGAATGACCAGCATCAGCAATTCGAGCAGGCCGTCGACCAGCCCGAACCAGATCGCCAGCGTCAGGACTGAAAACGGGCTCATCCCCCTACCGCATGCCCCTAAAGTCGGGCGAGCAGTTGCCAGCGCAGGGTCTGCAACAGCAGCCATTCCGTTGTATCACCTCGCTGCTACATGTGTGAGATCCGGATGCCTCGGCTCGACTCCGCAGGACGGGCATTGTGGATGCCCAGACCCGATCGATCGTATCCCGCCGAACGACCACCCCCATTCGAGGAATGGCCAGTCCTAGAACTGCCTGTTCCCCGCGCTGATTCTCCGGAACCACTGCTTGAACAGTCGAATCGGGGCAGCCCCAACAATCAGGGCTATGCCCGAGATGGCTCCGATGAGCGATGTCAGCGGCAACTGCATTTCCGGCCCGAAATAAGCAAATAGCATGGGAAAAGTCCGCTTTGAAGTCCCGATCTCAATTTCATCAGGCCACTATGAATTATATAGTACTTGCCGCTGTGAAGAACAAGTCACGCCATCCAAGACGGCGCTCGAGACTCACCGTTCCCTCATCCCCCGAAGGCTGCAAGGCAGCGAACAAGGAGCATGGCAACCCCACGAGAATCTTGAAGTCGGTTCGAAGGGCCTACCAGGGAGCTTGCAACATCCTTCACGGGCTCAAGGTGCCTTCGGCCGCCGCACGATTTCAGCAGGGAAGCCGAGATTCAATCACCCTTCCGGTATACCGTCCCACGCCAACCGTGAAATCAACACCGCAGCTGATTCTGCTCCAGTCTTATCTTATTAGCGATATCTTCTCCGAACAGGCCCGAGTTCCCCAATGTTTTACATAAATTAACAATACAGGACTGGAAGAACCGTCAATCGATTCCCGCAACTCCTATTATGAGAAAGACTTCCGGCGAGCAACGCCGAATTTATTCGGAGATTGGCTCCACGCGATCACCGACTTCCCGAAGAGAAAAGTGAGGTCGGTGTCATGGGAGAATGATCGTATTCTCGCAGGCATGCCGGAGGTCCGTGAGACACCGCTTGGGGCCCAGGATCGCGTTAAGGATCAGATCAAACTCGACCGTGGCTCAATCTCACGAATCGGGGGGATTCGACTCTGATTGGACTTGCACGCCTTTCGATTCCAATGACCGCACGGAGGCGGTGACATCGATGAATGCGTAGGGATCGGCCCAGGTTGAGAAATAATTCTTATCGGGCAACAGGTCGAGCTCAGCGCCGAAGAACGTGTTCAGGACGACCCGGAACGAATTGACGGGACTGATCTCCTGGTAGAGGCCGCCGTAGTTCTGGTCGGGAAAGTAGTAGGCATTGAGGATGCTCATCCGCTCGTGCACGTCCGAGTGCTGGACATCTTGCGGGTCCAGGTACAACTCCGAGCCGTGGTCGGACTGGAGGATGATGATCGGTGGCCGGGGCGATTCGGCCAGCAGGCGATCGATCGTCTGCTCGACCCTCTGGGTGATGAATGCCGCCTGACCCCAGTAGGCGCGACAGAACGCCTCAGGATCCCGGAAGCGGCCCATCACGCGATCGTTCCCGACGAGGGTAAATCCGACATTCCGTAAAGCGACGTCCTCCCCGTTCTCGCCGAAGATGAACGGGAGATGGGGGCAGAGGATATGGGCCAGGGTGAATGTCGGGGCGGGATCGCGTGCGACGTCCGGGAGGTGATCCAGGAGATAGAGGATCCGTTGGCGTGCCATCGTGTATTGATCCCTCCAGCGATGGGGGATCCAGATCCGATCGAGCGGAGTCATCTCGATCAGCATCCGTTCGAAGCCGTTGATGTAGGGATGAGGAGAAAGGTAGACATCCGCCTCGGGATGCTCGGTCGGGTCGAAGCCCGTCGAGAAGGTGACGAACTTGTAGCCCAACGGGCGGAGGCTCGCCACCACGTCGTTGTTTCCGATCAGGTCGGACAGTTCGGTCTGGTCGTTCCCCAGCCCCTTGACCAATTCATCGAGGTAGCTCGCATTGAGCGACGAGGACAGACTGAGCGGGGTCTGGCAGTAGTTGGCGGTGCTCCGGCGCGTGACGTAGAAACCTTTGCTCTCCAGCCGCGAGAGGAATCCGGAATTGTCGTAATCGAACAGCGACTTCATCACGTCGCTGCGTGCGTATCCGTCGAGGATGATGTAGTAGATGTCGGGGCGACCTTGACCAGCCGGCTGCGAACCCAGGACGAATGGTACGGGCTGGCGCGGCTGCGGGGGGGCAGCCGCGGGGGCCTTGACCCATAGGATCTGGAAGACCGGCATCGCGGCCAGCAGGATCGCGAAGACATTCAGGAACCCGGTCGCCTTCCGGGAATCCTTCAACCACACCGCGATCATGGAGGCGAACGCCCCTAGGAACACGACCTCCGGGATGACGATCGACACGGTATCGAGATCCAGGACCGTAACAGTCACCCAGAGCTTGCTCAGCAACACCGCGATCTGGTTCGCCGGTTCCCTGACGCGGCCGAATGTGAAGAACAGTAGGACCGCCAGCGACGTAACCAGGCCAGATTTGCGGATATCCCTCAGCAGCAGACCGAAGAGCAGCCAGGTCGCCGTCACGCCGAGGATCGCATAGAGGAGCAGCGACGCCAGTTCCCCGGCGCGGACTTCCCGGGCATTCTGGGCGAACAGCGCGAGGATCGGATAGACGGCGAGGAGGAACGGGTGGACGACCCAGGCCCCGATCGATCGGATCAATCCCCCCGGCGTCGCATCAGATAGAGCGTCCGTCCCAGCTTGGTCACCGGCTCCACCTGGATGATGGAGAATTGCTTGCCGAAACATGTTTCGAATGCATCTCGGGTGTAAGGATGGTGGGCGCCGAGCCGGCGCGTGGAGAGGGACCGCACCTGCGGGTCGGCCTCGGGGATGAACTCGACCACCAGCCATGGGGCAAGCGATCGGAAGAACTCCGCCTGGTTATCCAGCGGTTGGTTGCCCGTGAAGGCCAGGTGGTGGATCAGGGCCAGCGCCATGACCACGTCGGGACTGCCGCGATCGAAGATCGAGGCCCGCTCGCGGTTCCACCAGCCGGAACCCGGGCTGGGATTGAACAGGTCGAGCACAAGGGGCCGTAGCCGAGTCTCTCCGCGATCCCTTGCCTCCAGGTACATCCGCTCGATACAGGCCGGATCGTAATCGAAGGCGACCGTCGAGATCCCCATCTCCGCGGCGATCCGGCTGAAGGCCCCCGTGTTGGCGCCGAGGTCCCAGGCCGTCCCCGCCTTGGTCCGTTCCAGGAGTTCGCGGATGAGGCACGCCTTGATCTCGTATTCCTCCGGAGTGTAGGGGAGATCCTGATCGTAGAAGGCCCAGCCTCCCCCCGATGGCCGCCACCGCAACCGGCGGACTGCCGACTCCAAACTATCGACCAACCCGTACACCGCATTGCGGCTGACCCGCATCGAGGCCCCGGTCGGCGGGGCCGCCCCGTGGGAATGGCGCTTCTGGAGGCTCGCGTGCAGATGCAAGTGCATCAGCAATCCCCAACGGAATCGCGAGCGGGTCGGCAGGAGGCGTACCGCCAGATCCAGCGGGATACCGTCGATATTCGTGCGAGTGAGCTGGTTCAGCCGGTGATCCTTCAGGCTCATGAGCGCCAACGGTGCGAGGAAATGCTCGCAGAACTGGCGATAGCCAACCCATGGGGTCCCTTCGTGATACCTCTCGAAAGAGAGCGTGTCGATGAAGATCGGACGACCCCGCTGAAATTGCACGTTGTAGACGCTGCAATCCTTGAGGGTCATCCCACGACCGAGCGCTCGTCGCTGGATCTCGAGCGTGGTCAGCGCCGCATCCTGGAGCTGGCTGAACGTCCATTCGTAGGGGTACGAGATCAACTCGACGGGCTCGGGCCGGATGACCTTGTAGGCCAGCACCGGGTCCCAGGCCGCATCCTCGAGTTCCTCATGGGGGACCAGTAACCGGTCTCTCGACAATTCCTCGTAGAGCCCGGAGGCCAACAAATGGTCGTACTGCTCTCGGTAGACCAGATTCACCTGGCGGCGTAGGTCTCCCTGCTGGCAATACACGAAACCGGCGGGATCGCGGAAGGAGACGGCGGAGAGAGCGTGGGTCATCATGAATTCCGAGTCTTGACCCACACCCCATCGCGGAACGATCTCATCCAGGATTTCAGGAAGAACGAGCTGCTCAACAGTCCCGCCACGAGAACCTGGAAAACCATGCTTCCCATCCCGGGATCGAGGTAGGCCCACAAAGAGGATGATGAAAACATGGGGAGCGAATTACCGAGCAACGGAATGATTTGCATAGGTCTTTCGTCGACTCCCTGCTAGAGGTTGTGGAGGAGACATCGTCCAATCTTACTTCTATCAGCGACATTTCCCGAGAATACGGCCCGACTCTCCACATTTTAACGGAAGCTTACAGTTGAGAACGGCTCGAAGGTATCGAGCCCCGCATCCTGTCCGCGACGGGCCGCTTGACGCACTCACATCCTAATTCTGTACCTCTAAGGCTTCGATTCAAGGGCCCGACCTTATGAAGCGGACCTCCGCATGCTCGCCATCGGATACGTCCGATGGCCCGCAACCACATTCCCCCGACCGGGAGGCCGGGCTCGTGGATGCTCGCGCGACGGAGATCCGAACATACGAAACCGCCTGGGGCCCCCATGCGATCCGATTCCTCTGGGAGGGCCTGTTTTGAGTGGTAGTCTACCTTGACGCATGACATCGGTGGCACACAGAAAATATACGGGATTCCGCGGCAATCGCGACGCCCCCCGGCGGTGGACTTTGCGTAACGTTCTTATCCTAAGAGAGTTACACACGGAGGCCGGGGGCTCGCGGGTGGGTGCCATGGCTCAAGGCTACATCGCGGCCAGGGCCATATCGAGGTCCGGACGGTCGAGATCCGGGCAGAGTGATGCCAGACGGGTCGTGTCGAGCGAGACGTCAGCCGGACGGGGTTCCAGGAAGGACGCATCAGCCTGGCAGGAGGGGATAATCAGGTCGGTGTCGATCCCCCGGGCGATCGCCACGCGACGCATGAGCTCATAACGGCTGAGACGCTCGCGGCCGCCGACATGCACGATCCCGATCGCATCCGACTCGATCAGCCGCGTGAGGATCTCGGCGGCGGATTGGTAATCGAGGGGCGTTCGAAATTCGTCTCGGAAGAAGCGACGCGTCTCGCCGCGGGCCAGGGCCGCCAGGGCGATGTCGTAGAAGCCGGGATTCCCGCCGAGGGCTGGCCCGAAAAGCAGGCTGATCCGGGCCACGATGCTGCGGGGGGCCGCCAGCACGCACGGCTCGGCATCGCGCTTGGTCCGGCCATAGGCGAGGATCGGCACGGCCTCATACTCTTCGCTATACCAGGACTTGGCGCCATCGAAGACCAGGTCGGTCGAGGTGAACAGGATGCGGCGTTCATGGCTCGCCGCCCAGTCGGCCAGCCGGCGGGTCGCCTCCACATTGACGGCCCGCCCGCGCGCCGGGTCGCGAAAGATGGCGTCGGCCGAGCTCCAAGCCGCCGCGTGGATCACGGCCTCCGGATCGGCTTCATCCAAGCATCTGCCAACTTGCGTCTCGTCGGTCAGGTCGACCGGCCGCAGTTCGATTCCCCCGCGCACACCGTGCGTCGTACCGCTCCAGGCGGAGACCCGATGCCCCCCGGCGATCAGTCGATCGACCAGATAGCTACCCAAGCGGCCGCTGGCCCCCGTCACCACAATCCGCATGTTCGTCAACTCCCTCCTGAAGCCCGACATTCTCGTCAAGGTCGACGCCAGCCGCCGGCCCTGCCCGGCCGATCATAGGGCAACAGGACGGCACTTGGGAACAACCCGACGCTGCACGGTCACATTGACCACGAAAGAAGCGCCGCCATGAATATCCGCAAGCTTCCACTGGACGACCTCGTCCTCGATCCTAACCTCAATCTTCGTGATCGCCTGGACGATTTCACGGTCGAGCGCTATGCCGACTCGTGGGAGCGCCTGCCGCCGATCACGGTCTTCGAGGTCGAAGGCCGCCTGCTGCTGGCCGACGGCTTCCACCGGCATGCCGCCGCGATCATGCTGGGCAAGCGGACCATCCCCGCCGAGGTGCGCGAAGGGACGTTCTCCGATGCCCTCGACTTCGTGGCAAGCGTCAACCTGTTCCACGGGTTGCCCCTGACCCGCGCCGAACGCCGGCGGGCCGTCGAGGTCAAGCTCAAGCTGCATCACGACTGGTCCGATCGCCGCATGGCCGAGGAACTGGCCGTCAGCCGCGAACTCGTGGCCAAGATCCGCCGGCAATTGATCGAGTCCCACCAGATTCCGAATCTCCCCGGGCGCGTCGGGTCGGACGGGAAGCTCTACGCCTCCGCCGGCCTCCCCAAGGATCCCAACGAGCGGCTCCCTCACGATAACAAGGAGGGAGGCGGCGAGGAAGAAGCGGTCGAGCGCGGACGCCGCGGCATGGGCGCCGCCGCCCCGCCCTGGGAGGAGACCAAGGCCGCACCCGCCGGGACCATCGGCAGGACGGAGCTGGCATACGAATTGGCCCCCCCCGCCCCCCGCGAGGCCCGGGCCGCCGCCCTCGTCGAGCCCGCCGAACCCGCCGCCGCGACCATCGACGAGATGCTCGACCTGATGGCCAAGCAGATCCAGCAGGTCGTCGACTGGACCAAGGCCGAGGGATTCGACGAGGCGTATCGATCCGCTCGATCCAACATCAAGGCGCTCTTCCAGGCCGCCGTGTACAACCTCGGCAATCGCGCTAATCAACTCATCAAGTTGCGGTAGGACGACAATCGCTTTCTTGTAGGGCGATCGACTGGCCATCCCCCCATCAGAGGAATTCGCAAAGCACCCGGTCCGCGACGAATAGGCCCTCGGAGCTGAGCCGGAGATGATCTCCATCGTCTTCGAGGTGGCCCTCGGCGCGGAATCGTTCGATGGCCGGGCCGGCCAGGCTGTCGATCTCATAGCCGGTGCGCAGCCGGAAGTCGGCCCGATCGATGCCAGCCCGGGTGCGCCGGAGCATCAGGATCGCCGTCTCGCGCGCCCGAGCCTCGGGGGACAATTCCTCGCTCGGCCCCGTCGCCGGCTCGCCGGACTCGATACGCCGGAGGTAGCCCGGCAGATCCCGCGTATTGACCGATCGCACCCCGCGCACATATCGCGCCGCGCCGACGCCGAATCCGAAATAAGCCTCATTAGCCCAGTACACGAGATTGTGCCGCGACTCGTGGCCGGGCCGCGCGAAATTCGAGATCTCGTACATGGGCAGCCCGGCCCCGGCGAGCCTCCCGATGGTCTCCTCGTACATCGAACGCTCGACCTCCTCCTCCAGCGGCCGGACCTCGCCGCTCTGTTGTTGTTTCCAGAGGGCGGTCCCCTTCTCAAAGACCAGCCCATAGCAGGAGAGATGCTCGGGGCCGAAACCGAGGGCGATGTCCAGGTCGTCGCGCCAGTTATCCAGCGACGAGCCGGGTACCCCGAAGATCAGATCGAGCGACCATCGCGGGAACCGGGGACGAACGATCTCGAGGGCCTGTTCCACTTCCGGCCGGCCATGATGACGCTCCAGGACCCGGAGCGACTCGGCCCGGAAGGACTGCGCACCCAGGCTCACGCGATCGACGCCGGCTCCGGCCAGGATATCGGCCTTCTCGGCGTCGAGCGTGCCGGGGTTCGCCTCGACGGTCCACTCGGCGCCGGGAGCGCGGATCAGCCATCGCCGGATGATGCCCGTCAACCGATCGAGTTGGGGGGCATCCAGCCGAGTCGGCGTCCCGCCGCCGACGAAGATCGTGTCCACTTCCTGGGGAGAAACCAGGGCGCTCGCCATCTCGCGCTCGAGTGCCGACAAGTAGCGGTCGGCCAGATGATCGACGCCGGCCAGCGAGGCGAAGTCGCAGTATCCGCACTTGTGGGCGCAGAACGGAATGTGAATGTACGCCGCGCGGGGCCACTCCCATCGCGGCTCGACTCGCAGCATAACCGCTTTCGGCATCACGGCACGGCCTCGATGAAACGAATCTCGGGAACGGCGGCCTTCAAGGTCGACTCCACCCTCATGCTCAGCGTCACGATCGCCGAGGAGCAGCCCTGACAGGCCCCCGTCAGCCGAACCTGTACGATGTTATCATCGTCGATCCCCACAACCACGATGTCCCCGCCATCGGCTCGCAGACCGGGCCGCACGCGCTCGTCCAGCACGCCCTCGATTCGATCGAGTAACTCGCGCCGCGTCGTCGAACGAGGACTCTCGGTTCCTGGCAATTCCATGGTTGCGACCGGGAAGATTCCTTGAGGGGATCCGTCGGGGGTCATGCCCTGGAGCAAGCGTCCGCCGCGCGGTGAAAGACCCCGGATTGCGGATCGCAACCCGGGGCCGGCCATTGTTGGATACGCGACTCTTGCGAGCGTCGGAAACATACCATCGCCCGTTCGAGGGAGAGACTCGATCGGACGATGCCCGACCAATCCAGACTCGGAAGGATGGGATAGACTGAAGGCGATCAATACTCGCCGTAGCCGCCTCCTCCACCTCCACCGCCTCCTCCACCACGATAGCCGCCGCCACCGCCGCCGCGATAGCCGCCGCCTCCATCGCCCGGAGTCCGGGGCCTCGCCTCGTTCACGGTCAGTCGACGGCCGTCATAATCCTGGCCGTCCAGACTCTCGATCGCCGCGAGAGCCTCATCGTCGTTTTGCATTTCCACGAAGCCGAATCCTCGGCTTCTGCCGGTCTCGCGGTCGCTCAGAACCTGGGCGGTGTTGACCGTCCCATACTGCTCGAACAATTCCTGGAGCTGTGCCGAAGTGACCGTGTACTTGAGGTTGCCAACGTAAAGCCGCTTCGCCATCGCAATCGCCCGGAACAGGCTCTCCACCGACTTCCACGGGAGGAACAACCCTATCACGGCGGCAAGAAACCTCGGCGGAGTGCCCGGCTCCTGCTCACCCCGAGAAATGAGATCCGGCCAGCAGGGCGGCACGGCGCAAAACGGACCAGCCGCCATCAGCCCGGCTCATTTCAACCAAGAGTATAAGAGTCGCTCACTTCCGTATCAACGACAAAAATGGCGCCAACCTCAAAATCCCCGAAAGCCTTCGTTCTCGGTCCGCGCCAGGAGCCGTTCCGAACGGATTGCCATGCAACCCGCTCGCCCGAGTCTGGTTTAGCACTTGAGCCCCCGTTAAGATGACGCGAATCCTCCGACCCGCCTTCATCGAACGCTCGGCCTGGCCGACCCCGTTGCTCTCAGGGCGTGGCCGGGCACGAAAGCAGGAGCAACCACCGATGTTCCCACGCGGCCGTCTTCTCGTCGCGGTGATTCTCGGCCTCGGCCTCGGTTCCTCGGCAGCCGGCCGTGACCAGACCTGGCACCTGTCCGGCATTGGCGGCGACACCGACCTCGGCGAAACGCCGGTCGTCGTCGAGATCCGGACCCCGGTCCCCGAGGGGCATTACTCCCTGGAAGCCGGCACTCCGGGCGATGCGATCGCAGCCTCCGTCTTCCGCGATGGAGGGCGACTCTGGCTCGCGACGATCTTCCCCCGCGTCCCCGCGGCCAAGCCCTTCTCTTACACCCTCAAGGCCCAGCAGGCCGCGAATCCTCCCGATTCCCACGGAATCCACCTCCGGCCCGACGGCCGGAATCTGCGGGTGATGTTCGACGAGAAGCTCCTCTCGGCCTATCGCATCGACGTCGGCAACAAGCCGATCTTCTTCCCCATCATCGGCCCATCCGGGGAACCTTACACCCGAGCCTTCCCCATGGAGAAGGTCCCCGGCGAGGACAACGATCATCCCCACCAGCAATCGTGCTGGTTCACCTTCGGCAAGGTCAACGGCGTCGATTTCTGGTCCGAGGGACCGGGTACCGGAAAGATCCGGGAAATCGACCGCAAGATCGTCGTCGAAGGGCCTGTTCTGGGGCGGCTCTGGACTCGAAACGAATGGATCGCGCCCGGCGATCGCAAGTTCTGCGAAGATCGCCGGACCGTAACCTTCTACCGAACCAGAGGCGCGAGGATCATCGACTTCGAAATCCAGGTCGACGCGACGGACTCTCCCGTGACCTTCGGAGACACCAAGGAGGGGATGTTCGGCCTGCGCGTGGCCTCCTCGATGGACGTCAAGCGCAAGACCGGCGGTCGGATCACCAACGCCGAGGGATTGACCGACCTCAAGGCATGGGGACAACCCTCACCCTGGGTCGATTATGTCGGGCCGGTCGCGGGCAAGACGGTCGGGATCGCAATCCTCAACCATCCCCGCAGCTTCCGGTTCCCCACGACCTGGCACGTCCGGGACTACGGCCTGTTCGCGGCCAATCCGTTCGGCTGGCACGATTTCAACAAACAATCCCAGAAGGGGGACCACACCGTGCCGGCCAGGCAATCGATGCGATTCGGATACCGCGTGGTCCTGCACGAAGGCGATACGGCATCGAATGCGTTACCCGCCCACTTCCGGGCCTATGACCAGCCCCCGCTCATCGAGGTCCGCGCCGATTGATCGAGATCGACCTCAGCGCGGCAAGATATCCGGCGGACCGGACGTTCCATCAAACTCCCCCCGAACGCCTCGAATGAGGCGATCGGGGGTGCAAACCCCATCCAGGGGCATGTCGTGGGGCTCGATGGGTAGCCGACGGACCAACTGGCAGGACAGGCAGACCGCCCAGCAGAGGGCATCGGACCGTAGGAGCGGCATCAGGCGGTCGTAATGCCCGGCCCCTCGTCCAAGTCGATAACCCTGCTGGCTGAACGCAAGACCGGGGACGAGGACCCAGTCGATCGATCTGGGAGCAACCTCGGGCAGGTCGTCGCGCGGTTCGGGAATCCCCAGCACTCCGGGACGCAACTCCCTCTGGGGATCCTCGACCGGGTACAACCGCAATCGCCGGGCGGCGCGATCCACTCTCGGGCAGACAACCCGCTTGCCGGCCCCATAGGCCAGGGCCCAGAATTTATCGGTCTTCACCTCCTCGGGGAAGGCCGACACATAGAGCATGACGGTCTCGGCACTCGCCCATCCCGGCAGGTCGGGGAACCGCACGACGAGATCCCTCTCTTGCTCCCGACGATGCTCGGGGCGCAGCGACGCGATCCTCGAGCGCATCGCCCGACGCAATCGTCTCTTCCGGATGACCATCTCTCCAGGGCGCTCGATCGGCTGAGACATCGTCGAAGAAGGGCCTCGGAGGAACCGGAGTTTTTCGCGTCAGGCCCGGCGGGCAACCCGGAAACGCGCAATTAAGAACATCAAACAAGAATGCCCGTGACTAGCCTCGACGCGCGAGGCAAGACACGGGCAGAACAAACCTCCACCGCAATGCCGGCAGGGTGCTTTTGAGAACCCGCAGTTCATGTGGGCACCTCAGACGCTCGAGAGACTGGCAAGCAGTTCTAGAGAATCGATGTCGGTTCCCTACGGGTTTAATGTTGGTTCGCCAAAAGGATCACCCCGGATCGAACATGGCAGAGGCTGCGCCTGGATGAACCAGACAGGTTCAATCTACCCGCGCCTCGGCCGGGGATCAAGTGAAACCCCGGGAGAATCGATCGGACCGGAGCACGGGCTCGAAGGATCAGGAAGAGCCCAGTTTCCGGGGCTCTCGGGGATCGCCCGCACGAAGCCTCCGGATCTGGTCGCGAATCCTCGCCGCTTCCTCGAAATCCTCCAGGGTCACGGAGACCTGGAGCTGCTCTTCCAGCCGTTCCAGGGGTCCGACCGGCCGCCCGCCGTCAACCTCCCGGCGCCATTGCTGCAGGAACCGGAGTTCGGGGCACTCGGCCTCGCGCTCCTCCTCCTTGTATTCCGCGAGGAAGCGGCGGATGGCCTCGATCCCTTCGTCGATGCAAGCCAGCGCGGTGGAATAATCCTCCTGGCGGAGGGCCTGGTTGGCCCTGGCGCGTGTGCGCATCAGCTCGACGTAAGGGCGATATTGCTCGAACTCCATCCGGTCGCGCTGGCGGGCGGCATGCTTGGCCACGAACGAGAAGAGCCGGAGGTTCCGCGCCGTATCCCGTGCCACCAGGTCGTATCGCTCGATCTGGAAGGCCGAGACGTATCGATGATAGTACTGGAGCCCCTCGCGCATCAGTCGCGCGCAGTCGTCGGGCTTGAGCGTGAACCGCTCGCCGATGGCGAGGGACTGGCGTGCTCGGGCCTCGTACAGTTCCAGCAGCGATTCGAAGCCCTCGGGCTGCTCCCCATCGGGCCGACCGTCGACCTCCATCTGGATCAGGCCCAGATCGATGCGCATCTGGAGCTTCTCCGAGCCGTCGTCACCACTGATGATCCGCACCTGGATTTGTTCGGGCTCGTAATCCCAGCCGGCCAGGATCGGCCGGATGTCTTGAATCATAGGTCCTCTCGTCCTCTTGGTCATCAGTCATCGGTCGTGAGTCATCGGCCGGTCGTTCACTGCCTCGGACGGCGAAGCCGAGTCTGGCGCCGCAAGACACTCGCCGGAGAGCCTTTGGCAAACTACCAATGACCGATGACCAATGGCCTACGACCTGAATGACATCGAGTGATTCCGGGAAGGCGAGGCTCCTGCCGAGCGCCGTGCTGATCGCGGCTCGCCGGGAGGCTCGCCTTCGCAGGATCGTGCAAAGGTATTTATATATCGTTATTGTCGTGGATCATCGGTTCGAGCTCCTTCGTGTTGCGCTCCACCGCCAGGACGATTGTCCGCTCCTCGATGCCATCGGCACTCGCAGCGACCGCGGGGATGATCTGGCGCGAATCGGGCAAGCTGAAGCGGACGGTGAACGACCCGTCGGAACGGAGCTGCACCGGCTCGCCCTGGAGCGTGACCCGCGCGTTGGGCTCGGTCGTGCCATAAACGATCAACTCGGCGTCGATCTGGAAATGGAACTCCCGGCCCAGCGAGGGCAAGGCGGCCGTCGCGAGATTCTGGAGGGCCAGGCTGCACATCGGCCGACGGAGCCGCTCCTCGAACAGGTCGCGAAGGTCGATTGCCGTGTTCGATTGATGATTCCCATTCGAGTTTCCGCCGATCGTCGCCGGAGTCTCGATCCGGTCGAACTGCTTCTGGACGTCGATCCAGTTCTCGCTGAGCGGGTCCGTGACGCCGGCCTTGGGAGTCGTCACGACATTCGAACGGGCCAGGATGTAGAACCGGCCCCGCCTGGAGAGATAGCCGATGTCGATCCGGTAGGATCGCGGCGGCTCGAGCACGTCGATGTACCAATTGTTGACCCCGCCATGGATCGGGATATCGCGGACCTGACGCTCCGTGGAAGAGGTGGTATCCTCGCTGGAGACATCCATGAGTCGGAGGATCGGGCGGGCCGTATGCCAGTCCTGACCCAGCGCGGCCTGCGCCCGGGCGAGGGTGGTCCGGCTCAGCTCCCAATAGGCGTGCAACCAATAAGAATCGCGGGTCAGGACCACGATCCGATCTTTCTGGCAGGCATGATCGAGGTTATGGGCCGGGGCCGCCGCGCGTTGCGTCACGGCCGGGGCGCCGTTGCGGCCATTCGCCTGGTGCGACCCCGCGGCCGCCGGGGCCTTGAGATTGGCATGGCCGTTGGTCCTCGAGTTCGACTTATCCTTGCCGGCGGCCGTGACGGGGCGAGGGAGCGACAACGCCCGTATCAACTGATCCTTTCGCATCGCGTGCCACCCGGTGATCCCCTGCTCCTTCGCCATCTGGGCCAGATGTCTTTTATTGCAGTCCTTGAGTGCATCGACGGTCATACGGTACCACTCCGATCACCCCTCGCTTCGCCTCGCCGGTCTCCGCGAGAGATGGTTGTGTTTTGATACGACAATCATCCCTGAGTGGACCGATCCGGAAGACTCCATGCATACCGGACTGGAAGGTGCAACTCTTCACCAGGCAGCCGCTTGACCAGAGTACGCAACGTCTACGAGATCCCCCAGCGTCGGGGCCCGATCACCACCACCGGCTTAAAACAACGAAGGCGGCCTTCAACCCGTTGACTCGGGCTGGAAGCCGCCTGGCATCGCTCGCTCGGCAGGGACTTTCCACGGAAGCATGGCATCATGGCGAGTCCTCTGACTGGGTGGACGGGGCAAGTCGAGGAACGTCGTGTCTTGTGGTTAAGGCCTGTTGCCTATCGTTTCGCGTTGCTATCACTTACCATATCGAGTCGAGACCTGTCAATCGTCGAACACAACCGGTGTTCGAAAACGGACAGTCTCGACGGCTCTCATCCCCAGGCGCCGGGGTGTCGCGAGCCGGCGGATCGGACGTCGAGAAAAACTGGAAAAGACATCGTGCTCGACTTTGTGAAAAATTTCTCGAACCGGGGAGGGCTGAGGAGTTGACACGGGGGAATTGCCCAGTAGACTGGACGCACAAGATCGTCCCCCGCCTGGACGTACCTCGACGATTGGACCGAGTTTCGCCGACCGACGATCCGGGCCGGTGGCAGCAAGAGTCTCGGCCGACTCCGTTCGAGCAGGAGCGTCCGATACGGGGAGTCGTGCGTGGTTAAGCAGCATCAGTCTCGGTCCCCACTGGCCCTTGGCATTGAATGGGCCTCTCGGGTCACGACGATCGGCCTGATGTTCGCACTGCCGGCATTGCTCGGTTATGGTGCGGATCGCTGGCTACATACGACCCCGGCGGGAACGATCGCCGGTGCAGGGCTCGGGTTCGTCGCCGGGATGGTCCAAACAATGCGGATGTCGCGGGAACTCGCCGGCGGATCGATGTCCCGGGAAAAGCGATCCGGGGATGAGCGAGGGCCGAAGGGCCCGCCGAGGACGCCGAGCTGACGGGAACGCATTCAAGAAATCCAACCGGACGCGACCGCCATACAGTATGACGGCTGTCTCGTCCCGCCCTCGTCGCGTCAGACGATCGTGGACAATCATGGCCGGACACGCAGAGAGCCCACTGAGTCACGTCGTCGATCACGATACGATCGAGATCCCGTGGATCACCGGTCCCAATTTCGAGCAGGTCATCCACCTGCCCTCGATCGGCGATTTCCAGATCACCCGCTTCATGGTGATGGAAATCATCGCCGGTTGCCTCATGCTCATGGTCCTGGTCCCCGTGGTTCGGCACATCGCGCGGACCTACGTGAGTCGCGGCTGGTTCGTGAACATGTTCGAGGCCATGATTCTGTTCATACGCGACGATGTCGCACGGCCCTCGATCGGCGGCCACGGCGCCGACCGTTTCCTTCCGTATCTCTGGACGGTCTTCTTCTTCATCCTGTTCAACAACCTCCTCGGGATCATCCCGGGAGGGGCCTCCGCGACGGGCAATATCAATGTCACCGCGGTGCTTGCCGTCATGACGCTGGTGACGGTGACGATGGCCGGGATGCGCGAGATGGGGGTCACCGGCTTCTGGGTGGGCCTGGTGCCCCACCTCGAGGTGCCGGGCTGGCTGCGGCCCCCCCTCTGGTTGCTGATGTTCGTGATCGAGATCGCCGGACTCCTGATCCGCCACATCGTCCTGAGCGTGCGTCTATTCGCCAACATGTTCGCCGGGCACGTGGTGCTCTCGGTCATCCTCGGATTCATCCTGCTCACCTGGAGCTCCGCGCTGGTATGGCTCGTGGTCCCCGCCAGCATCACCGGCGTGATCCTGCTGAGCGTGCTGGAACTGTTCGTCGCGTTCTTGCAAGCCTATATCTTTACGTTTTTGTCCGCATTGTTCATCGGATCCGCGATCCATCCCCACTAGGTGGACGTCGATTCGATGGCCGTGTCAGTCCAGATCGGCCGGGCGAGTGCGGTCGGACCAGACCACGACGGGGTCACGGCGGCCGATCGAAATCGATAAGTGTGACGAGGGGCGGGCCATCGTGGCGTCGTCTCGACAGGCGGGCCTGGCCGATTCCGCCGCGTCTTCCCCGAATGAGTGTCTCCTCAAGAGTGTGCCAAGGAGTCAAGAATCAGATGAAGTGGATCAAGTCGATCATGGTGGCCGGGACCCTCTTCCTCTTCGCCAATGGGTCCGCCCACGCCCAGACCGGCCCGGCGGGGTTCTCCGACCTGAGGGCGATCGGTGCCGGCGTGGTGATCGTCGGCGCGGCGATGGGCATCGGCGGACTGGCAAAGGCGGCCGTGGAGAGCATGGCCCGTCAGCCGGAGATCGCCGGCAACATCAACACATCCATGATCATCGCCGCCGCGCTGATCGAGGGTGTCACGTTCTTCGCCCTGCTGATCATCCTGATCAAATAGCGGCCACCGTCCCGGACAGACCGGCCCGGCACTCGCGGCCCGGCCGGCCCCGGAACGTGGCGGCCGGCCGTGTCCCGGCACGGTCCGCCCACACGATTGAGATCTCGTCCATCGACTCGTTCCGCCCGACCTGAGAGATCATCATGCTGCGACGATCGAATCCAACCTACAAGGTTGCGGTGGTGGCGGTTGTGTTCCTCGCGCTCGCGAGCGACCGGCTTGCCGCCCAGGAGATTCACAAGACGGATGAGCATGGGCCTGCGCCTCAGGGACATGCCGCGGCTCCCGCCCCGTCCACGGCGCACGGGGCCGCGGAACACGGCAGCTCGGCGGAGGCGCCGGATCCCTTGAAGTTGGAGCCGACCCTCTCGATCTGGACCCTGGTGGTGTTCGTGGGGCTCTTCCTGCTCCTGCGCAAGTTCGCCTGGAATCCCCTTCTCGAGGCCCTCCACAAGCGCGAGAGCCACCTCGAGAAGGTCCTCCAGGACACCGAGCGGGCGCGGAATGAGAGCGAGACCCTGATGGCCGATTATCGCAAGCAGTTGGCCCGCGCGGCCGATGAGGTCCGGGCGCTGATTGAGAAGGCGCGCGTCGACGCTCAGGCAACGGCCGACCAGATCGTCAAGCAGGCGCAGGAGGAGTCCGACGCCGCCCGGCAGCGGGCCCAGCGCGATATCGCGTCGGCACGAGACCAGGCCCTGGGAGAGATCTGGCAGAAGACGGCCGAGATGGCCGTCTCGGTCGCCGGTCGCGTGCTGTCCAAGCAGCTCAGCGACGACGATCATGGCCGCCTTCTCTCCGCGGCGATCCAGGAACTGCCCGCCGGGACGAGCGGACAGGAGGGGCACGCCGCATGACCGCCACCTCCGCCGAGCCCGGGGAACCCGCGCTGGACGACGAGTCGATCGCCGTCGCCAGGCGCTACGCCGAGGCCTTCGTGAACGCCGCCGAAAAGGAAGGCGGTGCCGGACCGGCTCTCGAGGAGATCGCCGAGATCGAGGCGGACGTCCTCAAACCGTTCCCTCGATTCGCCGAGATCCTGAGCTCGGCCCGGGTGCCGACCGCCGAGAAGGATCGCATGCTGCTCGCGCTCTTCGACGGCCGAGCCTCCGGCCTGGTCCTCCGATTCCTCCGCGTCCTGAACCGCCACAGCCGACTCGACCTGCTCCGGGCCGTCCATCGGGAGGCCCAGGCGATCTGGGATCGTCGCAACCGGCGGATCCCGGTCAAGGTCCGGTCGGCCGTACCGCTCGACGAGGCACAGTTGCAATCCCTCCGCGACCGGCTCGCACGCCTGGTCGGCGGCACCCCGATCCTGAATGTGTCGACCGACCCCGCATTGATCGGCGGCTTGGTCGTCCAGGTCGGAGATACCCTTTACGACGCGTCGGTCAAGAGCCGACTCGCACAGCTTCGCCATCGACTGATCGAAGGGAAGACGCATGAAATTCAGAGCCGACGAGATCAGTTCAGTCATCCAGCGTGAGATCGAGCAGTTCTCCCCCGAGGTCACCCAAAGCGAGATCGGCCAGGTCCTCGAGGTCGGGGACGGCATCGCGCGCGTCTACGGACTCTCCGGGTTAATGGCCGGCGAGATGGTGTCGTTCGAGAACGGCGTCAAGGGGATCGCGCTGAACCTCGAAGAGTCGTCCGTGGGCGTCATGATCCTGGGCGACTACACCCGGATCGAGGAGGGCGACACGGTCACGGCGACCGGCGCCCTGCTCCAGGTCCCGGTGGGCGAGGCGCTCATCGGTCGCGTCGTCAACGGCCTGGGCGAACCGATGGACGATCTGGGCCCGGTCGCGTCCGCCAAGACCTGGGCACTGGAATCGCCGGCCCCGGGCATCGCCGAGAGGCAGCCGGTGGACGAACCCCTCCAGACCGGGATCAAGTCGATAGACACCATGATCCCGATCGGACGCGGTCAGCGCGAGCTGATCATCGGCGATCGCAAGACCGGCAAGACGGCCATCGCCATCGACGCCATCCTCAATCAGAAGGGGACCGGCGTCATCTGCATCTACGTTGCGGTCGCCCAGAAGGAGTCGACCACGGCCGCGCTGGTCGACGTCCTCCGTCGTCATGGGGCACTCGACTACACGATTGTGGTCGCCGCCGGCGCCAGCGACCCGGCCCCGATGCAGTACATCGCCCCGTATGCCGGCTGCGCCATGGCCGAGTACTTCATGTACGAGCAGGGCAAGCCGACCCTCGTCATCTACGACGACCTCTCCAAGCAGGCCGTCGCCTATCGCGAGGTCTCGCTGCTGCTCCGCCGGCCCCCAGGACGCGAGGCGTTCCCCGGCGATATCTTCTACGCGCACTCCCGGTTGCTCGAGCGATCGGCCAAGCTGGCCAATCACTACGTGATCCTCCCGGCCGATGCACCGACCGACCACGTCACCGACGACATGGGCGTCGACAAGAAGACCTACCTCGGCGTCCCCGGACTCGAAGAGGCCAACCACGCCCTCAAGGAGCACTATCCCGAGGGGCACAAGGTCGTCAAGACGACCCTCTCCGGCGGGTCGATGACCGCACTGCCGATCATCGAGACGCTCGAAGGCGAAGTCTCCGCCTATATCCCCACCAACGTGATCTCCATCACCGACGGCCAGATCTATCTCGTCCCCGACCTCTTCTTCGCGGGCGTCCGTCCGGCCATCGACGTCGGCATCAGCGTCTCGCGCGTCGGCGGCAAGGCCCAGATCCCCGCCATGAAGAAAGTCGCCGGCGGCCTGCGACTCGACCTCGCGGCCTTCCGCGAGCTCGAAGCCTTCGCCCAGCTCGGCACCGAGCTCGACAAGGCCACTCAGCGTCAGCTCGATCGCGGTTACCGCATGGTCGAGCTGCTCAAGCAGCCCCAGTACCAGCCGCTCAGCGCCATCGATCAGGTGATGAGCTTGTTCGCGGGCATCGAAGGCTATCTCGATGATGTGCCCGTCCGATCGGTCCAGAAGTGGGAATCCGACTTCCTCACCTTCATTCGCGAGCAGAAAACCCAGCTCCGCGCAGCCCTGGAACGCGAGAAGAAGATGACCTCCCAGATCGAGGCCGACCTCCGGGCGGCCATCACCGAATTCAAGTCCTCACGCGCCGCTCACTAGCGACTTCGGAGTAGCTGGAGTAGCGAGTGGCATCGGAGTGGCAAGTGTCGGGTGGAAATCGAGACGGTTGAGCCACAGGGCGATTTGTCCCGTGGAACTCGCAACTCGCCGCCCGCAATTCGCCACCAAACCAGAGCGAGAAACATGGCCAAAGCCCGAGCGATCATCAAACGGCGCAAGTCGATCGAGAACATCCGCAAGATCACGCGGACGATGGAGCTGATCGCCACGAATCGGTTCCGTAAGGCCCTGAACCGAGCGACCGAGGCCGAGGCATTCACTCGCAAGATTGCTGAGATCGTCGCCCACCTCGGCGAGATGTCGAAGGAGGTCACACACCCGCTGCTGGTGCGTCGGGATCCGATCCGCAAGTCGTTGCTACTGGTCTTGACCAGTAATCGCGGTCTCGCCGGTGCCTACAATGGCAACGTCCTGCGGGCGGCCAACGGCCGGCTGATCGAAAACCAGACCGAGGGGACCGAGACAACCCTGGAAGTCGCCGGCAAGCGCGGCATCAATTTCTTCCGGTTCCGGAAGGTCCCGACCGAGGCGACGTATACCCAGTTCGAGGACCGTCCTCAATATGAGGAGGTCGAGGCGCTGGCCAACAAGTACATCAAGCTCTACGTCCAGGGGTCTATCGATCGGCTGGACGTCGCCTACACGCAGTTCGTCTCCTCGTCGCGGCAAGTGGCCACGGTGCAGACGCTCCTGCCGATCGTCACGGCCGATCTCGGCAAGGCGACGGAATCGGTTCGCAAGTCCAAGCCGTCGGCCGCCGAGTCCTCGACGCCCGTGCGGAAAGGGGAACCTGTCCCCTACGAGTTCCTGCCCGACCCCCGTAGCATCCTCGAGGAGATCGTCCCCGTCTCCTTCAAGGTCCGCCTGTTCAAGTGCTTCCTCGATGCCGCCGTCAGCGAGCAGATCGCGCGGATGGTGGCCATGGGCGGGGCTACCAAGAACGCCGACGACCTCGTCAAGTCGCTCACGCGACAGTACAACCGCGCCCGGCAAAGCCAGATCACCCGCGAGCTGGCGGACATCGTCGGCGCCGCCGCCGCCTTGAAATGAGCCCTGCCGAGCGAAAGACCCGGCTTTTTCGGCTCGGATCCGTCCTCGCATCCTTTACGCTTCTTAATAGAAAGTACGTCGATGGGCTTGCAAGCACTGAGTCCATCGTGCTATATTATTGATGGTTTCGAGCTATGAACTCTCGCCCGGGATGGTCAGTCCCTGCCGTTCGGGCGTGAAATTCCCGACCTTTAGCTCGCGTCGTTCGCGATGCACCGAGCCGCACTCCGCCAAGTGTCATCCGATCGTCGGAGTTGACATGTAGAATTTTCATTCGATCCATGGGTAACCCTCCTCCCTCCCTGCCCATGCGGATCGTACTCGATCGGTCCACCCCTTGAGCTGGCCGGTGCCGGCTCCTGCTGGGTATTTGCGCCCATTTTCTCCGCAGATTCCCCAACCTCTATTCTCGTGGGAGGTCCCATGCACATTCGAAGTCGTTGTCGTCAATCGACGAATCGAGATGGATTCACATTGATCGAGCTCCTGGTGGTGATCGCGATCATCGCCGTACTGATCGCGCTGTTGCTGCCGGCCGTCCAGGCGGCCCGCGAGGCGGCTCGGCGGATGCAGTGCACCAACAACTTGAAGCAACTGGCCCTGGCGTGCATGAACTACGAGAGCAGTAACTCGTGTTTCCCGATGCAGTCGCAGAACGCCAGTCCGACCACCCAGGTCGACGTCGTCCCGAGTTGGATCCCGGGGCTGCTCCAGTTCACGGAGGCCGCGCCGCAATTCAATGCCCTCAACTTCAGCCTCGATATCATCGGTGGCGGGTTCGGCGGATACGCGAACTCGACGGTGACCTGTTCGAGCATCAACATCCTGATTTGCCCCTCGGAAAGCCTGAATGTGGGGCAGTATGCATTCCCCACCGGGACGACCTACTACGGCCGGACCAATTACATGGGCAACTACGGCGGTCCCGGCGTGATCTCGCTCATGAGCGGAACGATCATCCCCGCCAATAACTGGATGATCGGCACGGCGATGAACCTCACCAATAACACGGCGGGCCTCAACCTCTACTCGAATTCGAGCTGGGCGCCCGTGAGGATCGCCTCGATCACCGACGGCACTTCCAACACCGGCCTGATCAGCGAGCGAATGATGGGGATTGGCGGCAAGTATCCGGCGAACGTATCGGCCGCGGGCAGTAACGCCACCCGCTGCTCTATCCACAGCCCGACCGGGGCGGCCCTGGGCTCAGGACCGGCCGGCGCGCTGGCTATGTATCAGTCCTGCGCCAATGCGGCGGGGACCACGGGCATCCGTTTCTGCGGCAGCGCCGAACTGTGGGCCGGGGCCTTCCCCGACTACCTGGTCTGGCAGTCGTACAATCACTTCGGCACGCCCAACCAGATCAACTGCACGAATACTTCGGACCCGACCGACCACAACGCGATCTGGGCGGGCTACTACGTCACGGCGATCGGTAGCGCACCGCCCAGCAGCCAGCATCCCGGCGGCGTGAACGTGGCCTTTTCTGACGGCTCGGTCCACTTCATCAAGAGCACCGTCGCGCCCAATACCTGGTGGGCCCTCGGCAGCCGCAACGGCGGTGAGGTCATCAGCTCGGATGCGTACTGAGCTCTCCGAGCCGGGTCGGTACCGGCCTCCCAACGGACGAGGCCGGGCCACCCATCCTCCCCTCGCCTGCTTTTTTCCTGCCCGCAGATCCCACCCAGGAGTTCCGATGAAGCGAATTGCTCTACTGTTTGGCGTGCTTGTACTCTCGATCCAGGTTACCGGCTGCGGCGACGGGGGCAGCAGCTCCTCAACATCGGTCTCACGCACCGAGGATCCCCAGTTGCCGGCCGAAGTCAGGGAGTACGAAGCCAAGAACGCCAAGAGATTGGCCGACCGCGCCGAAAAGTCGAAGGCTGGGAAGAGTCGCAAGCCGGCGTCCAAGCAACCATGATGACATAACCCATGTCGGAATCCCACCGACTGCGACACGGGAGCAGGTGGACGACGAGATCATGTTATGCGATACCCATGTCGAGAATGCTGACAGTCGTCGCGTCGGCGAACAGCCCGAGCGTCAAACCATTGCGCGGCGGACGTGCGCGACCGGGCCGTCCGTCATCGCCGCACTCATCGAGCGACGCGACCCAAATGGCCAGCCTCGCCCACGCCTGCCGGGTACGATGGTCGCTGGAGACGGCTTGCCGACCTCGTCGAGAACGGCGTACTGAATCCCTCAGTTAGAGAATTCATCTCACAACAACGCAGAGCAATCCTGCGTCCCGATAACTCACGTTCCACCACGTTAGTCGACATAAAAACCTCGCATTCCGCCCGCCCGGCTACCACAGCAACTCCCCGCCGCTCCATTTCCCCCGATCGGTTCCGACAGCGCCGCTCCGAGCATTGACCAAAGCGAAAGCGATTACAGTCCTGAGAACCTGAGAAGCTGCACTTAAAATCAGGCTTGAATGCTCGTGCCCTGCCGCATACTATTAAGTTATTAGTTGGTGGCTTTCCTCCCGATCGCTCGGGTTCATTCCGCGCCTGCGATCGGACGTTTGTGAGAACCCTGCCCGCCTGATCGGCTCTGCTAAGCCCGAGGTCTGTCTGGTCGAAGGTCCTGTCGCCGATGCACCTGCGCGCATCGAGTGCGTTCCTGTCTTCGGGCGATGGGAATCGCTAACCGGCAGGTCGATTCGATCAGTCGCCGGTCCTGGCCACAACGGTCGAGGACGAGACGCCGAGCTATCTGCGACTTTTCTCTTGTCACACCTCCGGAAGGAGTCCCGAATGATGTGTCCTCGCCTTAAGTCGAGCCGAGCCTTCACGCTGATCGAACTCCTGGTGGTGATCGCGATCATCGCCGTACTGATCGCGCTCTTGCTGCCGGCCGTCCAGGCGGCCCGCGAGGCGGCTCGGCGGATGCAGTGCACGAATAACATGAAGCAACTGGCCCTGGCGTGCATGAACTACGAGAGCAGCAACTCGTGCTTTCCGATGCAGTCGCAGAACACCAGCCCGACCACGCAGTCCGATCTGCCCCCGAGCTGGATCCCCGGGCTGCTCCAGTTCACGGAAGCCGCGCCACAGTTCAATGCCCTCAACTTCAGCCTCGACATGATGGGTGGCGGGTTCGGCGGATACGCGAACTCGACGGTGACCTGCACGAACCTCAGCATCCTGATCTGCCCGTCGGAGAGCATGAATTCGCCGCAGTACCCATTCCCCAGTGGGACCGCCTATTATGGCCGGACTAACTACATGGGCAACTACGGCGGCCCCGGTGTGATCTCGATGATGAGCGGGACGATCATACCCGCCAACAACTGGATGATCGGCACGGCGCTCAACCTCGCGAGTAACTCGGCGGGCCTCAACCTCTACGGGAACTCGACCTGGGCTCCCGTCAAGATCGCCTCGATCACCGACGGTACCTCCAACACCGGCCTGATCAGCGAGCGGATGATGGGGATCGCGGGCACCTATCCGCAAACCGTCGCGGCCGCCGGCAGTAATGCCCCCCGATGCGCCATCCACAGCCCGACCGGGGCGCCCCTGGGCTCGGGACAGGTCGGCGCCCTGACCATGTACAAGGCGTGTTCCAGTGCACCGGGAACCACGGGCATCCGCTATTGCGGCAACGGCGAGGTGTGGGCCGGCGGCTTTCCGGACTGGTTGGTGTGGCAGTCGTACAATCACTTCGGCACGCCCAATCAGATCAACTGCACGAATACCTCGGACCCCACGGACGGTAACGGGACCTGGCCTGGCTACTACGTCACCGCCACGGGTAGCGCACCTCCCAGCAGCTCGCACCCCGGCGGCGTGAACGTGGGCTTCGCCGACGGCTCGGTCCACTTCATCAAGAACACCGTCGCGCCAAATACCTGGTGGGCACTCGGCAGCCGCAACATCGGTGAAGTGATCAGCTCGGATTCCTATTGAGCCCCCGCCGGTCGTTACCGGCCTCGCCACGGGCAAGGCCGGGCCACCCCCCCTGCACTCGCCTGCGTTTGCCCTGCCCGCACTTCCCATCAAGGAGTTCTGATGAAGAGATTTGCTCTACTGTTCGGGGTCTTTGTCCTCTCGATCCAGGTGACCGGCTGCGGAGGCGGGATCAGCGGAACTTCCGCGGCGGCGATCCCGCGCACCGAGGACCCCCATCTGCCGGCCGAGGTCAGGGAGTGGGAGGCCAAGAACGCCAAGAGATTGGCCGACCGCGCCGAGAAGGCGGCGCTCAAGAAGGCCGCCAGATCCGCGGCCAAGCATCGGTGACCAGGACCGCGAGCGTGACTCTGAGGGCCGTCCGTCACAGGTCGGCAGGACGACCACTCGACTCGATCTTTGTCGACGACTCGCCGCCGCAGTCAGTCGGAAGCCGATCGAACAGGGTTCGGGCCGCATCGTCCGGCACCGGGTCGGCCTTCCAGGGACGACGGAGGGTTTCCCGAAGGTCGCCGCGGTCCGGCTCGTCGGCCATCGCGGAGGTCAGGAAGACGACTGCTTCGAAGCGATGGCCCAGCCGATCGGCCAGTCGGGCCATCTCCTCGGCATCGCGCGCCGGCTGATTGCGCCGATAGAGCTCGCGGTATAGGGCCTGGGCGCGTTCGATCTCTGCCCTCCTGAGCCGCAGCTCGGCCCCGACCGTCTTCTCCCCTCCTCGCTGCTCCAAGGTCTCTAATCGCTCCAGCGCCTGGAAGTCCTCTGGGGCCACAGCGGTGAGGGCGGCCAGTTCGCGACGCTCCCTTCCGGTGTCTCCGCACGCCGACGCCAGCCAGGCCGACAGGCGGTGGACCTCCACCGGTGTCGCCTGGTCGGCAGGCAGGTGCTTCATGGCGGTCCGCGCGTCGGCGAGTCGATTCGTTCTCACCGCCCAGTCCAGCCGCGCGCGCCAGACGGGTCGATCATCCGGTCGGCGCCGGAGGCAGGCGTCGATCCATCGCGCCGCCTCATCGTACAACCCGACGCGAATGGCCAGGTGCGCCCGCCCCAGCCAGATCCGGTCGTCGTCGGGAACGAGCCCGCCGGCCTGATCGAGGTACGCGCGGATCGAGTCGATCGGCGGAGGATTCCAGCGCAGATCCATGTGCAGCCGTGCCAGGTTGATGGCCTGCTCGGACGCCCCTTCGCCCTTCGCATCAAGGTTCCGCCACCGCGACTCGATCAGACGCTCGGCTTCCTCGACGCGGCCTTCCTGGACGAAGATCGGAATCAGCAACATCCGCAGTGCCGATCTCTCGGACCCACGGCCATCGGTCACTTGCTCGATCAGTTGCTCGGCGTCGGCCAGCCGCCCGCGCTCGATGAGCAGATCCATCCGGCTCGAGACCGCTCGGCTGCCGAAGGGCGCGTCCGGAGGTATCCGGGCCCAGACCGTGTCCGCCTCGCGCGTCCGTCCGCGCGCCTTCTCGCACATGCCCAGCAGGTAGTTAGCTCGGTCCGAATCGGGGCTCCGGTCCAGCAGCGCCGATAGGTCGCGAGCCGCAACGGCGTGCCGACCGTTTTGCATGGCATCTTCGATTCGCGCCATGGCGTCCCGGTTTCGCCGCACGTTCCACCATCGCCAGCCGCACCAGGATAGTCCCGTGATGGTGATGGCCGCCGCGATGACCGCGGCCCATCGGACCCTCAGCCGCGACATCGGGAGTTCCTTCCGCTCCGGTCCTTCGCTTGATCGTGCTTCGGGCCGGCCACTATGATGAAGTCCATGCCGTCGGATCGATCCGAGAAGATCCCCGCGATCCGCGGCTTCACGAGCCTCCCCGATCCACGAAGCCCGCTACCAATGATCTCTCCTTTATTATTATCCCGCTATGCAATCGCAGGCCAGCCCGCGCCTCCGAATCAACGCCCCGACCGGATCGGCCCCGCCTCGCTACTGGGCCTGGCTGCCTGGTGCGGGACGCTCGCGGGCCTGCTCGAAGTCGCGACGGTCGTCCTGCGCAAGCGGTTCTTCGACATGAACCACCTGCTAGGCATGAGCCGTCATTTCATCTGGCTGGTCCCCCTGACCGACCTGCTGATCCTCCTGCTCGTCGGCATGGTCGGATGTCTGGTCGTCATCGTCCGGCCCGACGTCGGTCGATGGGCGGTCTCGCGTACGCTCTGCACATTCACTTTGCTGCCCACGCTCCTCGTGGCCTTCCCGCAGGTCTACGGCCTGGCGTGGCTCCTCGTGGCCCTGGGATTATCGGCCCGCCTGGTCCCTAACCTGGAGCGATGCGGGCCAACCTTCCGGCGCGTTGTCCTCTTCAGCGCTCCGATTCTCGCCGGTGCCCTCGCGATCCTCGCGACCCTCCCCTGGGCGGCCGATCGGGTCCGGCGATGGAGCGAGCAAGGGCGTTCGATTCCGACAGGCGCCCCGAACGTCCTCCTGATCGTGATGGATACCGTCGCCGCCGACCACCTCGACCTCTATGGCTACGACCGCCCGACAAGCTCCGCGATCGACGAGCTGGCCCGACGCGGCAGCCGGTTCGACGCCGCGCACTCGACCTCTTCATGGACCCTCCCATCCCACGCGAGCATGTTCACCGGTCGATGGCCTCACGAGCTGTCGGTCGGCTGGCGGACGCCTCTCGACGCGGCATCGCCGACAGTGGCCGAGTACCTCGGTGCGCGGGGGTACGCCACGGCGGGCTTCATCGCCAATATGATCTATTGCGCATCCGACTCGGGGTTGGGCCGCGGCTTCACCGCCTATCGCGACTACATCTTCCACGAGCTCTCGCCGTTCAAGATGGCAGTGATCGTGCAGAGGTCTCTCGAGGGATTGCAGGCGATCAGCGACGTACTGGACAATGCCCTGGAGCTCGACTGGCTGAGGGCCGGCGTGAAACGCATCCGGGAGCGTTTCGAGACCGACCGCAAGGAGGCCGGCGTGGTCAACCGGGAGTTCCTCGATTGGCTGGCGTATCGTCCCCAGCCGGATCGGCCGTTCTTCGCCTTCCTGAATTATTGCGATGCCCACACCCCCTATCAGCTCTCGCCGCGGCGGGTCCACCGCTTCGGCGTCAAGCCGAGCGACGAGCGAGAGTATCGGCTGATCCAGGACTGGTGGACCATGGACAAGAGCCGGATCTCGCCGCAGGAGCTCTCGTTCGTCTTCAACGCCTATGACGATTGCGTCGCGTCGATCGACGAACAGATCGGCCGGCTGTTCGACGAACTCGATCGCCGAAGGACCCTCGACCGGACCTGGGTCATCCTCGTCTCGGACCACGGCGAGAGCTTCGGTGAACATGCCGGGGTGTTCCTCCACGGATCGAGCTTGTATCAGACCGAGCTGCACGTCCCGCTCGTGGTCGTCCCTCCGCCGGGCACGCGGATCAAGCCGGTCGTCGCGGAGACGGCCAGCCTCCGCAACGTCGCCGCGACGATCGTCGACATCGCGGGCCTTGGCGACGACTCGCCCTTTCCCGGCACCTCGATGGCCCTGGCCTGGCGTCCGTCGGGCGAAGCCGGTTCCGGGGAAGGCGCGCTGGCCGAGCTCGTCCCCAATGAGACGCTCGATGGCGGAGGCTCGCACTCGTCCAGACGCCCCTGGCCCCTGGCCGCGCTGACGGAGGACGGATGGAGCTACATCCGCCGCGCAGGCGAGGCGCTCGAGGAACTCTATCACCTCCGTGACGATCCCCGCGAACAGCGCAACCTCGCGGCATCGGACGCCTCGCGTATCCGGCTCAAGCGGATGCGCGCGGCCCTGTCGCGGATGACGCTCGGCCCATTGACCCCCGATCGCTTCAACCCCTGAGAAAGATCCCCGCGACAAGCCGAGCGTGCCTTACTCCGACGACCGCAGCGCGAAGTACATCGAGAGACCGGGGGGAGAGGTCGTGCGGTCGTACATCAGGCCGAGGAATAATCCGGGGGCGACCTGTCGGATCTCATCGCGATTATTGGCGTAGATGCGCGAGGTCTGGCTGTAGTCAAGCACGAGCGCGGGTGCTCCATCGAGCCAGCTCGGCCCCTGATAGAGCTGTCCCCGGATGATCCGCAGCCCGAAGAAGCGGTTGACGGCCGTGGACTGGCCAGGCTCGATGATCTTTCCCTGCCAGACCAACCGCGTGCCCATGGCGAGGGCCCGGGTGCGTCGGGTCCCGGGTGCGAGCAAGGCCGTCCCCCGAACACGGCCCTCCGGGATCGCCGCGGCAACTCCCTGTCGGTACAGCGTCTCCAGCTCCGCGGGGCTCATCCGGAGCAACTGGTCGAGTGTGATCAAAGATGCGGGCGATTGGCCCTGCGCCTCGCCGGCCCCCATCGAGCCGCACATCAGCGCCAGGAAGCAACCGAGTCCGCGAACGGAAACGTCGCCGATGATCCGTCCCAGCCGTAAGACCATTATTGGATTCTCCGCCGTGTTGCGACTCTGACCCCTGGCCGTCCCTCGCGCGCGAGTAACACCGTATCATGATCCATCGGCCCGATCGGCCTCAGAACTTGAGGCAGCATAAAGCAAGTGGATGAAATACACCCCGCGAAAGCTGTGCTCCACGACTCGGCCCCTCCACTGTAACGTCACGCGGGCAAGCACTCGCAAGGCCCTGCATCTCGACGCGGAGGAATAGACCTGCCGCGCGAAACTAACAGCAGCATACCTGGCGAGGCGAGCTGCGCAAATCGTCGGCGCCGACGCAGATGAATGGGAATACAAGAATCGCGGGGATTATCGGACCGCCCGCTCCATGACCTCAAGACAGGCAGGGTGCGCCCATCGGCAGGCCGCTGTACCGCCCTTTTTCGGATGGCGAAGTGGTACTCGTGTCGGAGGCCGACGGCATTCGCAGGCCCTCCGGAAAAAATCGCGAGTCGGGAATCGCCCCAACATCAAGTCCTCTCGTCGAGTCCGTTCGAAAGCGTCGCGCACGGGGGGATCAGTCGGGTTGACAGCGCCGCGGGATAACGGTTAAATCGCCATCGTCACTTGGGGAGGAGACCCAAGAGCAAGGGGCCTGATTCCAGGTCTCCACGCGAGGGAAGCGCGTGGCTCGTGTCGGCTTCCCTCCTGGACCCGCTTCGGGTACCCCCCCAGATCGAACCAGAGACCATAGACACCATCGCGAAATTGTCCGCAATTGCAGGCGTATCAAGGATGGCGCGGCCGTAGCGGGGGAAAAAAACCGGCTCACGGATGAGCCGGTCCCCGCAGCTTCCAGGCGACTCGAGCACTCCACCTCACGCGATCACGTCATCCCCAACGCCCGCCGCTCCGAGGAAGGCACAGAGCCGTTAGCATGCGGGAAGAGCAGGGCCGGCATCACCGACCGGCCGGGATCGGCTCTCAGGATGTGAGCCCATCCTGCAAGGTCCGCGCGTCGGGAAGACCGGCCGGCGGACTCGAATGAACGCGACGCCCTTGCAGATGAAGATGATCCGGAGGGGGACGGGCGCATGGGGCCAGGATCTCGAACCACGGTCGCATCGAGGAGGGCGCTGCACCAGCAGTACGCGCCCGCCCCGCCAAAGCCGCGGACGCCCCGGCGCCGGCGGTTCGCGGCCCTCTACCCGGGCGAGCCCGAGACCTGCCGCCGCAGCCTCCGGCCCTTCCTGATCAACTGCGCGCACCTCGCGCTGCTCCTGGCCGTCTTCAAGCAATACAATATCGAGGATCGCCCCTTCCAGGGACACACCTTTCAGGCCCTGGTGACACTGGCGCTGCTGGCCCTGCCGGTCCACTACCTGGCCCCATTCCGATGGAAGAAGCCGCTGTTCGTGGCCGTCTCCATCGCCGGCCTGTTCTGGATCGCCGGCGCCTGGGCCACAGCCATCGTCCTGGCCATCGCCGCGGCCCTGATCGGCGTCTGCTACCTACCCATCCCCTGGCTCGCCAGGGCATTGGCCTGCGCCGCGATCGCGGCGGCCATGGCCCTGGCCCGACCGGAATCCGCCTACTCCGCCGGAATCCCCGACGACGTCTGGCCAATCGTGGCCTCGATGTTCATGTTTCGGATGATTGTTTATCTTTATGAGCTCAAGCATGCCCGGAAGCGGGAGTCGCTGGTCGACACCCTGGGCTATTTCTTCCTCCTGCCGAACTACTGCTTCCAGCTCTTCCCAGTCGTCGACTACCGGACGATGCAGCGGTGCTACTTCGCCGCCGATGTGCACGCGACCCAGCGCCGCGGGTTGGGGATGATGTTCCAGGGCACCTTGCACCTCCTGTGTTACCGACTGGTCTATCACGACCTGCTGATCGAGGCCGCCAACGTGCACAACCTGGCCGGGTTGGTGTGCCACATCGTGTGCAACTACCTGCTCTATCTCCGGGTCTCGGGGCAGTTCCACATGGCATGCGGGATGCTCCATCTTTTCGGATACCACCTCCCGGAAACGCACCACCATTACCTGCTGGCGACGAGCTTCACCGACTACTGGCGGCGGATCAATATCTACTGGAAGGATTTCATGGTGCGGATCTTCTTCAACCCGGTGGTGTTCCGGCTGAAGCGGTGGCCGCAACCGGCGGCGCTGGCGATGGGCACGGCGACGGTGTTCCTGGCCACCTGGCTGCTGC
>JBKQHM010000674.1:0-8995 GCA_052148775.1 Isosphaeraceae bacterium | reverse complement strand
CGAACGGGCGAGTGCTCCTGATGGCCAGGTTTGAAGGCGAACCCGGCGTCCGGCGGCAGCCCTGGTCCCACCGATGAACAGCCCGCCTTTATGAGTCCCTCCGCACCGCTTGGAGATTCGCAACGATGTGGTCTGATCACGACAATTCCGCAGACCGGATCCTGAGTTTCGATTGGTCAGCGCGACCGCGTTACCGAGGTCATCGAGCCGGCTCGACAGCGCGTCGGCGTCGCCGCGAGTTGGCCATCCGGCCGGTCATGGATCAACTCGAGACCAGAACGATGCTGTCCGTTTCGGCCGTCGTGGGGCCGATGCCCGACTTGGTGACCTTGGACCTCCAGCTCCAGCCGGGTTCCGGCAGAGCGCTATCGCAATTAACGCCGCTGATCGGCGCGGCGGGCGCGGCCGTCCAGTCGACGACGGTCGCCGGCCTCTACCAGGTCCAGGTTCCCAGCCCGAATATCGACCAGCTCGCCACGGAGCTCTCGGCCAACCCGAGCGTGCAGTCCGCCGTCCCGGCTCAGACGCTCCAGCTCCAGACCGTGCCCAATGACCCGGACTTCACCAACGGTGACCAGTGGGCGCTGAACGGCACCTGGGGGATCAATGCCCCTACGGCCTGGAACACTACCACCGGCTCGGATAAGGTGATTGTCGCCGACGTGGATACCGGGATCAACTACAACAATCCCGACCTGATCGATAACATATGGCTCAATCAGGCCGAGATCCCCGCCAGCGTGCTCCCCAACCTGACGGATGTCTACAATGACGGGGTCATCACGTTCACGGACCTGAACAACCCGATCAACCAGGGCCCCGGCAAGATCACCGCCACCAACGGCGTGGTCGACGGGAGCTCCGTTATGGCGCCGACCAGTTCCGGCGGCTGGGCCGATGGCTCGACCCAGGACGGCAACACCTCGTACCCGGACGATCTAATCGGCTGGAACTTTGTCAACAACGACAACAACCCGATGGATGGCAACGGCCACGGCACGGTCACCGCAGGGGAGATCGGCGCGGTCGGCAACAACGGAATCGGGGTCGCCGGGGTCGACTGGAACGTGCAGATCATGGATTTGCAGGCGTTCGATTCGACCGGCTCGGGCTCCGACGCAGCCTGCGCCGAGGCGATCGACTACGCGGTGGACAATGGCGCCAAGGTCATCAACGCCAGTTGGGGATTGGGGGGAACGGACTCGATCATCGCCGCTGCGCTCCAGTATGCCGACCAAAACGGGGTGATCGTTGTCTGTGCCGCCGGCAACTACAGCTCCAACGATTCCACCACGCCGTTCTCACCCGCCTCGTATTCGGCGACTTACCCCAACGTGATCTCGGTGGCGTCCATCGACAGCGATGGCGACCTGTCGAGCTTCTCCAACTATGGCGTTGGCACCGTCCAACTGGCCGCGCCAGGGTCGAACATCCTCAGCACGGCTGGGAGCGGCTACGCTTACGATAGCGGCACTTCGATGGCGGCGCCGCTCGTCACCGGCACGGTCGCCTTGGTGGAGGCCGCGCACCCAAGCTGGTCGATGAGTCAGGTCATCGATGCAGTCCTCGACCACACCACACCTGACCCCGCGCTGGCGGGCAAGGTGACCACCGGCGGCGTCGTGAACGCGGCCGCCGCCGTCGACAACACCGCCGGCCCCTACGTGGCCTCCGCCACACCCAGTGGCTCGGTTAGCAGCAGCTCGGGCCTCTCCACGATCCAGTTAACCTTCAACGAGGAGATCAATCCTGCAACCTTTACCCCGTCGCAGGTGACGCTCACCGGCCCGGGGGGCATCGCGATCAGCGGGGTGACCGTGACGGCCATCGCGGGCTCGAACGACCACTCGTTCAATATCGCGTTCCCGTCACAGTCGGGTGCCGGGGCCTACAGCCTGAACATCAACCCGTCCGTTCAGGACTGGTACGGCAATGACATGAACCAGAACCGCAATGGGGTCAACGGCGAGGCGTCCGACGCGTTTGTCGACACCATCTGGAAGACCACACCCGGTTCATCCCAGGCCTTCAGCGTCACCGGCGTGCCCACCTCTGTCACGGCCGGGACCTCCCAGACGTTCACCGTCACGGCGTTGAACCCCAATGGCAGCACCAATACCGCCTACATCGGCACGGTCCAGTTCACGAGCAGCGATCCTCAGGCCGTCCTACCTTCGAGCTACACGTTTGCGGCCGCCGACCATGGCTCGCACACCTTCACCGTCTCCCTCGCGACGGCCGGCACTCAGTGGATCGCGGCGACCGACGCAACGACGCCGGCCATCGCGGGCGCCGAGACGGGCATATCGGTCACGGGGGCGGCAGCCCAATCCCTTGTCATCACCGGCTTTCCCACCACCGATACGGCCGGCACGTGGAGTGAAGTGACGGTCTCGGCACTCGATGCCTTCGGCAACGTCGCCAGCGGCTACTCCGGCACAGTCGCCTTCACCAGCTCCACCTCGGGCACTTCGTTGCCAGCCAACTACACCTTCTCTGCCTCGGCCCCGGCGACTCAGACATTTTGGGTCCAGATCACGAAGGCGGGATCCCAGTCTATCACGGTGGCCGACAAGGCCAATTCCTCCCTCACATCGAGCGAATCGGGGATCTCCGTCCAGCCCGCCGCGGCCCAGTCATTCTTGGTCACCGGCTTCCCCACTCCCGACACGGCCGGCGCGACACATAGCTTCACCGTCTCCGTGGTCGACGGCTACGGCAACGTGGTCCCGAGCTTCACCGGCACTATCGGCTTCAGCAGCAGCGAGCCCCGCGCCGTCCTACCAGCCAACTATACGTTCACGGCGGCCGACGCCGGCACGCACTCCTTCTCCGCCACCCTGGTCACCGCCGGCGCCCAGAGCCTCAGGGTGATCAGCACGACCAGTGCCAGCGTCACCGGCACCGAGACGGCCATTGCGGTGCAGGCCGCCGCCGCGGCCGCCCTGAAGGTCACCGGCTTCCCCACCACCGACACCGCCGGCACGGTCAACAGCATCAAGGTCACCGCCTACGACGCCTACGGCAACGTGGCGACCGGATATGCCGGCACGGTGCACTTCACCAGCAGCGACGGCCGCGCCTCACTGCCGGCCGATTACACCTTCACCGCCGCCGACGCCGGCTCGCACACCTTCTCCGCCGCCACCCTGGTCACCGCCGGTTCGCAGTCAATCAGAGCGACCGACGCTGCCAACCCGTCGGTCACCGGCTCCCAGTCAGGCATCACCGTCAAGGCGACCGCCGCCGTCTCGCTGGCCGTCACCGGCTTCCCCAGCCTCGACACCGCCGGCGCGACCGGCTCCTTCACCGTCACCGCAGTCGATGCCTACGGCAACCCCGCCATCGGCTATAGCGGCACGGTCCACTTCACCAGTTCCGACGGCCGAGCCTCCCTGCCGGCCAACTTCACCTTCTCCGCGAGCCGCCCGGCGACGCAGACCTTCTCCGTCACGCTCGTGACGGCCGGGACTCAGTGGATCACCGCGACCGACACGGCCAACTCGACCTTCACGGCCACCGAGTCGGGAATCGCCGTCCAGCCGGCCGCGATCCGGACTCTGGCGGTCACCGGCTTCCCCACCAGCGGCGACGTCGCGGGGTCGGCCCATAGCTTCACAGTCACGGCGGTCGACGCCTACGGCAACGCGATCACCGGCTATGCCGGCACGGTGGAGTTCACCAGCAGCGACGGCCGCGCCGTTCTGCCGGCCGATTACACCTACACCGCCGCCGACGCCGGCACGCACTCCTTCTCCGCCACCCTGATCACCGCCGGCGCCCAGCTGATAAGAGCGACTGACGCCGCGACGTCATCGATCACCGGCTACGAGATGAGCACCGCAGTGCAGCCGGCCGCCGCCGCCGCCCTGAAGGTCACCGGCTTCCCGAGCCCCGACACGGCGGGCACAGCCAATAGCATCACGGTCACCGCCTACGACGCCTACGGCAACGTGGCGACCGGCTATGCTGGCACGGTGCACTTCACCAGCAGCGACGGCCACGCCTCCCTGCCGGCCGACTACACCTTCTCCGCCGCCGACGTCGGCTCGCATACCTTCTCCGGCGTCACCCTCGTGACGGCGGGGACGCAGTCGATCACCGCCACCAACGCAGCCAGCCCGTCGATCACCGGCTGCGAGGCGGGCATCACCGTCAAGGGCGCGGCGGCCCAGGCCATCGTCGTCTCGGGCTTCCCCAACTCGGACGTGGCCGGCTCGGCGGCCCTGATCACGGTCACGGCGATCGACGCCTACGGCAACCCGGCCATGGGCTATGCCGGCACGGTGCACTTCACCAGCAGCGACGGCCACGCCTCACTGCCGGCCAACTTCACATTCCCCGCCACCCTCCCGGCGACCCGGACGTTCACGGTCACGCTCAAGACGGCCGGGATGCAGTGGATCACCGCCACCGACGTGGCCAACCCGTCTTTCACCGGCACCGAGTCGGGGGTCGCGGTGCAGGCCGCCGCGCTCCGGTCGCTGGCGGTCATTGGCTTCCCCGCCAGCGGCGACGTCGCGGGGACCGCCGATAGCTTCACGGTCACGGCGGTCGACGCCTACGGCAACACGATCACCGGCTATGCCGGCACGGTGCACTTCACCAGCAGCGACGGCCACGCCTCACTGCCGGCCGACTACACCTTCTCCGCCGCCGACGCCGGCACGCACACCTTCACCGCCACTCTGGTCACCGCCGGCACCCAGTGGGTGAGGGCGACCGACACCGCGACATCATCCATCACGGGCTACGAGCTGGGCATCGCGGTGCAACCCGCCGCCGCCGCCGCCCTGAAGGTCACCGGCTTCCCGAGCCCCGACACGGCGGGCACAGCCAATAGCATCACGGTCACCGCCTACGACGCCTACGGCAACGTGGCGACCGGCTATGCTGACACGGTGCACTTCACCAGCAGCGACGGCCACGCCTCCCTGCCGGCCGACTACACCTTCTCCGCCGCCGACGCCGGCTCGCATACCTTCTCCGGCGTCACCCTCGTGACGGCGGGGACGCAGTCGATCACCGCCACCAACGCAGCCAGCCCGTCGATCACTGGCTGCGAGGCGGGCATCGCGGTCAAGGGCGCGGCGGCCCAGGCCATCGTCGTCTCGGGCTTCCCCAGCTCGGACGTGGCCGGCAACTTGGGCCTGGTGACGGTCACGGCGATCGACGCCTACGGCAACCCGGCCATGGGCTATGCCGGCACGGTGCATTTCACCAGCAGCGACCCCCACGCCTCCCTGCCGGCCAACTTCACCTTCTCCGCCACCGTCCCGGCGACTCGGACGTTCTATGTGCAGCTCGTGACGGCGGGGACGCAGTCGATCACCGCCACCGACACGGCCAACCCATCCTTCATCGGCACCGAGTCTGGGATCGCGGTGCAGGCTGCGGCCGCCAAGTCGCTAGTGGTCACCGGTTTTCCCACCACGGACGCGGCGGGCACGGCCTACTCCTTGACGGTCACCGCCTACGACGTCTATGGCAACGTGGCCGCCGGCTACGTCGGCACCGTCGTGTTGAGCAGTTGCGACAGCCAGGCTTCACTGCCGGCGAGTTATACCTTCACTGCCGCCGACTCCGGGTCGCACACCTTCATCGTCACGCTCGAGACGAGGGGAACTCAGTGGATCAAGGCGACCGACTCGGCCGATGGTCTTTGGGGCTGGGAGACGGGCATTGTCGTGCAATGACGGGAACCGGTCGATGGACGCCGCCGTCTATTGCAGCTTGAAACCTGCCCTGACGGCGTCGTCCCGGAACATCTTGATGGTATCCGGCGAGTATTCGTCGAGGTCTTTCCCGACCAGGCCGAGTTTCTTGAGCAGGTCGCGGGTGACGATGATGATGTGGCAAACGACCGACTCAGAGTTTGAAGGTGTTGAGTAGCTCGCGGGGGCCGGCCCAGATCAGCTCGATGTGGGGGTATCTCGCCAGGAACTGCACCGCGGCCGCCTTCATCGCAACCCGAGTCGGCGACCCGGCCCGCGAATACCGAGACGCACACCGGCGGTCCCGACTCCAGTGCCGCCGCAACGTCGAGAACCCGGGTCAGAGTCATCAGGGCCGTGACGTTCTGCTTGACCTCCATCGCAGTCGGCGAGTGGATCAGCCAGATCGACGACTCGCTTCGGGTACTGGTCACGAGGATCTTCGAGGAGATGTTTTACCCCACCACCCGAGCCGGCGGGCCTGGGCTCCTTTCTCAGCGAAATCATCGGAGAAGACCTCCAGCGAGAGCGGCCGGTCGGGGGGTCGCCTTGATGAGCTCGCGAGAGAACGCCTCGTAGTCGGTGATGCCTGCCTTCCGCATCAAGGTCGGATTGGTCGTGAACCCCGTGATCAGGGGTTGCGTAACACTCTAGTTTCTGCCGCGATAGGCGCCGTCTGCGAAGATCTTGTACTCGAGATCGGCGAGGGCAGTCATCGAGCTCATTCTCCCATCGGAGTCTGGGAAAGGAAGCAGTCCGCGTCGTCCGGGGGATCCGGCCGGTGCACGGCGTCGCCGAGGGGAACCCTGTCACGATCGAGGGCACCCCGATCGGACGAAAAGGCCTTGAAGGCCTCTCCCTCCCTGGGCTTGAAGCGGCTTTGCCAGGACCTACTTGCCGTTCACCTTAGCCTCCATTCGGGCAGCGATGAAGGGTCGAGCAAGAACTTTCCAGTGTTGTCCCACGTTCTCAACACGCGAAGGCAGTGGCGCACCATCCGGCCAGAGCACCACGCGACCCTCACGGACGTCGGCGGGTTGGATCAACCGAGTTTTCCCATCCGGCATCTTCACCGGATCTCCCTCCTTAAGCCGTCTCATCGGCTTTTGCTCAAGCTGAGCCTTCAGCCAAGCCACCATCGCTGGCGAAGACGAGGGACCGCGCAACAGCCAATCGAACTCGGCGTCGGGCAGTGCGACGGCCCGCAGCGTCGCCTCATCGTGAGCGGCGAGCGCCAGGAGGAATGTCTTCAAGGCGTCCTCGGGCGTGGAATCGGCCGGTTCGACTTTTGTTCCCAGGCTAGGAGGATTCGCCTCGGCCTCGACCGCGACGTTCGGTTCGCCTCGACGCCACTCGACCACGGCGCAGTAGCGGCCCCTCTGGCCAGGGTCTGGTGGGCGATAGAACGAGCTGGGGCCCTCCAGGACCCATGTCAAGGAGAGCATCTGTCCGGCCCGGATGTCATAACTGCCCACGCCGCTGACGATGTTCAGTGCGTTGGATAGCTTAAAACCTTCCCTACCCCACTTGTCGAAATCAAGGGTCCCCGCGATGTGGCCTGCGTAGGAGAGGTAGGCGATACCGTGCCGTACGGATGCTACACGACCGGTGAGCTGGACTTCGGCTACATCCCCGGGGTTCCGGAACTTCGTGTCGAGCACGTTCAGGAGCGGGAAGAAATTGCGGCCGACGGCCTCCGGGATCATCCACCGGCTCCCCGCCGAGGCGTCGGGCGGGGCCAGGGCCGACCACTCGGCTGCCGAGAGGATCACGCTGTCGATGTGGATCTCGCCGGCCCGAAGCCCCGGGAGCAATGAGAGATCTTTGACGGGGATCCCCTTGTTGCTGACGGCCAGCCGGACGCCGCCGTCGGGACGGATGCCGAGTCCCCGGTACGGATGCAGATCCGTCGGGCCGGCGCGGCGCGGCACGAGGGAGCCGAAGTCCTTCAGTCCCGCTCGCAGGTCTGCCAGGACCCGCCGCGACCACTTCGAGGGCTCGTCCGAGTCAACAAAGCCTGTGTACGCCAGGACACGACCATCGGGTGCAGCCAGCCAGAGGCCCTGGTCATGGGTCTGTTGTTTGTGGACGGTCCTGTAGAAATCGAACTCACTGGTCTCGTTCTTGGCGGCCCAGATCTTGCGGAGATCGATCGCGACCGGCACGAACGAGGTGGAGATCAGGCGAATGACCGCGTCATCGGACAAGGGGCCCGCACGGAGCCCGAACGCGGCACCTCAGCATCGTTCCAGCGGCGGGTCGCTCGCGATCCAGATCAAGATCGGCCGGTTCTCCGCCCTGGCCTGGCGGACCGCTTCCGGGAGATCCTCCAGCCAGGGGATCCGCTCCCACTTGAACTCACCAGGTCGCAACCGCTTCACGTATTTGTAGAGTACATCGGCCACCGGCGAGAGGCGCGGCACGTCGGCTGCCGGCGAGAGGCGCGCCACGTCGCGCCTCGGCGCCGCCGGCTGCGTGCCCCGGGCGTCGCCGGGCACCTGACCGAGCGCCCAACCCATCCCACTTGCTCCCAGGCCGACGAGTACGACCGCTGCAATGCCCAGTTTCTTGGAGAACATGATCTGGATCGCTCCGTGACTCAGGTTGACGATCTAGGTCGAAACCACGATACTGCGATGATGATCGGACCCGTGGACCGGGCCGTTCTCAGATCAGAGGAAAGGCAAATCTCAATGACATATACATAGATTTTAGCAATCAATTAACGACGTTATTTTGAAGACGAGCCCTTCTTGACCGGCTCAGGTCACGACTCCCTTCCTCCCGCCCAATCTTCTAGCCGGTTCGCTAGATTCGCGAGACGCCACCCGGCCCCACTCGAGGCTCGTGAACAGAACATGGCCAGTTTGCGTACAGGCAATCGGATCACGCCCTTTCCCGCACGATTCCCCGTTCGCCAGTGCGTGTCCCAGTCCCCGCTATAGCGATTCGTGGGATAGGCAGTGTAATAGTACATAGCCACTGAATTGCGGAAACGGTCTACAATCGGTTTCGAGAATCCATGCATCGAGTCCTCATCGGTCTGGAAAATCACCGCGGTCCCGAATTCCGGCAACACCTCACGTTCTACGCGGTCGCTACGCTGATCCCACAATTCCAAGGCGCCGTAGTTGTCCGGAGACCAGTTCTTATTGTAGGCGCTCACACCCTGAACCTTTTGTACAGCAACGTCGTAATAACTGTGTATGAGCCACACGCCTCCGATCCCTGAAGCCCTCTGGAATACCGTGCCCCCGGATGCGCAGGCGGCCCTCATGGCC
>JBKQHM010000673.1:0-13599 GCA_052148775.1 Isosphaeraceae bacterium | reverse complement strand
GTATCTATAGTTCTTGGGCGCCGATAACGATGCCAGTGAGGGAATACCTGGATTTTAGGGGGAATCTCGATCAGTTTCAAGCCAATTTGTTAGCCGGTTTCCCCTCCATGGGAATCCAGGCTAGCTCGGGGACCGTGTCGATGCGCTACCTTTTCGGCCCGTCGGTCAATGCGATCCTGGCGCGCACCAATTCGAGCGGGACGACGGCGTGGTATCTCACCAACCAACTCGGGTCGGTCACCGACGTGGTCAATAGCTCCGGGACCGTCATCGACCACATCGTCTACGACCCCTTCGGCAACATCACGACCCAGACAAACGCGAGCGAGGGGGACCGGTTCACGTTCGCGGGGATGCAGTACGACTCGACGACCGGACTTTACTACGACCATGCGCGCTACTATGATTCGGCCATCGGGAAGTTCACTAGCCAGGATCCGAAGGGGTTTAAGGCAGGCGATGCGAATCTTTACCGTTACGACGGCAACAACCCAATTAATCGCACAGACCCGAGCGGGACTAGCTGGGATTCGTTGGGACTGCCAAACTGGGCCTGGGGGTGGGTGGGCGGCTCATTATCTGGCACCCTCGTTGCTGTCGCAATTAGCGTGGCGGTTGTCGCGGCCGTGGGTGCAGCCGCTCCCATTTCCGCGGTTACGATCATAACTTATGTATGTGTTTCATATATCGCCGGTGGTGTAGTTGGAGCATCCGTGTCGATGATGTTGGGTGCGGAGAACCCAGGGGAAGCATATGTCGCAGGTTTCGGTTTCGGTGCATTTGCACCGATCGCGATCCTGTGAATGACCAAGATCATTTTTGCCCTCGAAACTCTAACTGGAGGCTACGGCGTGGGGAAGGCCGCCCGGGCTTTCTTCACGCGCCCGTTACTGGCTGTGAAGTCTTGTGAAACTATCGGAAAACGTGGGCCGAACCGATGCAAGCCTGTACTGGTGCGGGGATTGATCTCGATGAATCGCTCCTCATACTGCTATCTGTCAGTGGGCTAAGACCAAATCTGTCGGGGTTTTCGGATGATGATTCCTTGCGGGAGGAGTTACGATGTCAAAGTATAAGCAGCTCTATCCTTTGTTCGTTGCACTGATAATCCTGATTATTCTTCTGGAGCAGGTTGTTGGATTAATGTATGTTCGTCGTATTGGCGTCGAATGGTTTAAGAAAAACCTGTTTCAGAGCTTAACACGGAACCTCAGAAAGCAGAAGGAGCCTGGATTCTTGTTCTTGTTGGTCTTTGGGTCATTGCTCGTGATCATTACAATTAATACGGTTTGTATGGTGATAACCAGGCCAGATTTCATATGGGCCGGGGTCATCTTGTTGGTAGCATTTCCTCTCGGTGCGCTCAAGGTCTATATCTATTTGGCTACAGGTGGTGGTGTAGATGACGAGTGAGGTGACGAGCTAAGAGGCAATCCGGAAAGCCCCAGGTGTATGGCCGGAAGTGATTGAAGGCTAGGGAGTTGCGTCAATCCGGAATACGGATGACGCAACTCGCGTTGCGACATTGACTTACGGCAACAACCCCGACCCTTCTCGGATAGCCTCTTAGATCGAAAGCACGGGTGTTGAGGCCAAAATCAATGAAAGTCGATGAGAATTCATTTGTGCCTATTCCATTAGGCTTGATGAAAATCGTAATCTTTGTTGGAATGGTGTTCCTCGTAGCATGCATCATCTACGATCCTGTCCAATGGCTCCTTGTGACTGTTCTCGCCGTATTAGTGGTCTCGCTCTTGAAGGCCGCACTTTGGTTGTGCTCCAGGAGTTTGGGACCACTTATCCAGCGGACTATGCCCAATGAAGCACTGCGATTGGTTTTGAAGTCCTACCCGATAAGGGTTCCGTTGCGGGTTTCTCTTTTCCTAGGGGCACTACTGATGGCGCCGACAGTGCTGTTCGCAATCTTGTTGCAGCGCTGTAGTATGCTTGTATATAAAACCGAGCGCATTTCAAAATCAGATTATAAAAATTTAAAACCGTCTATGCGATATGGCCTTAGCCTTGCAGAGCTGATATCCCATTTCCATTGGATGATCCGAGGTGGAAAGGAGTAAAAGGGGACCTAGGGCGGGATTAGCGACGTCCAACATACGGCTGGAAAACCTGTAATTCTAGAGCGCCTCACAGTTGCGTTGCGCACACGACGGCATCGCGCCGATACGAGCCCGAAGCGCCAGCGAGTGTGTTCCGGCGGGGATCACCGATTCACTCTAGTTAGGGGCGCGTGCGCAACCCAAGTGTGAAGCGCTCTAGCACGAGACTGCTCCGCGGAACGTCGATGAGTCTAACTCCAAGACCGTTTGAGGTCCATCAGGATGAAGACATGTCGCTCTCGTTCGTCGTGTGCCTGTCCGACGAGGGCATGCTAAAGGCGAACCTGCTGACCTCGCCGTGCTTCGGGCCAGGCTCGCACCATGAGGTCATCGCGGTCCGCGACGCCCCGAGCGCCGCGGATGGGCTCGCCATGGGATGCGCGCGGGCGACGCATGAGCTGACCGTCTGCGTGCATCAGGATGTTTTTCTTCCGCGGGGATGGGACCGGCTGATGGTGCGGCAATTCCACATGGCACAGCAACAGTTTGGGCCGATTGGGGTCGCGGGAGTCTATGGAGTCGGCGAGGTCATGACGTCGAACATCCCGTGTCGGCTTCTCAGCACAAATCGGATCGGATGGGTCGTGGACCGAGGCCGGTTACTGAGCGAGGGACCGGGTCTGCCGGCACCGGTCACAACGCTGGACGAATTGCTGCTCATCGTGCCTCGGAATACGCCATTGCGCTTCGACCCGGCGCTGGGTTTCCACCTCTATGGCGCCGATCTCTGCCTCCAAGCCCGCGAACGCGGGTTGGCCGTCGTCGCGCTGGGCGCGCCGTGCCACCATAACTCGCGGACCGTCGGATTGCCCGTGGCATTTCTCGCGAGCGCCAGCGTCTTCGCACGCAAGTGGGCCGCCCGGCTGCCCGTCGCGACGCCGTGCGTTGTCTTCGACCGCGACGGCCATGTTCACCTGCTGCGCGATAGCATCCCGGATGGGTCGTCACTTGCCTTTGCGGAGGACCGCGCGCTTGATCAGCGGGCCATTGAGCCGCGGATCATCGCGGATCAAGCTGGATCGGAGAATGCTCGGCGGGATTCCAGATTACGGATTGCCGATTACGGATACCGGATTCGAGATTCCGGGTTCCAGGTTCCGGATAGGGAACAACGTTGACCTGCTTTGATTCTGTATTCATGGATTTGCTTTGGTCCGTGGCACGAATTTACGATCTGCCTCTCGGCGAGTCCCGACCGTGACCGCGAACAATCTCAATCCTCTGGCGTCGATCATCGTCCCCTGTTTCAATCAGCGGGAGTTCACTGAGCTCTGCTTCCAATCCCTCTTCCGTCACACGCGCCCCGCGTGGGAGCTGATCGTCATCGACAACGGCTCGACCGACGAGACGGCCGTCTACCTAGCCGGCGTGCGGGATGCCGCGGCTGTGCCGGTCACGGTCGTCTCCAATCCACGGAACGTCGGGTTCCCCGGGGCGATCAACCAGGGCTTGCAGGCTTCTAGCGGGGAATATCTCGTCCTGCTCAATAACGACGCGGTGGTGACCGATGGCTGGCTGGATCAGCTCATCGCGTTGACGCAGGTCCATCCGGAGAAGCGAAGCGGGGGGCCGCTGGCGAACCAACCCTCCTCGGCTGACCATCGGAGTCCGCCTGGAGGGCGGGTTCCCGCAGGAGCCGACGGCTTCGCGAGTTGGAGTCGCGGCTTCAGCCGGTCCGTCGATCCTGAGTCCGTGTCGAACGCCGTTCCCATTCCGCCTGAACGCGAGACTCCAGCGAGTTCTCCACACTCTGTTCCAGCGATTGGCCTCGTCGGGCCGATGTCGAATTATGCCACGCCGCCGCAGTGGGTGGAGAACGTGCCCTATCGCAACCTGGACGAGATGCACGTGTTCGCTCGCCGGTGGCGCGAGGAGCATCGCGGCCAGTGGTTCACCGTCCCCAAGCTGTCGGGTTTCTGCCTGCTGATGAAGCGCGTTGTCTACGAATCGATCGGCGGGCTGGACGAGCGGTTCGGACTGGGGTTCTTCGACGACGACGACCTGGCTGAGCGGGCACGGCGGGCCGGGTTCGAGTTGGCCGTGGCGCATGATCTGTTCGTCCATCACTTCGGCAGCCGGACGTTCATCGGCAATGGGATCGATGCAGGGGCACTGTTGGAGGAGAATGCGCGGCGGTTCGCCGCCAAGTGGGGACAGGACTCGCCCAGCGGCCGGCGCGTCGCGCTGCGGCCGTGGCCACATTCGATTCCGGATTCCAGATTGCGGATTCCGGATACTTTCACGGTTAAGATTCCAGATTCCAAATCCCGGATTCCGGGTTCCCATTCGACAGGTGAGGGCATTTCCAATCCGGCCGCTTTGCCCCCAATCGCCTGCTCGATCGTTCCGTCCACTGATCCGCGATCATCCGTGTTGATCCGAGGCCCAGAATCTTCCTCGGATCGACCTCGCCGGCGGAGCAGGGTTTCTCTCACTGTGATCGCCCGCGACGAGCAAGAGAACCTGCCGCATTGCCTGGAATCCGTGCGCGGGATCTTCGATGAAGTCGTCGTCGTGGATACGGGATCGAAAGATCGGACGCGGGAGATCGCTCAGGAATTCGGCGCCCGGGTGTTCGACTTCGCCTGGATCGATGACTTCGCCGCGGCACGGAACGAGGCGCTGTCTCATGCGACCGGCGATTATGCCTTCTGGCTCGACGCCGATGACGTGGTCGACTCGCCCGAACGAGAGAAGCTGCTCCGGCTCCTGGACAGCTTGCGACCGGGCGAGCCGGCCGGATATGTCGTGCGCTGCGCCTGTGACCCGGCCCCGGACGGCACCGGCGGGGATACCGTCGTCGACCATGTCCGGCTGTTCCCGGTTCGGGACGACGTCCGCTGGACCTACCGCGTGCACGAGCAGATCCTACCGGCGTTGCGGCGGGCGAATGTGCCCGTGCGCTGGACCGATCTCATCGTGCGGCATACGGGATACACCGATCACGCCTTGCGGGCCAGAAAGCTTGAACGCGATACCCGGATCCTCCACAATGAGCTGGCCGAGCGGCCGGAGGACCCTTTCGTCCTGTTCAACCTGGGGGCGATCGCCGTGGAGCGGAAAGATTGGCAGGGGGCGCTACCGTTCCTCAGGCGCAGCCTGGCGCGGTCGGCGCCGAGCGACTCGATCACGCGGAAGCTGTTCGCGCTGATCGCGCGGGCGCACCAGATGCTCGGCGATGGGCAGGCGGCGCTGCGGGCCTGCGGCGAAGGGCTTTCGCTCGATCCCGACGACGCGGAGCTCTGGTTCCGCAAGGCGGTCGTTCATCGGCACCGTGGCGAGCCGAGGGAAGCCGAGCAGTGCTGGCGGCGGATCTTGACCTTGCATCGTCCCGATCAGTTTTGCAGCGTCGATCAAGGGATTTACGGCCACCTCACGCGGCGCAACCTGGCGGCGCTGGCCGTGGAGCGGGGCGCCGCGAGGGAAGCGGCTCGGCTGTGGGCCGATGTGCTCCGGGAGTGTCCCGGCGACCGCGAGGCCATCGCCGCGCTGGAACGATACCGCGCCCACCCACAACCGCGACTACAGGCCACTGGGCCGCCGGCCCAAGGCCCTTGGCTGGTCGCCGGCTCCCATCACCTGGTCGTCCCGGACCAGGGGACGACCGATTTCGGTCCCTACGCCGAGCTGGCCAAGGAGTGGGTCGTCATACTTCAGGCCAAGGTGGTCGTCGGGTTGGGGATTCGCTTTGGAGACGCGACCCGCGCCCTGTTGGAGGGGGCGCATGCGATCGATGGTCACGTCTGGGGTATCGATCCCCTGGAGCGTCATGACGTCCTCGACCCACGTTTCACTTTTATCAAATCCAGCCCTCTCGACGTCGACGACCGCTGGGAACGGATCGATTTCCTGCATATCGATATCGACCCGCATTGTGAAGACGACGCGCGGCGATGGTTGGATCGTTATGCCGGGCGCTGCCGGGCGATTGCAGTGCACGACACGCATCATCCCAGGTTTCAGCTCGGTCCGGTCATCGCCTCGTTGGCCGGCAAGGGTCAGTGGCGGGTGTTCGAGTACCGCGGCAACGCCGCTGGCTGGACTGTCCTGGTCCGGCCCGGTGAACCATGCCCGCCGGATGACGCGATCAATTCGAGCGATCGCGCGCCGGATTCGAGGCTTGTGCCCGGCGATCGAAGTCGCGCAGAACTACCCGTTTGATTGGGGCATTCATGGACGCTGGGCGGGATTTGTACCTCGATCTGATCATGCGATGCCTCATGGACTGGCTCTACGATCGGTTCGACGAGCCGATCCGGGCTGAGGGGTTGGACTGGCCGGCACGGGCGCACACGATGATTGGCCGAAAGCGACTGGACAATGTGCGAATCTGCGTCGAGGACGTGCTGGCTCGGGGTGTCCCCGGCGATCTGATCGAGACAGGAGTCTGGCGCGGCGGAGCGACGATCTTGATGCGGGCCATCCTGAAAGCCCACGGGGTGACCGATCGTGTGGTTTGGGTCGCTGACTCCTTCGCCGGGTTGCCTCCACCTGACTCCAACCAGTATCCCCAGGACGAGGGAGACCGTTTGCACACATTCGGTGAACTGGCCGTTGCTCTGGAGCAAGTCCAGGACAACTTCCGACGATATGGCTTGCTGGACGATCAAGTTCGGTTCCTTGAGGGATGGTTCCGTGAGACTCTGCCCTCAGCACCGATTGAGCGCCTGGCCGTGCTTCGGCTCGATGGAGATATGTACCAGTCCACGATCGAGGCGCTGGAGAGCCTCTATGACAAGGTTTCCGTCGGCGGTTACGTCATCGTCGATGACTACGGAAATGTCGCGGGGTGTCGCCAGGCTGTCCATGATTTCCGGGATGCTCGGGGAATCCGTGATGGGATTCGTCCGATCGATTGGGCCGGTGTCTACTGGTGTCGCTCACCCACCGGCTAGGAGTAACGAGGCGGGAATCGGGGCCTCCGAGGTTTTCCATCCTGGTCTCAATCCTTTGATGGGCCATTCCTGGTTTGTCTCCTCCGATCCCTGGTCCCGTCGCTTTCGGCGTTTCGTGGTTACGGCCTGGCGGGCGCCGCGAAGCCGGTCAGTGGTCGGGCCTTTGGCTCCGCCTCGCGGATCAGGTAACCGGTGTCGGCGGGCAGGTCGCGGAAGCGATCCACCCGGCCGGAGGGCCAGCGCACTTCGACCGACTCGACCCGGTCGCTCGATCCGAGCCCGAAGTGGAGCCGGGGGTCGCAGGCCGATTGATAGCTCCCGCCACCGCAGCGCTGTGCCACCTGGGTGCGCCCGCCGGCAGTGACCAGGACCAGGGCGCCGACGCCGTCCCGGTTCGAGCGAGTCCCTTCCAGACCAATTACGACGGAATGCCCGCGACCCGGATCGGTCTGGTTGTGGAAGAACACCAGGGAATCGTTCTGCGCGACCATCACCGCATCGAGTCGGCCGTCGTTATCGAGATCGCCGACGGCGAGCCCCCGGCCGACTCGAGCCTGCTGGAACGGCGGCCCCGCACGCGCCGTCACGTCGGCCAGCTTGCCGGACGGGCTGCCCAGGAAGAGTTGTGGCGTCATCCGGTAAGGGAATAGCGGGCGCTGGTCGCTCACGTGCCCGTTGGCGGTCAGGAGGTCGAGCCAGCCATCGTTGTTGGCGTCCAGGAACGCCGCGCCGAAGCCGAGCCGGTGTCGGCTCGGGGCCGCCAGCCCGATCGCGGCCGTGTGATCGGTGAAGAGGCCCTGGCCCAGGTTGCGGAAGAATGTCGTGGACTGCCCGTAGTAATTGGTGACGGCCAGGTCGGGCCGGCCGTCGCCGTCGAGATCGCCGCAGGCCACCCCCATTCCGGCCTGGTACCCACCCTCGGCATTGGCCGCGACCCCCGCGGCCTGGCCGACTTCCTCGAACCGGAACCCGCCCAGATTTCGGAACAGGAAGTTCGCCGTGCTATCGTTGGCCACGAAGAGGTCGATCCGGCCGTCATCGTCCAGGTCGGCGGTGACGACGCCGAGGCCGCGACCGTCGCGGTCGACGATCCCCGAGGCCGCCGTGACGTCGACGAACCGGCCGGCCTCGTTCCGGAAGACATGGTCGGGGAGCGACTCGACCGAACGGGGGTCGCAGGTGATGGTGATACCGACCGCGGGCTCGGTGCAAATCCGGGGCTTGCGGGTGTCCCAGTCGGCGTAGTGGCAGACGTACAGGTCGAGGTCGCCGTCGTTGTCCAGATCGGCGAAGGCCGACGACGTCGGCCAGTCCCGGTCGCCGCCGAGCCCGGCCTTCTCCGTCACGTCCTCGAACGTGCCGTCGCCGCGGTTGCGGTATAGGGCATAGGACCGCCAACGGGTCACGAACAGGTCGGGATGGCCGTCGTTGTCGATGTCGCCGACCGCGACGCCATGGCCGTAGCCGCGCGGCATCCGGTCGATCCCCGCCTTCCGCGTGACGTCCTCGAACGTGCCATCGCCCCGGTTGCGGTAGAGCCGATCGCCCGAATAGGTCGTGCTCGGGCCGGGGGGGAAGGTACCCCCCTGGACGCCATACACGTCGAGATATCCATCGCCGTCGTAATCGAGCACGGCGACGCCCCCGCTGCCCATCTCGGGTAGCTGGTGGATCGCCGATACGCCGTTATCCTGGACGAATTCGGCCAACCCCGCGGCCGCGGCGCGGTCGACGAACTGGGGGATGGTGCCCCGTTCGGATTCGATCCGCGTGGCTTGTGAGCCTGGGGACGAGGGGAGGGGGCGCAGGTCGGCCGCCAGGACCTGCGCGAGACTGCCCGGGGTTTCGCTACGCCGCCCAGCCGGGGAGTCGAGTCGGGCCAGCGCGGATTTGGCGTCGGCGTCAGACGGATTCCGCGCCGCGACCAGCTCCCAGAATGCGCGGGCCTCGAACCGACGCCCCAGTCGCTCGGCCAGGGACGCCATCTCCGGAAGATGGTCGGCAAGTCGCTCGTCCTTGTAGAGCGGGAAATAGCGGTCCATCGCCAGATTCAGCTCGGTCTTGCGGCGACGGAGCGACGACGCGGCCTCGGTCTCGCCCGCCTGCTGGAGCAACTCGGCCAATCGCGACAGGGCGGGCGACCGGCCGGGCTCCATCGCGAGGAGTTGCTCCAGGGCGTGACGCTCGGCCGGAGTGTCATCCCGATGGCGCGCGAACCACGCCCGGAGATCCAGGATCTCGGCCTCGTCCAGCAACCGACCCGGGACATGGTCGAGCGCCTCGAGGGCGGGTTGGACCCGGTTGGCCGCGACGGCCCACTCCAGCCACGACTTCCAGACCCTCGGGTCGTCCGGCCATTGCCGCCGGCACAACTGGAGCTCGGACTCGGCCCGCTCGAAATCCCCCCCGCGAGTGCCCAGATAGGCCCGGGTCAGGGCCAGGGCACGCCGGTCGTCCTCGGCGAGCGTCGGGCCGGGCCGAACCTGGCTGAAGTTCCACTCCAGGGGGATCGGCTCCAGATCCAGCCCGATGTGATCGTGGATCATGGCCAGCCGGTCGGCGAAGTCGTCGGTTTGCCGGACCGACGCCTCATGCCAGAGGGTTTCGATGAGGTGTCGCGCCTCAACGACCCGGCCTTGCTGGCCCAGCAGGGTGAGCATCAAGTGCCTGACGGCGGGGCGCTCGGGACCGGGACGGAGCAGGGCCGCCTCGAGGATTCGCTCGGCCTCGGCGAAACGGCCCATCGGGATCAACGCGCCGGCGGATTCCAGGGCCGCGGGAGCGGCCCATTGCGAATCGGCCGGGATCCGCGCCCAGAGCGTCAGCGCGAGATCCGTACGACCGCGCGCCGCCTCGAGCCGGCCGAGCTGGTAGGGGACCTCTGCCTCACGCGGCCATTCCCCCGCGAGTCGAGTCAGCCGCTTCCGAGCCAGCCCCAGCAGCCCCGCCTCTAACTCTTTATGCGCCTCGGCCATCTCCCCGCGGAACCGATGGGCGGCCAGTCGCTGTGCCACCACCCAACTCAGAGTGACCAGGGCGGCGACGAGTGCCAGACCGATCAGGCGATGCCATCGCCTTCGGGATTTCACGACGGACCGCCCTTCGGCGCGTCTTCTCCGGTCATGGGCCGGGTCTCCCTGGAGGTCTTTGTCGTTCCGGTATCGAGGTGGCCCTGAAGCCGGCCAGTGGTCGGGGATCTGGCTCCGCCTCGCGGATCAGGTAACCCATGTCGGCCGGAAGGTCGCGGAAGTGGTCCACGCGTCCGGAGGGCCATCGCACTTCGACCTCTTCGATCCTCTTCGCCTCTCCGAGGCCGAAATGGAGCCGCGGGTCCTCGGCCGACGCATAACTGCCCCCACCGAGTCGCCAGGCCGTCTGTCGACGTCCGCCGGCCGTCACTGTCACCCGCGCGCCGATCGCGTCGCGATTGGACCGGGTCCCCTCCAGCCGCACGGTGAGGAAATGGCCGATGGCCCCGCTCCGGTTGTGGAAGTAGGCCATCGGCGAGTTCTGCGCGACGAGAAGCAGGTCGATGCGTCCATCGTTGTCGAGGTCGGCGCGGGCCAGTCCGCGGCCGATCCTCGGGACCGTCCAGGGGGCGCCGGCCTGGTCGGTGACGTCGGTCAATCGGCCGTCGGGGCCGCCCATCAACAACTGCGCGGGCATGGCGTAGGGGATCTTGGGCCGAAGGTCGTGGATGTGTCCGTTGGCCGATGCCAGGTCGAGGCTGCCGTCGTTGTCGACGTCGAGGAACGTGATGCCGAAGCCCAGCAAGAACCGGCTCGGGGCCTTGAGCCCGACGGCCGTCGTGGCATCGGCGAACATGCCATGCCCCAGGTTGCGGTAAAACGTCGTGGATTCGCCGAAGAAATTCGTGACGGCCAGGTCGGGCCGTCCGTCGCGGTCGAGGTCGCCGCAGGCGATCCCCATGCCGGCCTGATAGCCCCCCTCGGCGTTGCACGCGACCCCCGCCGGGTGGCCGATCTCCTCGAACCGCAGGCCCCCCAGGTTGCGGAACAGCCGATTCGCCGTCATGTCGTTGGTCACGAACAGGTCGATGCGGCCGTCGTCGTCGAGGTCGGCGGCCACGACGCCGAGGCCCCGGCCGTCTCGATCGACGATCCCGGCCTCCGCCGTGACGTCGACGAACCGCCCGCCGTCGTTGCGGAACAGGTGATCGGGGAGTGCGGGGAAGCCGAGCGGCAGGCACGAGCCGTATCGGTCGGGCGCCTCGGGGTTGCGGCAGAGCGTGGGATGCTCGGCGTCCCAGGCCAGGTAGTGGCAGACATAAAGGTCGAGGTCGCCGTCGCCGTCGAGATCGGCGAACGCCGACGAGGTCGGCCAGTCGCGGGCCCCTCCCAACCCGGCGCGTCCGGTCGAGTCCTCGAATGTGCCGTCACCCCGGTTGTGAAGCATGAGATACGAGCCGAACCGCGTGACGAACAGATCGGGACGTCCGTCGTTGTCGTAGTCGCCGACGGTGACGCCGAAGGCATAGCCGCGGCCGATCCGCCTGATGCCCGCGACGTCCGTCACATCCTCGAACGTTCCGTCGCGTCGGTTGCGGAAGAGGCGGTCGCTATGCTGGGCTCCCGCCGCGCCGGGCATCGGGGGGAAAGGGCCGCCTTGAACGAGATAGACGTCGAGCCAGCCGTCGCCGTCGTAGTCGAGCACGGCGACGCCCCCGCCGACCGTCTCGGGGATCGGGTGTTGTGGCGTTTCGCCGTTGTCGTAGGTGAAGTTGAGTCCGGCGTCACGGGCATCGTCGCGGAACGCGACCGCGGTGGGCGTCCGGACCGCGGATGGAGCCGGTGCCGGCCGGAGGGATGCTTTGTTCGTGACGGGCGTGGAATTGCCAGATTCGCGAACCAGGTCGAGCAGCGACGCATGGGGCTGGGTGATTGCCTTGGGGGCGTCGCGTGCGAGCCGCTCCAGTGCGTCGCGCGCCGCGCGATCGTTGGCATCGCGCTCGAGGGCGAGCTTCATCCAGCCCTGGGCTTCGTACCATCGGCCGAGTCGCTCGGCCAGTCGGCCGCGTTCGTGCAACTCATCGCGAGGGATCGGATCGCGGTTTTCGATCATCAGTCGGCGATAGCGTTCCTTGTCACGGAGCGCCTCCTCCTGACGGCGGCGGATCGCCTCGGCGCGATCGAGATCTCCGTCCTTGCGCGCCAGTTCGACCAGGCGATCGAGCGCCGCCGTGTTGCCCGGTTCGACCGCGATGAGCTGTTCGAGCGCCGATCGCTCGGCCGCCGGGTCGTTGCGGCGCGCGGAGAACCACGCGCGGAGGGACGGCGGCTCCGAGGCCGGAATCTCCTCGGCCGGGATTCCGCCCAGGACGCGATAGGCTTCCTCGACCTCGCCGGCATCGAGCGCCCATCGCAACCGGATGCGGGGAAGGTTCCCGGCGAGGAAGGAATCGGGAATGCATTGGTCCAGGCATCGACGCGCCTCGTCGTATCGGCCGTACTGAGCGGCGAGTCGTGCGCGCGCGAGCCAGACCCGGTCATCCTGTTGCGCGGTTCGCGCGGCCTGGTCGAGGATCGGCTGGACCTCCTCGGCCGCGACCACCATCGAGTCGAGCCTCCAGAGTTCGCGAAGTGCGGCACTCCGGTCGCCGAGTGTCCCGACGCGTCCGATCTCGCGGAGCAGCCGGCGAAACTCGTCGAGTCGCCCCTCCCAGAGCAACAATTCCGCGAGCGCCCAGCGCGCCTCCATGGCCTTCGAGTTCGTACCCCGGCTCGCGGCATCGCGATACAAGAGCTCGGCGTCTCGCAGCCGGCCCAGGGAGCGGACGAGGGCCCGGCCCTCGGTGATCGCCCGTAGCGGGCCCAGCGATGAGGACGCCGAGACCCGCTGCCAGGCCGCCACGGCCTCCTGCGGCCGACCGAGCTGCGCCTCGCACAATCCAAGGAGATAGGCAACCTCATCGTTGCGGGGCCACAATGACGAAAGACGCGCCAGGCGCTGACGCGCCGGCGCGTACTCTCCCGCCTCGATCCGGCGGCGAGCCCAGGAGAGCCCCTCCCGGACTTGCCAGACGCCGACCACCTGCCAGGCGACCCAGGTCAGGAGGACCACCAGCAGGCCGCCGGCGATGCCGCCGGCAAACCGCGAACGAACCATCACTCCCTCAACCGTGGAATCCACGTCGCTGGGCGGTCGGCGCCGGACGAGACCGATCCTCGGGTCTCCTTACTTGCCGGTGGGCTTCGCCGATGGCTTCTCCTTCAAATTCGTCGATTTCATCTGATCGCCCAGCATCGCCTTGCCCTCGGCGGTCTCGCCCTTCGGGGCCAGATCGACCGGCTTGGGTGCACTGCTGTCGTCGCAACCGGCGATGAAGACGGCCGAGAAGAAGGCGGCTACGATGGCACAACGCAATGTCCGCACGATGAATCTCCTTGTAATGACCATTTTGCGGGAATCCGCTCGCAAACTGCAACGGTCCGAACAGAACTTCGGGACTCAATACGCATCCGAACTGATGACCTCGCCTCCGTTCCGGCTGCCGAGGCCCCACCAGGTCTGGAGGTTGATGCTGTTATTGATGAAATGGACCGAGCCGTCCGCGAAGCAGATGTTGATGC
>JBKQHM010000672.1:0-3179 GCA_052148775.1 Isosphaeraceae bacterium | reverse complement strand
GCGCCACGGCGACCACGGGTCCGGTCACCTCGTCCATCGCCTTCCGCGCGGCGTCGTGCGACGATTCGCCCCGCTCGAGCCAGCGTTCGACGTTCTCGACGACGACGATCGCGTCGTCCACCACGATGCCGATCGCCAGCACCAGGCCGAACAGCGTCAGGTTATTCAGGCTGAAGCCCAGCAAGGCCATGATGGCGAACGTGCCGATCAGCGAGACCGGCACGTCGATCATCGGCAGGATCATCGCCTTCCAGTCCTGGAGGAAGACCAGCACCACCAGGCCGACGAGGATGACCGCCTCGAACAGCGTGTGGATCACGTCCCGGACCGACTCGCGGATGAACGGGGTCGTGTCGTAAGCGATATCGTAACTCACCCCGTCGGGGAACCGGACCTTGAGCTCCTCCATCTTGGCCCGCACCCGGTCGGCGACGTCCAGCGCATTGGTCCCGGGGAGCTGGTAGATACTCAGGCCGACGGACGGCTTGCCGTCGAAGGTACACGACTGGTTGTAGTTCTGCGCGCCGAGCTCGACGCGGGCGACATCGCGCATCCGGACGATGCCGGTCGCCGGATCGCCCGCGGTATCCGCGCCGACCTTGACGACGATGTTCGCGAACTCCTCCGGATTGGTCAGCCGCCCGAGCGTATGGATCGGCAACTGGAAGTACTGGCCCCGGTTGGCCGGGAGCTGGCCGATCTGGCCGGCGGGCGCATCGATGTTCTCGTTGCGGATCGCGTTGGCCACGTCCATCGCGGTCATGTTCCGCGACGCCAGCTTCTGGGGGTCGAGCCAGCATCGGATGCTGTAGTCGCGCTGGCCGAAGTAGTTGACGTCCGAGACCCCGTACACGCGCAGCAATTCGTCCTTGACGTTGATCGTGGCGAAATTGCTCAGGTAGATGTCGTCGTAGCGGCCATCCGGCGAGAAGAAGTTGACGATCATCAAGTTGTCGGGCGTCTTCTTCCGGATCGTGATCCCCTGGTTCTGGACCTGGGTCGGCAACTGGGGCATGGCCAGCGTCACGCGATTCTGGACCATGACCAGGGCCGAATTCACGTCGGTGCCGATATCGAAGGTGACCGTCAGCGAGTAGGTGCCGTCGTTGCCCATCTGCGAGGACATGTACAGCATGCCGTCGATGCCGTTGACCTGCTGCTCGATCGGTGCCGCCACGGTGTCGGCCACCACCGGGGCGCTGGCCCCGGGATAACTGATCGACACCGAGATGCCCGGCGGCACGATCCGCGGGTATTGCGCCATCGGCAGGTTGGCCAGCGCGATCAGGCCGATGAGCGTGATGACGACGGACAGGACGGTCGCGAAGATCGGTCGATCGATGAAGAACCGCGAGATCATGGCGCAGCCCCCCTCAGCGCTGGGTTGTTTCGGCCGGGGACGACGCCGGCTTGCCGGGCTCCGACTGCGAGGACTTGAGCGGCTCCGGCGTAGGGAAGGACGACTTGCCGGGCTCCGACGGCGAGGGCTTGCGCGCGTCCGGCGGGGGGAAGGCCGACCTGGGGGGGCCCGTCCAGGGGGCCGGCGCCTTGCCCGGCTCGATCGGGGAAGGCGCCGACTTCCCCAATTCCGATGGGGACGTTGCCGACTTCCGCGATTCGGGCGCGGGGGATGCCGACTTGCGCGATTCCGTCGGTGTCTCGCCCGGCGGTGGCCCGAGCGTCGGCATGGGCACCGGCTCGGGCTTGACCTCCATCCGCGGCCGGATTTGCTGCAACGCGCCGACGATGACCGACTCATCCCCCTTGAGGCCCTCCCTGATCACGCGCAGGCCGTCTTCCTGGAGCGCCCCGATCGTCACCCGGCGGTACTGGACCTTGTTCTCGGCATCGAGGACGTAGACGAACTTCTTGTCCTGGTCGGACGCCACGGCCCGGTCGATGACCAGGTGGGCATGGTGCGGTTCGCCGAGCGGCAGTCTGATCCGCACGAACATGCCCGGCGATAACAGCCGTTGCCCACCCTTGGGCGCCGGGTTCGGGAACACGCCGCGGACCAGGATGCTGCCCGTGGTCGGGTTGACCTGGTTGTTGAAGAAGTTGATCTGCCCCACGTGCGGGTAGCCTTCTTCTCCCTGCAAGCCCATGAGGACCGGCATCTTCGGACGATTCTTCTCGGTCTTGATCCGCCCCTCGTTGGCGACCCGGCGTATCCGCAGCAGCGTGGGCTCGTCCATCTCGAAATACGCGTACATCGGGTTGACCGACACGATCGTCGTCAGCAGCGTCTGGTTCTGGTCGACCAGGTTGCCGAGTGTCAGGTAGTAGCGACTGATCTGGCCGTCGATCGGCGCCAGGACCCGGGTCCACTCGTGGTTGATCACGTAGAGCTCCATGCTCTTCTTGTAGGCGTCCACCCGTGCCTGGGCCTCGTCGACCGTGGCCTGCTCCTGATCGAATTGCTGCTGGCTGATCGAGCCGCGGGACAGGGCGTTGATGGCCCGGTCGCGGGCGAGGGTCGTCTTGGCCAGCTTGAGCGAGGCCTGATAGAGGTCGACCTGGCCCTGGGCCTGGTCGACCTGCGCCTGGTAGGGCCGGGGATCGACCACGAACAGGAGGTCCCCCTTCTTGACTTCCGCCCCCTCCTCGAACGGCATCTCGACGAGATAGCCGGACACCCGCGGGCGGATGTCCACCGAGTGGACCGCCTCGGTCCGGCCGGTGAAATCCACATAATCGGTGACTTCACGCTCGACCGGACGGCTCACCGGCACCACCGGCGGCTCGGCCGGGGCGACCTTGGGTTTGTTGGCCTGGCAACCGCCCGCCGCGGCCAGGAACAACGCACTGGAGCATCCCAGGAAGAGAAAACGGCGGATCATCGATGCCTCACGCAGGGGGGGTATGATTTCGGGGCAGGTCCGCTATCGTCTACTCGCGCCAGGCCGGCCTCGCGTACCAGTCCTATCCAGGAGCTTAACATGGGATCGGCGGCCAATCTGCTCCAAGCCGATCATTTCCGGAAACCGCTCGCATCCATGCGACTGTGCTCAAAACCTGAAGCCACAAGGACCTGTCTGGAATCGGCGTCGCTCTCGATGCGCCTGGCCGAAATTATCTTAAGGAAAATCATCTGGGGAAGTAAAACATCGGTCGCAAATCATTGGCCCTGCAAGCTTTCGCGCATGGTCTCTCCGGGCCGTTCGCCCGCGTTGTGGTGA
>JBKQHM010000671.1:0-8175 GCA_052148775.1 Isosphaeraceae bacterium | reverse complement strand
GCAATTCCTGGCCCACTACGCTCGGGAAGTCCGACGGGAAGAACCGTACGTTGTCGTCTTTAGTCACCTCATCCCAGCGCGGGGCGGCCATCCGCAACGAGATAGCCAGGACGATCCACCCCAGAATCACCATCCAGGGGTAGCGGATCACGAGGCGTGAGACTAAAGAAAACATGTGTGGATAGGCTTCCGATGCGGCGACGATACGGCGATTGGTGATCAGACGGTCACGCGTGGCATTCCGTTCCTCAATTCGACGCCGTCCTCCAACCCCACCTTCATCCTGAGGTGACTATCCCGGCAAGGCGAGTCTAACCCGCCGAAACGTGCGATTTCAAAGGGATTTGGCGGGATTCACCCGCCCTGAGAGTCTTCCCATCATGATAGACTGTAAGGTGACTGAACATAGTCGATCGCTTCCCCCATGTCAAAGCGAAATGGCCGGAGGGAAACCGACCTGCATCACCCAGGTTGCCTCCTCCTGCACGATCCGGGCCGAAATGCAGTCGAAAAACCGAAATCCGGGACGAAGGACTTGCCGTCGGCCTCCGGATATCCTACCAATTCTCATAGGGAATCCTGTTATTGAGGGGTCGCAGAGGGGGCCCAGATCTCCCGGCGCGCCGTTCGGTCTCCCGGCTCCGCAAGAAACCTCGCGTACCCGAGACGATCGTCGTATCGAACTCCGAGGTACCCTTCCCGTCCGGCAGCCTCACAGACGACCCGAGAGGAACAATCCGTCCGTGTCCGCATCATTCGTGAATAAAATGGCCCGTGATTGGACCGGCCGACTGGCCCATTTCGCCCTGCACCGAAACGATGAACATCGCCTGGCCCTCTTCGACGAAGCCGCGCGTTACGCCGGCCTGCACCTGGAGAACGACCTGGCCCGTTCCGAATTCTGGTCCGAGTCGCCCCTGGCGGAACGGGCCGCAGTCCTGTTGTTCCTGGTGGACCGCGGCGTGATCGAGCGGACGACCCGGCGCGGCCGCAGGGTGTTCGAGCCGATGCCCCATTCGGAGTCCTGGGTCGAGGAGCAACGCTCCTTGCAACTGTTTCAGAAGCCGATCCTGGAACTGCTCGGCGCTCTTCGCAACGAGCTCCAACGCCGTACCCACTCGCCTCGCATCTGAACGCCACCCTCTGTCAGGGATCCGGCGGACGTCGGCCTCCTGTCCGACCAGGCCGGATCCGTGGATCGATCACCGCCATGATCATGCGCCGGCGAGGGTCCCGCAGGCGGCCAGGATGTCCTTTCCGCCGGAATATCGGCGAACAATTGGCTGACCGACATGGCGGGTCAGGGCGTCTCGGAATTCGCGTAGTTCCTCATCACCGGGCGGGTTGAAACGCCCGGTGGAGTCGGTGACGTCGATCAGGTCGAGCCGCACGGGCGTGTCGCCGATCAGTTCGCCCAGGGCGCGGGCATCGTCCTCGCCGACGTTGACCCCGGAGATACAGACGTAAGCGATCATCACCCGGCCTCTCCGCGACAGGGCATATCGGCGCGCGGCGGCCATCACCTCGGCGGCCGGCCATCGCGACGCCAAGGGGACCAGACGGGCCCGCTTCTCATCCGTGGCGGCGCCGAGGCTGATCGAAAGCCGATACTTGTGCCCCTCCACCGTGAATTCGTCGATCTGGGGCACGATCCCGACGGTGCTGATGGTGATGGCCTTCGCGGCGATCTGTCCCCCGTAAGGGCATGACAGCAAAGAGGCTGCCGCCAGGACCCTCGGTTTGACGCCCGGCAGGAGCGGTTCCCCCATCCCCATGAACACCGCGCCGGTGACCCTCCGCCCCTGCGAGCGCACGAGGTCCCGCGCCTGGACGAATTGATCGACGATCTCCCAGGTCTCCAGGTTCCGCCTTTGCGGCATCCTCGCCGTGGCACAGAAAATGCATCCCATCGCGCAGCCGACCTGAGACGACAGGCAAATGCTCATCGCCCCCGGCTTGTGCAACGGGATCAAGACCGACTCCAGCGTCAGCCCGTCGTGGGTCCGGAACAGCATTTTCTGGAAGCCGTCGATCGCGGAAGTGGTCGACCGCTCCAAGTCGAGTCGCGGCAGAGGGTTCGGGATCGCATCCCGCAAGCGCCGCGGCACCTGGAAATCACTCCCCCACACCGAGGGGTCGTGGATGCCTCGACCCAGGACCGCCGAGAGCAGGCGACGGATCGAGAGATCGTGTACGCCCAGCGATCGCGCATGGGTCCGAAAGTCGGCGGGGGACGCATCCCGAGGGTCGAGCACGGCCGTTTCTCTCCGGAAAATTCGGAAGAGCCGTCGACGATCATCGACGATTCCATAAAGTATTCTGACGACTGCCCCACGCGAGGTCGAGAGGACAACCGGTGAGGACGGGCCTCGCATGATTGGGCCTACCCGCGCATGTTTCCGCGAGTCGGGGGTGGCAGGTGAGACGACCGCAGCCCGGTGGAATCGGGCACGGACTTGAATGTGATTCGGGATGGAGGGATAAATCCGAGGCAAACCTTCTGAATATCTGGTTCGTAATAAGGAAGTACCATTGAGCGAGCCCGTCCGCGAGCGCCTCAAGACTCCGGCGGCTCGGCTCAGGTTAGGACCGTTCCGATCGGTAGAGGAGCCTGGTGGAGGGGCAGGCGGCCAGAAACCGTCGCCGTGACCCGATCCGTCGGATCCGTGAATCCGGCAGGTGCACCATGCCGCCGGTTTCCTCTCCGTTATCACATCATCGAGAGTTTCGGGTGATTGAAGGAGATTCGAGGAGTATGAAACGAAATCCAGTCGCATGGGCTGCACTCATTGTTGCGTCGGCCGCCCTCGTGAGCGCGTCGGGCTTCTTGCGTCCGATGCCCGCCGCGCCCAAGACACCTTTGGAAGGTCAGCAGGCGGCCAAGGCCCTGTCCGAGGCCTATGAGGCGGTGGCGGACTTCGTCCGGCCGTCGGTCGTCCAGATCACCGTCCAGAAGAAGATCGCGGGGATGCCGAACGTTCCCGGAATGCGCCGCTTCCAGGTGCCCCGCGGCAACGAGAACATCAATCCCCGCGACTTCGAGGAGATGCTGAAGCGGTTCTTCGGGCCCGAAGGCACCCCCGAGAAAGAGCAGTTCGGCGGCCGTGGGACCGGCGTCGGCTCGGGGTTCGTGTACGACAGTCACGGGCACATCCTGACCAACAACCACGTCGTCGAGAACGCCGACAAGATCGAAGTGACTTTCTATGACGGCGTGACGGCATCGGCGAAGGTGGTCGGCACCGACCCCAAGACGGATGTCGCCGTGATCAAGGTCGACAACTCCAGCTACCAGGCCCTGCCCAAGGGCGACAGCTCCAAGCTGAAGGTGGGCGAGCTGGTCATGGCGGTTGGTTCGCCGTTCAACCTCAGCCAGAGCGTCACCGCCGGCATCATCTCGGCCCTCGAGCGCAACGACCTCGGCATCAACGGCGCCGATACCTACGAGTCGTTCATCCAGACCGATGCCCCCATCAATCGCGGCAACTCCGGCGGCCCGCTGCTCAACATGAACGGCGAGGTCATCGGCATCAACTCGGCGATCATGAGCGGGAGCAGCGGCAACGACGGCATCGGCTTCGCGATCCCGATCAAGATGGCGGTGAGCGTGGCCGACATGCTGATCAAGGACGGCAAGGTCCGTTATGCCCGCATCGGCATCGCGCTTGGCCACCTGACCCCGGCCCTCAGCCGTCAGTTCGGCCTGGACGAAGGGACCAAGGGCGTGCTGGTCGGTGACGTGGTCCCCGGTAGCCCGGCCGACAAGGCGGGCCTCAAGCAGGGCGACGTGATCACCTCCTTCGCCGGCGAGAAGGTCCAGGACCGCTCTTCCTTCCGGCTCAAGGTGGCCACCAGCGAGGTCGCGAAGCCGTACGAGATCGGTTTCATCCGCGAGGGCTCGCAGAAGACGGCCCAGATCGTCCCGGCCCCGGCCGAGAAGGTCGTCTTCGGGCTCGAGGAGGAGGCCAAGGGTCATGGTCGGACCGAGCCGGCCGCCCCGGCCAGGACGACCATCAATGCCTTCGGACTCGAAGTCCAGCCCTTGACTCCCGAGCTGTCCAAGCCGCTCGGCTTGCCCGCGGACCTCAAGGGGGTCGTGGTCAGTTCGGTCAAGGAAGATAGCCCCGCCGAGGCCGCGGGGATCCAGGAAGGCGACGTGATCACCAAGGTCATTCGCGACCACAAGCCCCAGCCCTTGACGAGCGTCAAGGAATTCCAGGATCTTTCCTCGAAGGCTGACGAGCTCGCGCTCTTCGTGCAAACCGGGAAGGTCGGCCGGTTCGTGGTGCTGACCAAGAGCACCAAGTAAGTTCAACCCGGCCATCCCCCTCGCTCGCGAGGGGCGATGGGACCGGTCGCGGATCGCCATCGGTTCGAATCGAAGAGGGGCGGCGCGGAAATGAATCCGTGCCGCCCCTCTTCTTTATGAAAATCCAGATTGACCCGGTTCCGAGGGGTCGATCAAGATGCGGATGATTCACGCCGGGAGGGTCCTCCCTGGTGGGTAGTTGGTGTATCGACGCCCCCCTCGCCAAAGTTGCGAAAAACCGCCCCGGCTCACGCGGGCCCGGTCGACCTCTCGTCACAACCCCTACACTTCAACATTCGGCGTTCGAATAGCAATTCGCGGGGGAGGAGTCCGAACGAGGGCCAGCCCTTCCGGGACCTCCACTCCCTTTTCGCTGGCGACATCGACGGGAAATGGTGGCAGCGTGGCGAGAAATGTTCAATAATGGGATGAGATGGAAAGATGCCCCGATTCAGGAACGGGGCGGCGCAACCCGGATCCACGGGCATCGGCGTGGGCCGGTCCAGATCCCGGGACGCCCGGCTGTTTTCGACGAGAGTCCGTATGATGGATCACAAGACGAACCCCGGTTCCGAGGAGCACGAGTCGATCGAGCGTTACGACCTCGAGGTCGCGCCCCGAGTCCGAAGCCTGCCCCCGTACCTTTTCGGCCGGATCAACGAGCTGAAGTATCGGAAGCGCCAGGCGGGCATCGACGTGATCGACCTCGGGATGGGGAATCCCACCGACCCTCCCGAGGAGTGGGTCGTCGACAAGCTCTGCGAGGCCGCACGCGACTCGCGAAACCACCGATACAGCGCCGCCACCGGCATCTACAACCTGCGGCGAGAGGTCGCCCAGCGCTACCAATCGCGGTTCGGCGTCCACCTCGACCCCGACCATGAGGTCGTCGCGACGATCGGCTCGAAGGAAGGCTTCAGCCACATGTGCCTTGCCCTCCTCGGCCCCGGCGACACGGCGCTGGTCCCCGCGCCCAGCTTTCCGGTCCACATCCACGCGATCGCACTAGCCTCCGCCAACGTGATCTCGCTTGACGTGCGAGACTCCTCGGCCTACCTGTCCAACATCGCCCGGACGTGCGAGAGCCTGTTCCCCCGGCCCAAGATCCTGGTCCTGAATTATCCGCACAACCCGACGGCCACCGTCGTCGAGCCCGCGTTCTTCGAGGAAATCGTCGCCCTGGCGCGGAAGTATCGCTTCTTCGTCATCCACGACTTCGCCTACGGCGATCTCGGATTCGACGGCTACCAGCCCCCGAGCTTCCTGTCGGTCAAGGGGGCCAAGGAGGTCGGCTGCGAGTTCACGACCATGTCCAAGGGATACAACATGGCCGGCTGGCGGGTCGGCTTCGCCGCCGGCAACCGCGACATGCTCGCCGCGCTCAAGGCGATCAAGGGCTACTACGACTACGGGATCTTCCAGGCCGTCCAGGTTGCCGCCATCGTGGCGCTCCGCCACGGAGAAGAGGGCCGGTTGGCCCAGATCGCCGAGTACCAGTTGCGGCGTGACGCGTTGGTCCGCGGTTTGAAACGGATCGGTTGGGATGTCGAGACCCCCAGGGCCGGCATGTTCGTCTGGGCGGCCATGCCCGAACCCTGGAGGTCCAGGATGGGCTCGATCGATTTCGCCATGAAACTGCTGGAAGAGGCCCATGTGGCCGTGAGCCCCGGCCGGGGCTTCGGCGAGACCGGCGAGGGCTTCCTTCGCCTCGCCCTAGTCGAGAACGCCCAGCGCCTCCAGCAAGCCGTCCGGCAGATTGGCCGTTGCCTCAAGCCGGCCGGCGCGGCCCAGGCAGCCCCTTGAGCTGGCCGAACGCAGTCGCCCCCAGTCTCAAAACCAACATCCCTGGAGGCATCCGTGGTCGATTGCGCCTATTGTGCAAAACCGCTGATTTGCGACCAGTGCCAGGCGGAGTACATCCCGCCGAGCGAGGGGCACTACCAGGCGCTCTCGCAGCCCGACGTTCTCCTCGAGTGCCCGGGATGCGGGGCGATCCTGGTCTGCCACTGGTGCAAGATGCCGTATGACGGGCAGTGTGACGACTCAACCCCCGCATCCGCGCTCCCCTAGCCCGAAGTTACGGGCCGTCGGCCTTGCCGTTGGGCGTGGGGATGGATTTGGGAGCGAAGCCGAGGATCACGCGGCAGGGGGCGTTCTCGAGGACGTATCGGGTGTTGGACGCGAAGGCGGTGGTGTCGCCGCGTCGATAGACGCCTCGTAGGCTCATGAAAATGGCGTCGAACTTGCCCTCGACGGCGGCGCGGACGATCTCAGCACCGGCCTCACCGTGGGCGACGCGATACTCGACGGTCCGTCCGAGCTCGTGGGCCCGCTCCACGGCCCGCTCGAGGACATGCGTGGCCTCTTGCCGGGGATCGAGCCCCGTCTCGGCCTGGTCGTCCTCGACGACATCCAGCAGGGTTACCGAGATGGCCGGGTCGAGGAAGCTCATGACGGTGTCGAGGAAGTCGGCGCTCAGGGGGCTACCATCGTAGGCCAGGAGGAGCCGTTCGACCCCGTGCCAGCTCTTGCGGAGCTCGGCGAGGATTCGCGCCGATTCGGCACCCCCGGCGCCGGTCTTGGGGATCTGGCTACCACCGCCGATATCCACCCGCACGTCGCGATCCTTGCTCATCACGCGGATGGTCAGCGGGTCCGGCTTCGTCCCGCAGACATTCAGCCAGTAGAGCGCCACCTGATCGAGCTGGTCTTCGGGGCTGAACTTGTTCGAAAGCCCCATGATCAATTCCTGGGCGCCGATCGTCTTGGCCGTGCGGGCCAGCGCGAAGAACGGCTCGTTGGTAGGCACGATCACCGGCTTGACCGGCTTGCCCGCGTGCTCGGCCAGGTTGACCACCGCGGTCAGGAGGTGTCGGTCGTTGTCGGTGATGGTCGGCTTGAGATCCGCCGACCCCTGGGGCAGGACGGTCGCCGTCATCACCACGACCTCGGTCGTCTCGGGATCGGTCTCGGCCAGGCATCGCTCGAGCATGCCCAGGTTGTGGGGTGAGCGTATCGCGACCAGCTTGCGGTAGGGCTTGGTCAACCGGAGCGACTCGACGCTGATCTGCTCGGCGTGCTCCTCGTTGAATTGCTCGAGGTGCTCGTGATGCTCCGAGGGCGCGCCCATTCGCTTGTGGTGTGCCCGCTCGCTCAGCATGAATACGGTGAAGAGGGCCAGCGTGAACATCGAGCCGGTGATTGTGGCCACTTCCTTGGTCACGAGGTTCGCCAGCGCCGCCCCGGCGAGCACCAGGAAGATCAGGCTGATGCCCAGCGGGACGTCGAACTTGCCGACCTTGAAGTTCAAGGGGACCTCGTACTCGCGCACGCCCGGCTCCTTGAAGCGTAGGACCAGCATCGAGAGCGCCTTGAAAACGAAGCTCCAGACCACCCCGAAGGCATAGGCTTCGCCGAGCGTCAGCACGTTGCCCCGGCTCGCGACGATCGTGAAGATCTGGAGGCCCGCGACCGTGTTGATCAGGCGGTAAGTCGTGCCATATTTCGGATGCGGCTTGAGGAACCAATCCGGCAGCACCCCGTCCTCGGACACGCGGTTCAGCACGCCATTCGAGCCGACGATGGCGGTATTGACGGCCCCCGAGAGGATCAGGAAGCCGACGAAGACCACGACCGCGTTGAGAGTCAGCCGGGCCCAGTCCGGGCCGATCACATTCATCGCCAGCCCGCCGATCAGGTTGCCGCTGTACTTGGTCACCCGCGCCTCATCGGGGATGATCATGACGGCGAAGAAGCTGATCAGCGAGGTGAACAGCAGGCTGTAGACGAACACCACCAGCGCCGCGCGCTTGAAGTTCTTCAGCTTGGGACTTTCGACCTCCCGGTAGACCTGGGCCAGCGTCTCT
>JBKQHM010000670.1:0-18780 GCA_052148775.1 Isosphaeraceae bacterium | reverse complement strand
TGGTCCCGCAGGGGATCTTGGACCTGACCTCGTGCTTGCTGAGCATCTTCATCGCGACCTCGAACGGGACCAGTGATTTCATCGTGGACTGCCTGGTCCAGTGGTGAGGGCTGGAAACGGGGACGGGGCTGGAAACGGGGACGCAGCTAGAAAGGGGCTGGAAACGGGGACGCAGCTAGAAAGAGGGCTGGAAACGGGGACGCAGCTAGAAAGGGGCTGGAAACGGGGACGCAGCTAGAAAGAGAATCTCGACCAGCTTTTTCTGGGCGAATTGCTAGGTCGCCGATGGGTTCCGCCATCGTCCTCGGAGTGGGTCGGCGGGGTCTCCGGCGGGGAGGATGGGCTGGGGGCGGCCCAGGACGAGGTGGGGCAGGGGGGGGCGCGGCTCGATGCGGCGGGCCTTCGTCAGGTCGATCCGCTCGTCGGAGAGCGTCACCTCGAACTTGCGGTTCCCCGGCAGCATCAGCGGGATCCGGACCCGGAACGTGCTCCCCTGGCCGGTCTGGCTCTCCAGGTGGACGTCGCCGCCGAGTAGCTTCGTCAGCTCGCGGACGATCGACAGGCCCAGCCCCGTCCCCTGGTGCTCGCGGGTCAGGACGTTCTCCCCCTGGCCGGGGGCCTTCGCCTGGCGGAACTTCTCGAAGATCGTCTCGCGATCCTCCTCGGCGATGCCGATTCCGGTGTCCTGCACCTCCACGACCACGAACCGACCCTCGGCGCGCGTTCGCAATGTGACCCGGCCCCCCTCGGGCGTGAACTTGATCGCGTTCGAGAGCAGGTTGTAGAGGATCTGCCGGAGCTTGCCCGGGTCCTGTCGCAGGAGCGGGATCGCCTCGTCCATCCGGTTTTCCAGGGTGATGTTCTTCCGCTCGGCGATCGGCCGCGTGAGGTTGACGAGGCCCTCGCAGACGTCGCGGATCGAGAAGTCCTCGGTGCGGACCTCCATCTTGCCGCTCTCGATCTTGGCCAGGTCGAGGATGTCGTTGATCATCCCCAGCAGCATCTTGCCCGACGACTGGATGTTGCCCGCGTATCGGCGGTGACGCTCGTTGAGCTGCTCGGTGCCCGAGAGGACCTCGGAAAAGCCGATGATCGAGTTGAGCGGCGTGCGCAGCTCGTGGCTCATCGTCGCCAGGAAATCGCTCTTGAGGCGGTTCATCTCGAAGAGCGCGAGGTTGGCCTGGGCCAGCTCGTCGACCTTGCGGTCGAGGTCGTTGTTGACCTCCCGGAGCTCCTGCTGCATGGCGACGAGGTTGTGGAGCATCCGGTTGAACGCGTGGGAGAGCTCCTCGAACTCGTCGCCGGTCTCGATCTGGCTGCGGATCGTGAGCCGGCCCGCGGCGATCGCGTCGGAGACGTCGCGGAGGTGCTTGACCGGCTTGACGATCACGTATCGGACGATCATCGCCGAGGAGAACATCGCCAGGATCGCCGTCACCATCGCGGCGGTGATCAGCATGGCGCGATTGTTGTTGATCGCCGTGTAGGTCAGCTTCATGGGTAAGTTGACGACGACGACGCCGGCCAGGTCGCTGGGCTCGGTGTTGACCCAGTGGATGCCGTCGGCCGCCAGCCGGGTCATGTGGTTGTCGATATGGTCGATGTGGTCGTTGTCCTCGCCGTGACAGTCCATCAGGCAGCTCGACTTGAAGAAGACGGCCTGGATGTACTGGAACTCCTTCTTGCCGTTGGTGATCCGCTCGGCCCAGGTCGGCGTCCCATCGGCGAAGGTATGGGCCTTATCGGGCGAGTGGCCGGGTTTGCGGGTCTTGGCGTCGGACTGGGCGGCCTGGAGGAATTTCGCGAGGGTCTGCCGCTCGAACTCGTCGGGTGGGTGCTTCTTGGAGTCCTTCGGGGAATCCGTGGAGGAGTACGGGTCGAGGACCCATGCCTCGTGGTTGGGGAGTTCGTCGTCCTGCGGTTTGAAGTCGCTGGAAAGGACCTTGAGCACCGGCGCGAAATTCTCGTTGCCCAGCGACTTGTAGTGGATGTTCAGCAGCGTCGGGTTGATCAGCATGCGGGCGGTCTGGGTCGTCTGCCTGCGCACGAGGCTCTCGGTCTTCTGGCCGTACCAGAAGAAGCTGCCCGAGACCAGCAGGAGGATGCCGAGCCCGAAGATGAAGCGGCATTTCCGCTCGAGGCTGGTCTCGCCGAGTATGTGCTTGAAGCTGCGATAGGACACGAGTCTGTCCCCTTCGACCCGATCCTCGGGTCGGACGAGTCCGCTTGTGCGAGATGGCTGGAAGACCGGAACGCGTTTACACCGCGAGGCTCCCGATCGAGGCGATGCGCCATTTGCTTGCGCCAGATTACTCGGAATCCGTCGCCCGGTCGAGATCGGACCGGTTCATCGGGCGACGCGCCCGCGCTTCTTGCCGGCCGGACGGGGTTCTTCGGCGGTCGGGGCTGCCGCGGTTTGCCGCTCGGCGATGGGCTCGAATTGAATCCCGTGATCGCCGGGATAGGGCTTGCGATGGTCGTGCTTGTTCATCTGGATCGGGACGGGGATCATCTCCGGGAAGGCTCGGCAGCGAAGGGGATTGAACGAGTTGGAGCGGTCGAGATTGGCGCAATGGAAGCACTGGGGGTCGTTGGTCATGGCAGGACGCTTCCGAAATCGTTGAAGAGGGCTATCACATCGACATCATAAACCTCCTTCGCCCAGAGACCCGCATAGACTTCGGCCACGAATTCCTTGGGGTTCCAAACCGCTCGGCCGCTGACCTTCTGGGCAATGTGCCGCTGCACGATACTGAGGTTTTCCCTATACCAGATCGCATCGCGATCCGCCCGGGAGGATGAGATCGCTCGATAATGCTTCGCGTGGCCAAGCTCATGCGGGATTGTCCCAAAGTACACCATCGGCAGGTTGACAGTTCGAGGATGCCTCGCCCGCTTGCCGTACACACCAAGCCGAAGCGTCAGCGAGGATCTTTCCGATTCGGCCGGAAGGACTTGCGGAAGACCTCGCTACCGCTTCGGGTTGGAAAGGACTTGCGGAAGACCTCGCTACCCCTTCGGGTTAGTATGAGGGACGACGACAATCGGCCCGGTTACTAAGCTACAGTCGCTACTTTTTGATTGCGGCCGGCTGTCGGAACGCACGCTCGACAATGTCATTCGGGTCGGTGGCCACCGGGCCGTCCCGCCACAGCCACCGCATCATCTCCGGCAGGATGGCCCCGCCGAACTTCTGCCCGTGATTGTTCATCCCCCACGAGTAGTTCACGTCGTAGCCCTTCTGCGTGAGGGCCTTCATCAGCCGCACGTTCTGATAGAACCAGTCGCGACTCTCGTCGTACTTGCCCTTGCGGAGGCCGCGGTTGTCATTTCGCCCGTCGCACAGATACACCCGGATCGGCTTCTTCTCGCTCGCCAGCACCTTCTCCGGGTACACGTGGCCGCCCCGCAGGTTCACGAAGCTGCCGACGTTGCTCAGCACCTTCCGGAAGTCGTTCGGCCGCTCCCACGCGACCGTGAATGCCGCGATCGCCCCCGAACTCGAACCGCCGATCCCGTGCATCTCCGGATCCTTCGAGATGTTGAAGTCCTTCTGCAGGGCCGGCATCAGCTCCTCGGTGATCACCCGCGCGTACTTGTCGTCGAGCGAGTTGTACTCGGTCGGCCGGTTGGTGTCCCGGTCCCCCCAGTTCCTCGGGGTGGGCTCGGGCTGGTCCGGCCTCCGTCCGGGGTTGATGAACACTCCGATCATGACCGGGATCTCGCGCCGATAGATCAGGTTGTCCATCACATTCTGGGCTCGCATGTCCCCCTTCTCGTCCTTGAACGCCTGCCCGTCCTGATAGACCATCAGGGCGGCCGGGACGGACGGGTCGTACTGGGCCGGGACGTAGACCCAGTACGTGTGCTGGGTGCCAGGGTAGACCTGGCTGGGGAGCGTGTACGGCCCGCGGATCTCTCCCTTCGGGACGCCCTCCTGCGGCAGGGAGTCGGGCCCCAGCCGATACTGGGAATCCGGATTCGGCCCGCGGGGCGATTGACCTTTCGTCTGAGCGATGGCCACGACCGTCACACACAGACATCCAAGACTTACGGCATAGATGATCGCTTTTCTCATCCGACAACTCCCCGGTAGGACGGATACCAGGATCACGGACCGGTCCACGCGCCCGCGGATCCCGGTGGGTCAAGGTTGCGGTGATGGAACGAGGGCCGCCTCGACAGGATATTCGACCGGCCGGTCCGTCGCCAGCACCGGGGTAGGTTACTTTGTGGGGTGAACGCCCCGGCGAGAGTCGATCGAGGTCCATTTGCGGTTGTCTTGATCATCTCCCACGATCCACCTCGCCACCTGCGCGACGAAATCGGAGCGGAGCACCGGTGAAAGACTCACTCCAATCGTTTAACATTGTGTCTCCCCCATTTCTCCGGAGGGGGGGACGGGCTTCTTGTCAATATCCGTTCGCGGAGTCGAGGAGAATCGAGAGATGAACGAACCGCATTCCAATCCTGTGGATCGCCGGGTCTTCCTCCAGGCGGGCGTGGTGGCGACCGCGGCGACCGCCGGCCTGGCCGCCGGCAACGCATCGGCGCAGGAGCCGAAAGCCGGAAATACCAAGCCCATCTTGACAACGCGGAAGCTGGGCAAGACCGGGGTCGAGGTGACCCTGCTCAACCACGGGACCGTCGGCGAACCGGCCGGGCTCAACCGGTTGCTCCGCGCCGCCTACCTCGAGGGCGTCCGCTACTTCGACACCGCCGAAGGGTACAAGAACTCCGAGAAGGTCATCGGCGAGTGGCTGACCGCCATGCCGGAGGTCCGCAAATCGATCTTCCTCGCGACCAAGAGCCACGTGGGTACGCCGTCGGACATGCTCAAGAAGCTCGATCAGCGGCTCGCCGCCCTCAAGACCGACCACATCGATCTCCTCTTCTTCCACGGCCTCAGCACTTCGCAGACCGACTGGCCCAAGAGCAAGGAGCTCAAGGAAGCGGCCGAGGCCCTCAAGAAGACCGGCAAGGTCAAGTTCGTCGGCTTCTCGACCCATGACGCGATGATCGCCCAGCAAATCCAGAACGCCGCGGAGGGCGGCTTCGTCGACGTCATCATGCTCAAGTACACCCCGTGGCTCGACAAGACGTCCGCGCTCAACAAGGCCCTCGATGCCTGCCATGCGAAAGGCATCGGCCTGGTCTCGATGAAGCAGCTTGCCGGCCAGACCCGATTCACGGCGGCCCACGTCCCTTCGATCAAGGCCAAGGGGCTGACCCCCGCCCAGGGCTTGCTCCAGGCGATCTGGACCGACGAGCGCTTCTCGGCCTCGTGCGTGACGCTCCGGAACACGGAGCAGATCCGCGAGAATGCCGACGCGGTCCGGCGCTTCGAGCCGCTCAAGCAAGCGGAGATCGATGAGCTTCGCGACGCCGTGCTGGCCTCCAACCCGACAATGTGCCCGGGCTGCGACGGCCGATGCTCGCTCGCCGGCGGCACCAAGGCCCGGCTCGGCGACCTCGCCCGCATCTATACCTACTACGAATCGCACGGGATGCCGAGTCTTGCCCGCGAGTCCTACGCCGAGCTGGCCGCCGAGGACCGCGACTGGAAGGATGCCGATCTCGCCGCCGCCCGCGAGGCGTGCTATCACAAGATCGACTTCTCCGCGTTGCTCCCGGAAGTCGATCGCCTGATGAGTTGATCTGGTTGTGTCAATCCTGACAGAATCCGCATCCCCGAGCCGATCGATGGGCGTCGAGGACGATCGACCCTGAATGACGGCGGCCCTCATGAGTCGCCGGTATTCAGGGGTCGTCGATTGTGCGCTTCGTTTGACTTCAGGCGACATTCCGACAATTTGCGGATCGCTTGGCATACCGGAGGAAGGGCTGCGTGATGCGATCGGTCATCGTTCTGGCCCTGCTCTCGGTTGCCGGCAATGCCCCAGAGCCCGCGGGGACGACCGGTCCTCGGCTGGCATTCCAGGTGAAGCCGGCGGCGGTCGGCCGTCAGCTCGTGCGACTCTCGCTGCCGTTCCCACCGGGAGTATTGCCGGAAGAACGAGGCCTGGTCGTCTCGGACGAGCATCACGAGATCGCGGCCGCCGTGCGCGTGCTCACCTGGCACCCCGAAGCAGATCCGAGCAAACGCTCGGCCCGCCGCGCCCTGGTCACGTTCCCCTATTCCTTCACAGATCGCAAGCCGGTCTCGTTTCTCGCCGGGGCGACGTCCGGCCCCGCCGCTCGGGGTGACGGCCTTGCGGTCGAGATCCGGGTCGATGGTTCGGTCGTGACCATCGCTTATCGCGGAGGGCCGACCCTGACCGCACGCCTGCTGGCTCCGGACCGGGTTTCCGACGTCGCTCCGACCACCGAGACGGTGGAGTCGAACGCCTTCTTCCTCTGGCGGCGTGTCCGGCTGACGGATGCACGATGGCCTCGCGTCATCGAGATCCGCGCCGACGCGCTGGGCGGCGTGACGCTGATCGCCCACCTCCAGCGCAATATCACCGGCGACGCCTACGCGCCGGACCTGGGATGGCAGATCGAGACCGACGCCTCCCCCGGTCGCTTGCGTTCGGGCGGTCGCGACGCATCGACCGCGAATGGCACCCTCCGCCACGACTTCGCCGGCCGCGCCGCCTCGGAATTCTTCTTCGACCGGGATCGCTACCGGATCGATCACCCGGCCGCTCCCTTCAAGCAGCGCGGGCACGTCGAGATTCGCCGGGCCGGCGCCGGCGACCGCGGCCTCGTCTATCGCTATCTTCGCTGTACGGCCGACGAGAAGGTGCCGATGCAGCAAGCCGCCTGGCGGCGGGCGGAGGTGGTCATCGCACCGGCCTCGTTGGCACCGCTCACTGCGACGCTCGAGTCTCCCCACGAGGAGCAGGTCGACTGGCGGTTATGGGATGCGCTCTATGGGAACGGCCCGACGCTCGACCTGGCCGAGCAGCCCGACCTGGCCGCGCTCCTGCGCTACCACCACGACGCGATCGTTCGCTCATCGGCCCTCGGCGACGACTGGGGCAACGTCACCGGCTACGCCGACGGAAGCGACGCAGGGCCACCCTTCGGCATGAATCGCCTCAACCATTGCCCTGCCATCTTTGAGGAGGCGTGGCGTTCCGGCGACCGCCGCCTTCGCGACGTGGCCGTGAACTGGTGCGACAACTTCCACGACCTTTCGATCTGGTGGGGACCTGACCGCACCGGCGGCACGCGCTACAACAACGTCCGGGCCATGAACCGCACCCCGATCGACGACGACCGGCATTTCATGTGGCGTTCCAACCAGGCGGTCGATTTTTGCACCAAGGGCTATTCCGCGTTCCTGCTCGCCTACGAGCAGACGGGCGACCCGCGTTTGCGCGAGGCGCTGGACGCCCAGGTGAACTACGCGAGCCGATACGTGCACACCGACCGCGGCGAGGCCCGCAACATCGGCGACGCGGACGATTTCATGCGGCTCTACCGCGACACCGGCGAGCGCCGATATCGGGACGAAGCCCGGCGGCTCTTCCGGGAATTGCGGACGAAGCTCTCGGCCGGCGACCTGTTCAGCCAGGGCGGCCAACCGATCGAGTCGGACCTGCCGTTCATCAATGACGACGAGGTCGGCTACCGGCACCCTTTCGCCAAGCCGTACATCATCGGCTACGCCCTCCTGGGCCTCCCCCGTCTGGCGCAACGCGAGGAGAAAGAGCCGAGGTTGCACGACGTGGTCCGGGCGGTGGCCGATTTCATGGCGGCGAGCCAGGACCCGGCCGGGGGCTGGCGCTACCCGCACCCGCGCTCCTGCAACCTGCTCCTGGGCCAGGCCATCGAGCACGCCTGGCAGATCGTCGAGGCCGACGGCCTGCTGGGTCCGCATGAGAAGCACCTCGACGCCATCGAGCGGGTCCTGCGCCAGCGCTACCATGGCTGGAAGCGGACCGGGCGGATCCCGTCCGGAGTGACCGGCTGGGAGTTCGCCACCGGCAAGGTGAAGGATCCGGCCGAACTCTACCGGCTGTACAAGCACGCCGACGACCGGGACTTCGCGCGCGACTACACGGAGGGTCGCATGTCATTCGGCTCCTGTCCACCGGAAGGGCTGGTCTACTTCCCTGGCGTGCTGGGGTTCTACCTCAAACACCGACCGGCATCGCGCCTGCACGCGCCGCCGAGGGACGACGAGCCGCTGGGTAAGCTGCTGTCTCCCCGGTAGGCCCGCCGAACTCGCCTTTGTGGCCGACGAAGTGCGGCATCCACTCCTGATAGGGCCAAGGCCGTCACATCGACCGGAACCATGAGCAATCGCCGGGTTGGAGTCGGGCCGCCCTACCGTTTTGGGTCGATCCGGTAGAGATGGACCTGATAACCGGTGAAACGGTCCTCCCAACGGCCGCCGCCGGCCTCGATCGTCCGGCCTTCGCCCAGCACCTCGATCCGGGCATCGCCCCGATCCGGCAGCCGGAACGTCGCCATCGCCTCTCCATCACGCATGGCGACGGCGAAAACGTAGGTCCGGTCGCCATGCCGCTTGACCATGAAGTCGATCGGGACACGCTGCTCGGACGAGGCCAGGCTCGCGCCGCCCGATACATCCGGGCTCTTCAGGACCGGGGCCAGTTCGTGGATCTGACGGTTGATGGCGGCCACGCTTCGGGCCATCTCCTCGTCGGCCAGGAGCCCGGCCTCGATGAACTTCGGCTTGAATTCGTGGGCGAAATAGATGAGCCCCTTGGCCCCGTGGATCAGGGCCATCCATACTTCAGAATGGACCTGCCGCGGCGTCGGCTTGCGGTTCGGGTTCTCGATCCGGGTCGTCTCGATGCAGCACCAGACATCCTTGCGACCTTCGGTCCAGCGTCGGAGTCTATCGACCCCCTGGGGCACGTACCAGAGCTTGCCGGCGATCTCCGGCTTCTCGTGGCTGGCCGGGTAGATGTCGAACGAGGCGATGTCACAGCCCTTGAGGTACTCCGGGTAGTCTTCCGGGTGGTTCGTCCGCACACCCCGGCCGTAATAGCCGTCCCACGCCACGCCCTGGCCCAGGTTCAGCATCACGGGGCGATCGGGATCGGCCCGTCGGATCTTGCGGTAACCCTCTACGATCCGTTCCGTGGGGATCGGCGGCCCGTACCCCTTCCCCCGCCCGAGCGACTGGGCATTATCGGGCTCGTCGCCGTGCATCCAGCCGACGATCGTCGGTCGGTCCTTGAATCGGAGGGACCGCACGTTCTGCCCGCAGATCAGGCGGATTCCGGCCTTGTCCAGCGCATCGAGTTGTTCCTCGGTCGGCCCCCTCCAGAGGCCGACGTAGGTGTTGATGCCGATCGCCCGATAGCGTTCGGCGTTCGCCGGGGACTGGAGCCAGACCGCCATCGGGAAGGACTCCGGCGACTGAGGCAGTCCCTTCGGGTAAGGGCCATCGGCCGCTCGAACGGTTCCGAATGTCGTCACCGTGAAGATCAGCGTAAGGATTGGCCAAACTCGCATGCTCTCCCCCCGTCAATCGTGAGTTAATCACCCCTCATTCGCGGGCGTCGCAACCACTTGGTCAAAGGATCTCGAATCCGCCGCGCCGAATGATTCCGGCTCATTTTCGCATCGCGACCCCGACCTATCCCGGCGAGCCAGCCCTATCGATTGCTCGAAGGAGGGCTCGCGATCAGAGACACCGGGAGGCGCGATCGCAACTCTTCCCTTACCTCCATCAGTATCCGACCGAGGCGGTTCTTGCCGCTACCGTCGCCGCCGTCGCCCCAGTAGGCGTCGTTTTCGGTGTGTTCGACGATCGGCGCATCGTCCGTCGCCAGCAGGATCTCCCTCAGGGCAGCGTGCTGGGTGAACTTCGCCAGGACCGCCTCGTGTATGATCGAGTCCTTGACCGACTCCCAGTCCTTGCGGAGCGGCCTCTTGCGGCTGCGACCCATCCGGGCGGCGATCATCGGCGAGCTCGCCTGGCGGACCTCTTCCTCATCGGGAGTCCCGGCGAACTTCTGGGCCTGGAAGTAGTGCTCGCTCGTCGGCCAGGTCTTGCCCTTGAGCATGATGGGATGGGGCGAGAAATTCGAGAAGCCGCCGTGATCGCCGCTCACGCTGTAGAAGTTGATGACGCCCATCTCGCCACCGCCCTTGTTTCGCCCGGCCTCGATCGAATTCGCCGTAGACCCCTTACGTGGGGAACACCTACCCGGAGAATCCGATCGTTTGCCGCCGGAGGAGGTTCGGGCCGGCTTGTCGGGCGACACGGAAATGTCGGCCGACCGGCCCGGCACATAGTCCTCATAGACCACCAACGTGCCCGGCCAATCCAGGAACACGGTCTCGACAATCGCACGGACCTTCTTCCACGACAGGCCGCCATAGCCGACGCCAATCCGGGGCATGGCGATGCTCGTGACGTCCTCGGCATCGGCCTGCTCCCGCATCCGCCGCAGGGAGGTCTCGATGGCCTCGTAACTGGCTCGCGACCGCCAGTAACCCTCCTGGGTGCCCAGATTGAACACCCAGGGCTGATCGGCCGACTTCCACAACCAGCAATCGCCCAGGTTGAATCGCCGGGGCTCGGCCTTGCACCGGCCTCGGTATTCCTCGTACATCTCCGGGTAGCGTGCCCGGATCGTCTTCGCGACCCCGGCACCCATCGAACCCTGGCAGTTGCAGCCGTGGGCGAACGCCCGGGCGCCATGCTCGATGTCAAACAGATCGCCCGAGATAAAGCGTATGGGCATGTCAAGGTCCCTCTCGAAAGGCCACCGCTCCCGACGCTCCGGGAAGCCTGGGAAACCGTCGCGACCGCCGAGTCTAGTGTACGTCCGATCTGATTCGGGTCAAGGATGAAGGACCCGATAGGACGACCCGGCCCCGAACAGTTCGAGCCCGATGAGTGTCTGCAACGGGTGATGCCGGACCGAGCAAGGAGTATCGTCCCGGCGTCTTCTGCCTGGCACCGTAGCGATCGGATGACGGCCACCCCGGAGGCGAATAGCCCGCCGGAGAGGCATAGGGCTGCCATGTCCTCCGTTGCTTGTGTTGAAGCGTTGATTTGGTTGGCTCGGCGGGGGCAGAATGGCATTGATACGGTGGTTGCGGCGCCGGACATGGACGGATTGACTTGCGGACCGGAGCCCCAGCCGATCTTCGGGTCCTATCGTCCATCACTCTTGGTCCTTGACGAAATACGCCCATGCGAGTCCTGATCATCGGCGGCACGAAGTTCATCGGCCCGCCCCTGGTGCGGCGGCTGGTCGGGCTCGGCCATGAGGTCGCCGTCTTCCACCGGGGACAGACGCAGACCCCTCTGCCGGCCGATGTCGAGCACATCTTCGGAGACCGGCGTGACCTCGGGAATCACGCCGACGCGTTCCGCCGCTTCGGGCCCGAGGTCGTCGTGGACATGATCGCCTTCAACGAGCGGGACGCCGCTGGGCTCGTGGATACCTTCCGGGGCGTGGCCCGCAGGGCGGTCGTCATCTCCAGCGCCGATGTTTACCGGGCGTACGGCCGGTTCCTCGGCCTGGAGTCCGGCCCGACCGATCCGACGCCGCTCACGGAGGAATCGCCGGTACGGGGGATGCTCTTTCCCTATCGCGAGCAAGCCACGGGGCCGGACGACTTCCGATACGCGTACGACAAGATCCCGGTCGAGCGAGTCGTCCTGGGCGACTCCGCACTCCCCGGTACGGTCCTCCGGCTGCCGATGGTCCACGGGCCGGGCGATCCCTACCGCCGCCTGTCCCCTTACCTGAAGCGGATGGACGACGGCCGATCGGTCATCGTGCTCGATGAGCGGATGGCCCGCTGGAAGTGCCCTCGTGGCTATGTGGAGGACGTGGCTACGGCCATTGCCTCGGCGGTCGCGGACGAGAGGGCGGTGGGGCATGTGTTGAACGTCGGCGAGCCGGTCGGTTACTCCGAGGCCGATTGGGTCCGGAGGATCGGCGAGACCGTCGGCTGGCGGGGCGAAGTCGTGACGGTGCCGGCGGGTCGCATCCCGCTGCCCTACGGCATGGAACAGTCGCTCGACACGGACTCGGGACGAATCAGAAGGGAGTTGGAATTCGCCGAGTTGGTGAATCCCCAGGAAGCGCTCGAGCGGACGATCTCCTGGGAGCGGGCCAATCCGCCGAGTCCATCTCGCGGCATCGGCCTGCTGGACTACGAGGCTGAGGACGTCCTCCTGGACGAGATCGGGCTCGGGCGGCACAAGCCGGATTGACCGCCAGCGTGGGCGACGGGCGTTGACTCACTGTCTCGGCTTCGAGAAGAGTAACCTCGGGGGCATCTTCGTCTGGCGCCCGGGGGAGCGAACGATCCTGGATCGGGCCATCAGAGGTCCTGGAACGGCGGGGGGTATCGGACCTCGCCCTCGATGCCCTGGAGGGCATTCGGGACCAGCTCGACGGCCATGAACGCCGGTCCCGAGTACGGGGACTCGAGCGGCTCGGCGAGCTTCGCCGAGAAGCCGAAACGGGGATAGAACTCGGGGTGCCCCAGGACGACCACGATTCGGTGCCCGGCCTCCCGGCAGGCCCGGAGTCCCTCGCCGACCAGCGCCGACCCGATCCCCTTTCGCTGGCGGGAGGGGACCACCGCCATCGGGGCCAGGGACAGCGCCTGGATCTCGCCCCGGGATGTCGCGATCGTGAGGGCGCTGAAGAGGATATGACCGACGAGCCGCCCATACTCCTCGGCCACCATCGAGATCCGGGCGTACCCGGCTTCCCTCAGCGCATCGACCAGCCGGGCTTCGTCATCTCCTCCGAAGGCGAGTCGGTTCAACTCCCGGACTCCCGCATGGTCGCCGATCGTCTCGGGTCGGACGATGGGCTCGACAGGGCCGTCGACTCCGTCGGGGTGGAGCGGGCTATCGTGAAGATCGGGTCGTGGGTTCGAGCGCATGGGCTTGCTCTTCAATTCGTGAGGATGGCGAATCGATCGGGGAGATGACCCTCTACCTCGGACTCCCCTGAGAATCGCCGATGCGAGCCATCCACTGCTCGAGTTGCTTTTGCAATGCGGCGCGCCGAGTCTGGTGCATCGGCTCGGCGGAATCCGCCAGGTTGCGGAGCTCTCCGGGGTCGTCGACCAGATGATACAGCTCGTCCCGACCGTCTGGCTCGAAATGGCGGATCAGCTTCCATTCGGGAGTGCGGATCATCCGCATCCGCGCGACCTGGCCGTGATGCATGTCGTACTGGCCGAACAGCGTGTCGTCCCAGGGAGGATTCTGCCCGGACAGCAGACGGACCAGGCTCCGCCCCCGGATGGCGAGGTTCTCGGGCACACCCAGGCCGGTCATCTCCAGGATCGTCGGGAACACGTCGAGGTTCGACACGACACGATCGATGGTCATACCCGGCGCGACAACTCCGGGCCAGCGCACCAGTAGCGGCACGCGAATCGCGTCGTCGAACATGTTCGGCCGGGAGCCCTTCTTCCCCTCCACGAGCCATTCGGCATTGCCCTTGTGCAAGAGGCCGTGCTCGCCGATCATGTACCCGTGGTCGCTGGTGAAGATCACGATGGTCCGATCGTCGAGCCCCAGCGCCTCGAGCCGATCGAGCAAACGCCCGACATTGCGGTCCACCGAGGTGACGCTGGCAGAGTACGCGAGGCGGAGCTGCTTCACGCGGTCCCGCGGAAGGCCGGGAATATCGGGGATCGCCGGATCGAGCCCGCGATAGGGCGTCGAATCCGGATCCGGCACCGGCCCATACGGTGCATGCGGCGCGCGGAAGTGGATCGAGAGCAGGAACGGCCCGGCTTTCCTGGCTTCGACGAAGCGGATTCCGGCGTCGACCAGTAAGTCGGGGAGCGATCCCTGGAGCTGACGGACCTGCCCGTCGACCTCGAGCGTCGGGTCGATCGGCTTGTTGCCCCCATCGCGGAAGCCGAAGAAGGCGTCGAACCCCTGGCGGGAGGGGTGGAAGTCGTCGCGCGTGCCGAGGTGCCATTTGCCCGCCAGCATCGTCGCGTAGCCGGACCCCTTGAGCAACTCCGGCCACGTGATCGCCGACGGTGCCAGGCCCAGGTCCGGCTCTTTGCGAGGATCGATCCAATCTCTGATGCCCAGCTCGGTACCGTAACGGCTGGTCATCAGGGCCGCCCGCGACGGGGAACAGACGGGGGTGACCGTGAAGGCGTTGCGGAAGATCGCACCCCGACGCGCCAGGCGGTCCAGGTTGGGCGTCCGGATGTCCCGGTTGCCGTATGCCCCCATCGCCCACTGCGCCTGGTCGTCGGTGCAGAGGAAAACGATGTTCGGACGCGGTAAGGAAGCCGGGCGTCCCGGTTCGGCGCCTTGTCCCTTCAACGAGAAGGGCATCCCGGCGATCACGGAGGTCGCCAGAATCCACGCGATCCGCGCACCGGTGTTGCGTCTGGTCATAATGGTGCCTCTTTCACAGGAGTGTAGAGGGTACGATAACACGAAAGGATCCTTCCGAGGTAGAATGAACGACGCCCGGTGACGGAGCCGGGACCGGAGCCCGCCACCAAGGACTTACGACGAGCATGCGATTTCCTGCAACCCCGAACGTGACGATCCCGCGGCCGTTCGAGGCTCGAGAGGCGCTCAAAACAGACTCCAGAGCGAGGTGAGGGATGAAATCCTTATTGCAGTGGACCCTCACGGGTCTGGGCTGTATGGCGATCGGAGTCGTGATCGCATACTGGTTCATGCCCGGTGACCTGGACGAACGGACGCGTCCCGAAACTCCGACATCCCGTACGGTAGCCAAGGACGCGGAGCCGCAGGCTTACCCGAGCCCGGCTCTGCCGACCTTTCCGGACCCGACCGCACCGCCCGGGTCGTCGGACCGGGTGTTCATCGACCCGCAAGCGTTCGACTCGCTCATCCTGGCCGCGACCGCCCAGTTCACCGACAAGGTCAAGGACGAGGGGTCGCTTCGCGAGTACCGGGAAGTGATCTCGCATCGCGCCGATCGGGCCAAGGCCCAGCTCCAGGCGAGCCTGAAGGCTCTCCATCTCGACCCGACGCCCTCGCGGGATCAGGCGTTGCAGGCCCTCTGGGTCTACCGGCAGTTCGCGTTCGTCGCGCTCTACGAAGGGGACCATGACGTGGCCGCGGCCTGGCTCGAGCGGTCGCTGGAGCTCTCCCGGACGCCGGGCGTGCCGACGTCGGTCCGGGCGAACATGATGGCCCTGCTCGGCATCAACGCCCTGCGCCGGGGCGAGCAAGATAACTGCATCGGCTGCGTCGGCCCGTCGAGCTGCATCTTCCCGATCGCCCCCGCGGCGGTCCATACGCAACCCTCGGGCTCACGCGAGGCGGTCCGCTGGTTCTCCGCGTATCTCGACGAGTGGCCCGGCGACCTGCGGATCCGATGGCTGCTCAATATCGCCGCGATGACGCTGGGCGATTATCCCGAGAAGGTGCCGCCGCGGTTCCGGATCGCCGTCGAACCGTTCCGCTCGAAGCGCGACCTCGGGCGCTTCGAGAACGTCGCGACCCTGGTCGGCCTGATCGCGCGCGGGCCCGACCTGGCCGGCGGCTGCATCTTCGACGACTTCAACGGCGACGGCCGCCCCGACATCCTCACGACCTCGTTCGACGTCGCCAACGGTGCCTCGCTGTATGTCAACCGCGGCGATGGCCGGTTCGAGGACCGATCGTCGGCGGCCGGGCTGGACGAGCAGGTCTATGCCTTGAACCTCACCCGGGCCGACTTCGATAACGACGGACGGCTCGACGTCCTGCTCCTCCGCGGCGCCTGGGAAAAACCGGCGCGGATGTCGCTGTTGCGGAACAAGGGGGACGGCGTCTTCGAGGACGTGACCGTCGCCGCCGGGCTGGGCGTGCCGATCTCCTCCGAGTCGGCCGCGTTCGGCGATTACGATAACGATGGCCGGCTCGATCTTTTCGTCTGCGGCGAGTATCGCCAGAGTCCCGACCCGGAATCGGCCGAGAAGTCGTCGAATCGGCCAAATCCCCGGAACCATTGCCGCCTCTATCACAACCAGGGGGATGGCACATTCGTCGACGTTGCCGAGAAGGCCGGCGTCTGGAACGATCGGTGGGCCAAGGGGTCGGCCTGGGGCGACTACGACAACGACGGCCGGATCGACCTGTTCGTCTCGAACATGGAAGGCCCCGCGCGGCTCTATCGCAACCTCGGCGACGGCACGTTCGTCGACGTCGCCCCCGAACTCCGTATCGTCGGGCCGCCCCACGGCTTCACCTGCATGTTCCTCGACTACGACAATGATGACCGGCTCGACATCCTCATCGGCGACTACAGCAGCAATCTCTCCGAGGTCGTCGCCGATTACCTCGGCCTGCCGGTGCACTCCGAGGATCACGCGTATCTCTACCACAACCTCGGCCCGGACGGTTTCCGCGAAGTGAGCCGCGAGGCCGGCCTCGCGCGGCCGATGCCCGTCATGTCCCTGAATGCCGGCGATATCGACAACGACGGCGACCTGGACCTCCACTTCGGCACCGGCTGGATGAGCCTCTCGGGCTTGGTCCCGGACCTGATGTACGAGAACGTCGACGGACGGTTCGAGGACGTGACCGATTCGACCGCGACCGGACACCTGCAAAAGGGGCACGGCGTCTCCTTCGCCGATTGGGACGACGACGGCGACCTCGACCTCTTCGTCGTCCTTGGCGGCGGTTACCCCGGCGACCGCGGCTATAACGCGCTGTTCCAGAACCCCGGCCACAAGCGTCACTGGCTCAAGGTCAAGCTCATCGGCACCAAGACCAACAAGTCGGCCCTCGGCGCCAAGCTCCGGGTCGACCTGACCGGTCCCGGCGGCACCCGCTCGATTCATCGCGTGATCGGCAACAACGGGAGCTTCGGCGGCAACACCCTCGTCGAGTCGATCGGCCTTCTCGATGCGAAGTCCGTCGACCGCCTGACCGTCACCTGGCCTACCAGCAAGACGACTCAGACCTTCGAACACCTCGACGCCGACCAGGCGATCGAGATCACCGAGGGAATTGACCAGTACAAGGTCGTCACGAGGGCGCCTCTCACCCGCCCTTCGGGCACCCTCTCCCCGCAGGGGCGAGGAGGATGAGTCGGCTTGGCCCCCTGCTGTGCGCGGAAACCCGGCTTTCTCCACCTCGCCCCTTGGGGAGAGGTCGGCGTTGACGCCCTCTCCTCCTGGGAGAGCGCCGGAGTGAGGCAGCCTCGGCCGGCTGAGGGGCTTCGACACACGCCACAAATCCGGGATGAACGCGAGTGTCCGTCAAGCCCAACTTTTCACCGCGCCAGGCTGGCCCATGCCGCCGCTGGAGCGGAGTTTGGAAAATGACAAGCGGCTTGTCAAAAGGGAGACTTCGGCTAGACTGGTTTATACCAGTTGAAATTCTCTAGGAGAATGATTATGGAAACTGTCGGCTCTTTCGAGGCTAAGACCCATCTGCCTCAGCTCCTGGAACGGGTGGCCCAAGGCGAGGAATTCACCATTACCAAGCACGGCAAGCCCGTGGCCCGGCTGGTGCCCGTCACCACCGCCGCGCCCAAGCCCGACGTGCGGCAGGTCATTGAGGAATTAAAAGCTTTCAGCAAGGGCAACACGCTCGGCGAAGGCAACACCATTCGCGATCTGATCGAGGAAGGTCGCCGCTTCTGACACGCCTTACCGAAAGGATTCGCCGATGCAAACCAAGGACGGTTTCGTGCTCGACTGCTCCGTAACGATGGCTTGGTGCTTCGACGACGAAGCCACCCCTTACACCGATGGCGTCCGCGACAGCCTGGCCGACATGCGGGCCGTCGTGCCCTCAATCTGGCTGCTCGAAGCGGCCAACGCCACCATCATGGGCGAACGCCGCAAGCGGCTGGACGAAGCACGCAGCAGGCGTTTCTTCGTGCTGCTCGACGCGTTACCGATCATCCTCGACGAAGAAACCGGCAGCAGGGCCTTTGGCGACATCGTTCACTTGGCCAGAACCTACCAGCTTTCCGCATATGACGCCGCCTATCTGGAACTGGCCATCCGCCGGGGCCTGCCGCTGGCGTGCCTCGACGGCAAGCTGAAGACGGCCGCCGTCGCCGCTGGCGTCGTGCTGTTCAGCCCACCATGAATGTCGATACCATCATCCCCGCGCTGACTCAGAGTCTGTTCCGAAAGCCCCAACGGGGCGTGATCGTAAAGCTCGGGGCGTCAGCCCCGAGAAGGTAGGACACCACTGGTCCGTGTCGCGAAGCCGGTGAGCGGCAGCGGCTTCGTCTCTGCCTCGCGGATCAGGTAACCGGTGTTGGCGGGCAGGTCGCGGAAGCGATCCACCCGGCCGGAGGGCCAGCGCACCTCGACCGACTCGAGCCGGCCGCTCGATCCGAGCCCGAAGTGGAGCCGGGGGTCGCCGGCCGACTGATAGCTCCCGCCCCCGAAGCGTTGTGCCATCCGGGTGCGCCCGCCGGCGGTGACCAGGATCACCGCGCCAACGCCGTCCCGGTTCGAGCGAGTCCCTTCGAGGCGGAACACGACGGAATGACCGCGACCCGGCTCGGTCCGGTTTTGGAGGAACACCAGGGGATCGTTCTGCGCGACCATCACCGCATCGAGCCGGCCGTCGTTGTCGAGATCTCCGACGGCGAGACCCTGGCCGACTCGAGCCTGCTGGAAAGGCGGACCCGCGCGCGCCGTCACGTCGGCCAGCACGCCGGACGGGCTACCCAGGAAGAGCTGCGGTGTCATCGCGTAGGGAGCCAGCGGGCGCTGGTCGCTCACGTGCCCGTTGGCGGTCAAGAGGTCGAGCCAGCCATCGTTGTTGGCGTCCAGGAACGCCGCGCCGAAGCCGAGCCGGTGTCGGCTCGGGGCCGCCAGCCCGATCGCGGCCGTGTGATCGGTGAAGAG
>JBKQHM010000669.1:0-12380 GCA_052148775.1 Isosphaeraceae bacterium | reverse complement strand
GTCGACCACCCCCCGAAAGTGCCTCTCCGACAACCCCGCCAGCCCATAAAACCGTAAAACCCGCGAGGTCGAGGCCTTGAATCCGTCTTGGCTTCTCAAATACCGCCGAGTTGCGGAACTGCTGGATCCGGGAGTGGGTCCTTGTCGGGCGGAGAGCCACGGCTTACTATGTGCAAAGGTTCGGTGAAAAACGTGTTGCGTCTCGATGAACAGTCGAGCATCGCCCTGGATCGGGCCTGGCCAGAGAGCCCGAAAATCGTTGGATGAGTCGTCAACCAGCCAATCGAAAGAGGGTGAAGTGATCGTTCCGCGTACCCGCGAGCAGGGCAGCAGGTTCAGGCCGTTCGACCTCGGCGTCTCGGGACATTGGCTACAGCGGTCCCAGCCCCGCCCCCCCCGAGGAGTGATTTTCAACCCCCGCGAGCTGGCCCTGATCGAGCGCATCAAGCGACTGAAGCGCGAGGCGGGCTCGCATTCTCCCAGCGCCTGGACGCTCGCCAAGCTGATCCCCGAGCTGCGGCTCAAGGTGGACGCTTGCTTCCTGTCCAACCCGTACGCGACAAATCTGTTCCTGATGCACTTCCACCGCGAGGTGATCCGGCCGAGGAAGCTCCGCGCCTTGCTGGAGCTGTATCCGTCGCAGAATCGCGTCATCGCCGCCAAGCTGGGGCGCGTGCTGGAACTCGAGAACGATTCGATTTTCGTCGGCAACGGTGCGGTCGAGATCATCCAGGCGATCCTCCACCGCTTCACCCGCGATAAGATCCTGGTGAATCTCCCCACCTTCTCGCCCTATTACGAGTTCGCCCGGCCGGATACCCAGGTGGTCTTCAACGTCCTCCGCAAGGAGGACGACTTTCACTTCGACCCCGCCAAGTATCTCGAACTCGTCCATCGCGAGCGTCCCGACACCGTCGTGCTGATCAACCCGAACAACCCCGACGGCGGTTACATCCCGCACGCCGTCATGGTGGATCTGCTGGAAGAACTGCGCTCGGTCCCGAACGTCATCGTCGACGAGAGCTTCATCCATTTTGCCACCGAGGGGCACGGATTCGCCTATTGCAGCGTGGCTGACCAGGTCCGGCGGTTCCCCAACCTCACGGTCGTCAAGAGCATGTCCAAGGATTTCGGCGTGGCCGGGATCCGGGCCGGTTACGCCGTGATGGACCCCGCCAAGGTCCGGGCCCTGCTGGATAACGGCCATCTGTGGAACTCCTCGGGTCTGGCCGAATACTTCTTCGACCTTTATTCCCGGCCGGACTTCCAGGAGCGGTATGAGCGGGAACGCGTCCGGTTCATCCGGAATTCCCGGAGGTTCTTCGCCGCCCTGGCGAAGATCAACGGCCTGCGCGTCTATCCGACGTCGGCGAACTTCGCCCTGGTGGAGCTCGAGAACGGGCTTAGCGCCGAGGACCTGGTCTGCCGGCTGCTCATCCGCCGCGGGATCTACACGCGGACCTGCGACGACAAGAAGGGCCTGGAGCCCGGCAAATTCCTCCGGATCGCGGCGAGAAACCGCCCTGAGAATGCCTACATCATCCGATCCCTGCGCCGGCTGATCGGCTGAGGCGGATTCCGAACCTACTGGCCCATCGAAGACTTCGCGGGCGTCGCGGCCGACCGACTCGTTAGGCTGAACTCCTCGCCCGGCACCACCGAAGGTGGCGAGACCAGCCCGGTCAACTCCCTCGACATGCCATCGGGGAATTCGACCCGGATCGAGAGCCTACCACCCATCGCCGTGACGACGCGATGCAGGGTGCTGAGCAGGATATCATCACGCCCTTCGATCCTCGCCATAGCAGCCTGCTTGATTCCGGCACGCCCGGCCACCTCCGCCTGGGAGTGCTTGCGGAGCCGCCTGAGTTCCGCGAGTCGCACGGCTACGGGCGGCTCGGTCCGTCCACCGGAGAGGATGAGTTGGACCAGGCGATCGTAGGCCGCTCTTGCGTTCGGATAGATTTCATCGGGCTTCATCCCGAATTCGTCGTCACCGGGCGTCGAGACGCCGAAGCCGAGGTCGGGCTTCCATTCGACCACGATCCAGGGCGCTCCCCCGCCGCGCCGCACATCCAAATACCAGAGGCCCGCCTCGTCGTCGGCGGGGTCGATTTCCGTCGCGATGCCAGGGAATCGTTTCATCAGGTCGTCACGCAGCCGCTCGAGTGGATTCATGGCCAAGCCCCGTATCAGATGCTCTGACCGTCGGCCCCGGGCTTGTCGAGGGCAATGGCCCCCGTGGCCTGGTCGATGATCTGGATCGCACCGTTGTCGCGAATCCGAATGCTGTGCTTCCGGCTCCGGTATCGGGTCACATCCGGGCGGCCAGGGACAACCCTCCTACTATCGGGTTGCGGAGGGTACATGCGCCCGTCGGTCAGGGAAAGGTGGGATCGTAAGGGATCGAGGTCATCTCATCCTCAACGCCATTGAAGGTGTCAGCAACTTGCCGCATTGCCTCATCGTGGTCGGACGCGAGCGGGGCCGCGGAGAGACGGCGAAAGAACTCCTCGAGTCGCTCAGCTCGGCTTGCGTCCGGAATCTTCGTCATCGCGTCCGCCCCGGTCCCCCGGAATCGATGGTTTTATTATTACGTCGGCGTAATGCCTGTCAAGAGTATGTCAGATCCGGCTCCTGACGAGGAAAGGCGATCGAACGTCAGAACGAAGAGAAATGTCTTCATACTCCATCCAGCCATGTACCAATTCCGGGTCCTCACTTCGACCTCGGTGCCGGCCGGGTCGCCGCCAGGTAGGCGAACAGGTCGCGGATCTCCTGGGGCGTGAGGGGGTCGAGCTGCCCTTCCGGCATCATCGAGGTCGTGGAGCCCTTGATCGCCTCGACGTCCTCTCGCGGCAAGGTGATCCGCTCCGACGGGGTCTGGATCACCAGGGCACCCTGCGATTGCTCGCGGAGGATGCCGGAAACCATGCGTCCGTCGCGGGTCGCGACCGTGGTGAGCGTGTAGTCCCGGCCAACGGTCGCGCTGGGGTCCAGCACGTTCTCGAGGATGTAATCGGGATTGGCCCGGTCGGAACCGGTGAGGTCCGGCCCGACCTCGCCCCCTTCCCCGAACAGGCGATGGCACTGGGCGCAGATGCGGCCGAACAGGGTGCGTCCGCGGTCCGGGTCGGGGGTTGGGAGGTCCCGGGACGCCAGCATCGTCTTGTACTTGCCGATTAATGGCGCCTTGTCGCGGGCCGTCGGCCGGAGCGTGCCCCAGGATCGCTCGAGCGCCGCAGTCAAGCTCGGGACCTGGAACGCGAGGATCTGCCGGGCGATGGTCGTGTTCAGGTCGCGGCGGGGTACCGAGCCCTTGCGGACCGCATCCAGCAGCGCCGACGCCCACACCGGCCGCGACGCCAATGTGGCGACCGCGTCGTCGCGCTCGCCCGGTGTGAGAGACGTATATCGGCCGAGGATCGATCCGGGCGTAGTGGGATCGTTGTAAGCCGCCAGCGCCCGGATCGCGGAGGCTCGGAGCTTGGGGTCATCCAGCAGCCGGAAAAGGATCGGGGCCAGCCCGGCGTTACGGCGATCGACCAGGTTCTGGAGCGCGAATTGGCGGGCACCGGAGGGCGCGGCGCGGTCCTCGACAACCAGGCGCAGACCGGCCTCGGCCCCGGGATCGCCGAACAGCAACCCTAGCGCGGCGGCCTTCGCCTTGACATCCGGATCACCTCGCCCGGTCAGCCACGCGAACGCGGACCCCCAGTCCTCCGGCATCCCGACGCGCTTCCGACCCGAAAACGCCTCGAGGATGCCGTCGAGCACGTCCCGATGGAAGGCGGGATAAGCCCCCGGCCGGGCCCGGAGCGCCGGCATCAATGAGGCCAGCCCGGCCTCGGCGTCCGCGGCGATCAGCCGGCGCGCGATGAACCGGCAATTCATCGTGCTGGGGCACCGCTCCAGCAGCGAAGCCGCCCGCCCCCGGTCGCGCGGGATCAGCGGCTCTAGGCCGTACCAGAGCAGGAGCGTGTGCTCGCGCGACGATGCGTAGGCACCGTCGAGGGCCAGGGCCTCGGCCATCGGCCATCGCGTCTCGATCGGAATCCGCTGGAGCGCCGAGGCCAGGTTGAGCCGCACCAGCGCACTCATCTCCTTCGGATTCTTGGCCGTACCGCGTTGGACTCCCGCCATCCTCTCGAGCTGGCCCACGACCTCCGCCGAAGGAGAACCGTCGTCGACACCCAGCCGGACACCCCAGGCCCGGACCTGCGGGCTGGGGTGGGCGAGCAGCGCCATCTGGGCCCTCTCATCCAGACCGCCGGCGGCGTTGAGGGCCCAGATCGCCCGGAGTTTACGCCGCACGTCCGGATCGGTCGCGAGGATCTCGCGGAGCACGCGGTGCGCGCCGCCCAGGTCCTTGCCGGCCGCGGCCCGCTCCTGGAGCAGCCGACGCGCCGTGCGGACGTACCACTCGTTGGCGTGGAGTTGGAGCTTCGCCAGCTCCTCGTCGGTCTGCGCGGCCAGGTCGACCTTCACAGGCCGGACATCTCCATAGGTGATCTTGAAGATCCGGCCGTTCTCGCGATGCGAGCCGTCGGCGTCGTTCTCGTGGCATTCGCCGATGTCGGACCAATCCGTGAGGTAGACGCCGCCATCGGGGCCATACTTCAGCTCGAGGCCCCGGAACCAGGGATCCGACGACAGGAGGAAGTCCGGATTGTGCCTCGCGACGATCTGATACCCGTCGTCGATGCGATCGAGGCGATCGTTGTTGACCCGATGGCCGTGGATGTTGCATGTGAAGAGCCCGTTGCGATAGGTCTCCGGCCAGTTGTCTGCCAGGTAGATCATGCCCCCGACGTGGGCATGGCCGCCGCCCAGCACGCCGTGTTGTTCGCCCGAGCGCGAGTCCTGCCAGCGCCCGCCGGCCCAGTGGAGGTGATCGGCGCAGGTCTCCATGAGGTCATAGACGAATGGGTTGAGGTCGTTGCCGAACATCCGCTGGAAGTGCGAGCCGGGGATCACGCGGAACAGGTGCGGGATCACGCAGTTGGTGATGAACGCCTCGCCGTAATCGTCGAAGTCGAGTCCCCAGGGGTTGGTCGTGCCGTGCGCGACGACCTCGAAGACCTCGCGGGTCGGGTGATACCGCCAGACACCGCAATTGATCGGCGTCCGCTTGTCTTGCGGCGTCCCCGGCTTGCCGACCTGCGAGGTCGCCAGGATGCCGTTGCAACCCCAGAGCCAGCCGTCGGGGCCCCAGTGCAAGGCGTTGAACATGTTGTGCTGGGCGTTGATGCTCCAGCCGTCGAGCTTGATGATCGGCGCGCCGTCGGGCCGGTCGTCGCCGTCTCGGTCGGGGATGAAGATCAGGTTGGGCGTGGCGCAGACCCAGACCCCGCCGAACCCCAGCGCGATGCCGGTGTAGTTGGTCCCCCCGTCAGCGAAGACGGTCCGCCGGTCGAAGCGGCCGTCGCCGTCGGCGTCCTCGAAGATCAGGATGCGATCCCGGCCGCGCGGGCCGCCCAGCCAGATCGGGTAAGAATAGTTCTCGACCACCCAGAGCCGTCCCCGGTGATCGATCGTCATGCCGATCGGCTGGACGACGTCGGGCTCGGCGGTGCAGAGGGTGACCCGGAACCCAGGCGGCACCGCGATCCGCTTCGCGGCCTCCGGCGGCGGGGCCGGGGCGTTCGGTGTGGCCGGAACTCCGGGCTCGGCCGCCGGGATGCCCGGGCCGAGCAGCATGGCGGCCAACGCGATCAACCTAACTCCCGCCCAGCCAACGACGCCGATCCGACGAGATCCCATCTTCGCTGTCTCCTCATCACCGACCCGCGCCGGAATCGTTGCTCATCATGTGGCCAAGTGGCCGTATAATGGAAGGCGGGTCTATTCAGGGATTCAGTATGGTTCGCCATAATGGCGATTTCAAGGCGCCGGGACGTACGGAACCGCGAGCCCCGATCGAAGCCAGATCGCGTGTTCGCGTGAAAGGATTCTCCGTCGTGAGACGCCCTCGCTCGGCACCTGGCCGGATTCGGCCACCTGCCGTCCTGTCCTACCAAAAACCTCGCAAATCCTCCGAATTCTCCTCATATCCGCTTCCTGCCCCAGGTCTCCTTGACCGATCCGTCCGTACAGAATAAACTTTCGTCCATGTGGACGCGAATGGGCATGAGTGCGGTTGGTCATCTCGACGCCGACTGTTTTTACGTGTCGGCGGAGCGGGTGCGGGATGCGTTCTTGATCGGCAAGCCGGTGGGGGTGCTGGGCAACCAGGGCGCGTGCGTGATCGCCAAGAGCTACGAGATGAAGGCCGCCGGGGTCGCGACGGGGATGCCGATCTGGGACGCCCTGTTGAAGTGCCCGACGGGCGTGTACGTCAAGCGGGATTTCCGATGGTACGAGGTCCTGAGCCGGCTGATGCTGGGGATCGTGCGGGAGTGGTCGCCGCGGGTGGAGTATTACTCGATCGACGAGTTCTTCTTCACGGCGATGCCGGGGCCAGGTCAGACGTACCAGGACCTGGCGGTCTCGATCCGGGACGAGGTCTGGGAGCGGATGGGGGTGCCGGTGACCGTGGGGATCGCCCGGACGCGGACGCTGGCCAAGCTGATCTCGGACTCGGCCAAGCCGAACGGCGCCCTGGCGGTGCTCGACCGAAAGGCCGAGGAGGAATTGCTGGCCGACCGGCCGGTGACCGAGATCACCGGGATCGCCGGCCGGCGCGCGGCCCGGCTCTCCCCCTGGAGGATCGTCACCTGCCTCGACCTGGCGCGGGCCGACCGTCGCCTGGTCCGTTCACTCCTGACGGCCACGGGCGAGGCGCTCTGGTGGGAGCTCAATGGCGAGGCCGTCCACCCGATCCAGAACCGCCGGCCCGCGCACAAGGCACTCTCGCGCGGCGGCAGCTTCGGCGAGGCGACCAACGAGCCGGTCATCCTCTACGCATGGCTCGTGCGCAACCTCGAGCGGCTGATCGAGGAGCTCGAATACCACGGCGTGGCCGCCGGCCGCCTGACCGTCTGCATCCCTTACAAGAACGGCCAGTCCGGCGTCGGCCAGATGACCCTCGGAGTCCCCAGCGACCGGTTCGACGTCCTCCTGGATGCGGCCCGACCCTGCCTCCGCAGGGCCTGGATCCCCCGCGTCCCGGCGACCCACATGCACCTGATCGCCGAGGAGCTCACCGCCAGGCGGGATTGCCCCTTCGACCTGTTCGACCCGCCGGCCCGGCGCAGCCAGGCCCTGGCCATCGCCCGCCTCAAGCGCGAGATCAACGCCCGGCACGGCCGGTTCGTCATCCGCAGCGCCGCCACGCTCCCGCTAGCCCCGATCTACCGCGATACCGCCAACGAATATGACATTTGCGACATCCGGGGGAAGTCATGTTTTTAGTCATTGGTCATTGGTGGCTGTGCCCGAAGCTTGAGCGGGGCAAGATAACAGGGGCTACAGCGTGATGAGCCCAACCGGCGATAGCTCGGAGTTATACAACTAATGACCAATTACCAATGACTAATGACCAATGACTAATGACCAATAAAAATGTGCGTCGGGATCGCCCTGGCATGGAGTGAATTGCCCAAGGAGCTGATCGGGCGGCACGGGCTGGATCGTCGCGTCCACGAGCGTGGGGGCGAGAGAGAGGTGCGCTTTCTCTACCGCGACCGCTTCCCCCGGCTCCCGGTCTGGCGCGACGGGCAGCTCCTCATCGTGCGCTGGGGCAACGGCCGAGGCGAGAGTCGGTTCCTGCCCCGCACCGGCTGGACATGGCTGTCGACCATCCAGGAAGGTTACTGGCGGGGCCTCGATCCGATCCCCGTCGACATCCCCGCCTCGCTCGGCCTCGATCGGGGGGTCTGGTACCGCATCCGGCAAGGGATCCGCGGCCTGCTCGTCCCCGACGAACGCGGCAACACCGTCGTCTACATGATCTGCGAGCCCGCCAGCCATTATTACCAGGTCATGACCCGCTCGAATCGCATGCCCGTCCTGATCGAGGAGCGGATCTAGGCCTCGAGCGGGGCGAGTGACGAGTGGAGGGATGCGAGCGGCGTGCGAAGTCCGGTCTCTGGTAGAGCCAGTGGCCTCTAGCCACCAGCCACCAAGAAGCAGGAAACTCGTATATTACCCGGGCAAGCAAGAACGGCACACACGCGCCCGACGTGCCAGCGAGTGAATGGGTCGTCCCGGCCGGAATCCACTCGATGCCGCGTCGGGCTTGTATCATTTTCTTTCTTGCCGAGGAATAAGATCAGACGAAAACTCAATCCATCTCCGAGACAGGGAGTCGCCCCGTGCCCGACCCGTCCTCCAAGCCCGGATCGAAGCCAGCCGACCGGCGAGCAGCATCGCGCCTGGTTTCAACGCCCAAGGGAACGAAATCGCCCGCGGCCCCCGTCACCCCGCCTCGATCGGCGACGGCTCGCCCGGCCGCGACGGCGACGGCGACGGCGCCCGTAGTCGGCTCGACCGACCTTCCCGTCAGCGTGGCGGTCGCGGCGGGCGCGGGCGACGGGGGCACGGTCACCGCGCGGAAGGCGGGCGGCCTACGCGACATGGCCTTGCAGGTCAACCCGCGGGATGTCGGCGTCAAGGCCGCGCTGCAACACCTGGCCAAGGCGGTCAACATCGCGTTCCAGTCCGACTTCGGCGAGAACTACCTCGAGTCGGTCTACCAAGCCGCGATCGTCCGGCACGGCGAGGTCAACATCGTCCACAAGGAATACTTCGGCTTCGGTGATAGCTGGTTCAGCCAGTTCGGCCGGTTGATCCGTTCGATGGAATTGACCCTCGACGGCCCCGACCCGGCCTCTCCCGAAGGACAGAAGCGGATCGCCGAGAAAGGGCCCGCGACGATCCGCGGAATCCTCAATCTCATCGGCCGCAAGCTCGACCTGGTCTCCGAATATGAGGACCGGGTCCCGGCCTACGTCGAGCAGATGTTCGACCGCCTCGAGGCCTCGGGCATCATCCTCGGCTGGGACCGCAACGATTGGGAGATCTGGACGACCCAGATCGGCCTCGATATCCGGATCGCTCCCCGGGAGGAAGTCACGGCGGCGACCGAGCCCATGAGGGAGGAAGCTCCCGATTGAACGAGCGGAACCCTGCGGCCCAGCCATTTCCCGATCCACCTCGACCATCAAGCTGGCCGAGATCCGCCAACCAACTCGAGGGCAAAACACTTTGCTCCGAGCGTGTGTCCGGAGCTAAAATCGACCCATCGGTCGTAGGGATATGAGGGTGTCTCCGATCTGGAAACGCAACGGCGGGGATGTGGTCATGGACGATCTCAGGACGGGCTGGGAACATCTGCGAGCCGGGCGGCTCAACGATGCCGAAGCGTGTTATCGCCGGTTCCTCGCCGTCCATCCGGACCACGCCGAAGCCTGGGCCGCGCTCGGCATCGTAGCATTCCAACGACAGGCTCTCGACGAGGCCGTCCGTTACTATTCGCGCAGCCTCGCGTTGAGGCCGGGAGCGGTGGAAGTCCTCACGAACCTCGGCGTAGCCTACGCCATCCGCCGCGACTTCGCCGCCGCCGAGCGGGTGCTCCGACAGGCGGCCGCCGTCTTGCCTCCCTTCCTCGATGCCTATCGCAACCTCGGTCACGTGCTCCGCGATCAGGGCAAATTCGCCGAGGCCGTACAGGCATACCAGCAAGCGAGGATGATCCGCCCCGACGACATCGATGTCCTGGGCGGCCTGGGGGGCTCGCTGAGGATGGCGAACCGACCGCTCGAGGCCGTCGAGCCTCTGGCGGAGGCGGTGAGGCTGGCGCCGCGGGCCGGCTACCTGCACCAGCAGCTCGGGATTGCCCTGGCGGCGGCCAAGCGATTCGGCGAGGCCGAGGTCGCTCTCCGACGTGCCCTGGCACTGGACCCGACCGACGCCGGTATTCACAACGCCCTGGGGATTATCCAGGCCCAGCACAAGCGATTCGACGAGGCCGAGGATTCCTACCGCGAGGCCATCCGGTTCGACCCTCGGCTCGTCGAGGCACACCAGAACCTCGGCAATGTCATCCGCGACCAGGATCGCTACGACGAAGCCCTCGCCTGCTACGCGACCGCGATCGAGCTCCGACCCGACGGACCCGCTATCCATAACAACCTCGGCGTCGCACTGGGCCGAATCGGCCGACATGAGGACGCAATCCGCGCCTATGATCGGGCGCTCGCACTCAATCCGGAGCATGCGGACGCGCGGAAGAATCGCGCGATGATGAAGCTCTTGCTCGGCGATTATGCGGAGGGGTTCGCCGAATTCGAGTGGCGCTGGAGGTGTAGCGACTTCGTGCGTCCCGACTTCGCCCAGCCCCTCTGGAAAGGCGAGTCGATCGCCGGCAGGACAATCCTCTTGCTTCATGAACAAGGGGTGGGCGACACCATCCAGTTCATACGGTTCGCCCCCAAGGTCAAGGCCCTCGGCGCAAAGGTGGTGTTCCGCTGCCCCACGCCATTGTTGCGGCTCTTCGCCAACGCCCCGGGGATCGATGTCCTGGTCCCGGACACCGAGCCCTTGCCATCATTCGACGCGTATGTCCCATTGGTCAGCCTTGCGGCCATCTTCCGGACCAGGCTCGAAGATCTCCCGCGAGTCCACCCTGTCCCCTATCTGCGGGCCGAACCGGAGCTGGTGGCGTCCTGGGCGGAACGACTGGGTACCCGCGCGCCCGGCGAGCGCCGCGTCGGCATCTTCTGGCAGGGAAACCCAGCCAACACTCACGATCGCTTTCGATCGGCCCCGCTCGCGGCCTTCCTCCCGCTCGCCGATGTGCCGGGAGTGAGGTTCATCAGTCTCCAGAAGGGCCACGGCGTCGAGCAGATCGCTCCGCTGGCCGATCGCCTCCCCGTGCTGGATTTCCGCGAGAGCACGCGGTTCGAGGACACCGCCGCCCTGATGTCTCTCCTGGATCTCACGATCACGATCTGCTCGGCGCCGGCCCATCTTGCCGGCGCACTCGGCGTGCCGACCTGGCTGGCACTTCCGAGCCATGCGGACTGGCGCTGGCTCGTCGGCCGCGAGGACTCGCCCTGGTATCCCTCGGTCCGGATCTTCCGGCAGCCGAAACTCCACGACTGGGACGACGTGTTCCGTCGGATGACACGCGCGCTCGCAGACCTGGCAGCCAGACCCGCGCAGGAAACGTTCGAGAAACCGGCCTTGGTCGCTGGGCACCTCGGATCGAGGGCAAGTTAAGGCTTTTCGATGGCCTTGATCCGCTGTCTGGCCGTCTTCGCGGCGGGTGTGTCAGCAAAGTCCTTGACGATCCGTTTGTAGTAGCCCAGTGCGGCGCTGTTCTTGCCGGATTTCTCGAGGTTCTGACCGATCTGGAGCAAGCCGGCCGCACGCGTCGATGATTGAGATGAAGCCGTTTTCTGCTCGGCATTCCGTGTCGACGGCTTGCCGGTGCCCGCAGCCGTCGCCTCATCGTCGTCCGGACTTGAAGGGGAATCGGCTTTTGCGGCCCGGGTACCGGTCCCAGCCGGGGGTCGCTTGGCTTTCATCGCCGGCGCGTCATCAACGTCAGCGGCAAAGGCATCCTCGGAACCGCTGACCCGTGCGGGGGATGACCCGGCGGCCTTCGACCTCGCCCCCTCGGCCTGGGCCATCAGGCTGGCCTTCTTGATGTACTTTTCGGGGTTCTCATTGAATTCGTCCCGGCACCCCGTGCAACAGATCAGGAACGTGCGGCCCTGGTAGGTCAGGCTCATGGTCGCCGCCCCGCCGGTCACGATGCACTTGGGACGTTCGCTGCTGCTCGCACCAGCGGCCAGGGACTCCCCTTCCTTGGGCCCGGATCTGTGTGATGGCCTGCTCGTCGCTCCCGGTGAGCATGGTCATGGCGGTGGCGGCCAGGGCGGCGGTCAGCGCGGCGCTGGCGGGCGGGAACCGGCTGGGCTGGCGGCGCACCGCGGGTGGCTGCTGGTTCCATTCGTGCCAGGCGGCCAGCGTCTGCGGGCCGAGGCCGGCGAACTGGGCCGCCGGTGCCTGGCGCAGCACCCAGGATGCGACGATGCCCAGGTCGCTGAGCGGATTGCCCGGTGTCACGCCGTTTCCGGCGGGCCTGGTGTCATCGAGGGTGAGCAGGGTCCCGGTCCAGTGCTGGGCGGCCAGTGCGGGATGGCCTGCCGGGAGCGGTTGCGGGGGGACCTCGCGCAGGTCCGCGCCGCAGTACTCGTGCCGCTTGATGGTGTTGGCGCAGCTGCCGGGCGGGTTGAGCCCGGCGTGGCCGGCGCGGCCGCGGGGAGCCCGCCCGCAGGACGGGCAGGTGTCACAGAGCAGGACATGGTGGGTGGTGCAGGCGAACAACCAGCCCAGCCGCCAGGACAGCGGCCACCGGCCGTTCCGGTCGGCCAGGCATGACGCGCAGTACCGGGATCCGCGGCGCCGCACCGGTCCCAGCGGCAGGTAGC
>JBKQHM010000668.1:0-18173 GCA_052148775.1 Isosphaeraceae bacterium | reverse complement strand
CTCGAACGAGGGATTCTCGGTCGTCGCACCGATCAGCGTGACGGTCCCATCCTCGACGGCCGGCAGCAAGGCGTCCTGCTGCGACTTGTTGAATCGATGGATCTCGTCGATGAACAGGACGGTGCGGCCGCCGCGGCGGCGGGTGTTACGTGCCTCGGCGATCGTGTCGCGCACCTCCTTCACGCCCGAGCCGACCGCAGACAATGCCACGAACCGGGCCTTGACCAGCCCGGCGAGCAGTCGGCCGAGCGTCGTCTTCCCGGTGCCGGGCCCTCCCCAGAGGATCAGGGAGGGAAGGGGGCCGTTCCCCTCGATCAGCCGACGGACGAGCCGCCCTTCGCCGACCAGATGACCCTGGCCGACGAACTCGTCCAGGTTCCGCGGCCGCATCCGCTCGGCCAGGGGTGCGTCGGGCCCCGGAGTGTGCTCGAGCGGTTCCTCGGGGCCGTCGAAGAGGCTCCGCGTCTCATTTCGCGCCATGGAAAAACCTCTCACTCACATCCCTCTCGGTTCGACTCACTGTACGTGCATATTCTACCATGGCCTGCAGCGCGGAGGAGATGCTCGGAAACGAATCGAATGACGAGATCGGACGACGCCGTGCCGGTCCCATGGAGTGTAATCGCCGACGAGGCAAGAGGAGGGTGTGAAGCCGTAGCGAGAATTGTCCGGCCGTGAAGGAGAATCGACGATCGATTCTTCAATTGCGATCAATCGACGCACGATTGGCCATCCTCAGCCAGGAGGCCAGTCGGACTCACGACTTCCGCTTCTCCATCACCGATGGACGACATGTTAACCAGAGCCACTCGGCTTTCGCCTCGAATCCCGCGATGGGCGTTGTGGCCAGATGAGATGTTCGGGGTCCTTTCATCGTCCTACCGGTGATCTGGAATGGACCGGACGACGCGCTTCCGTCAGCGATCAGCTCCAAGGTCACCGATCGCGCCGAGGCATCGCCGGCTTTCGACGTGACTGGCTTCGCGGTCACTCCGGCCGGGAGATCCTCTGCCACAATCTCGATGGGCTCCGCGAAACTATCCTTTCGCTGGATGGCCACGACGATCTTCGTCGGCTTCCCAGGTGTCAGGTCGAACCGATCCGTTGTTAACGAGAGTGCGTACTCGGGCTGAGGCTCCAGGACGCTCAGCAGGTAGGCGAAACGCGAACCGCCCCGTTCGTTGAGATCGCGGACTATGAGCCGGTACTCCCCATCCTCGGGCGCCGTGAACGACCGCTCGAGGTCGCGGTTATTCCTCCCGGTGTCATCCACCTCCGCCAGGCTCTTGCCGCTGGAGTCGAGGACGCGGAGGGTCGGATCGAGTGGCCGGCCGAGGGCGCGGGACTCGATACGGAAAACCCGCTTGTCGCCCTTGCGTAGCGCGACGCGAAAGACATCCACGTCGCCTGGCGGATCGATCCGGCCGCTGAGGACTACAACGCTGTTAATCACCTGTGGGCGCGCCAGATCGTTGGGTTCGGTCTCGACCGTCGCGGCGAACGGCACCCGACTCACCTCGGCTGTGTCGGCCAGGGAATCGTGGAATACCGCGAGCACATCGCGGTTGTCCTTCCAGTCGATCGGTACGATTCGTGCGTCCGAGGGGATATTCCAGCCGATCGCTTCCACGGTTCGCGGTCCGTCCCGGCCGACGGCGAGCGGGAAGGCATAGTCGATGAATCCGCGGGTCGTGAGAGTGAGGCGGTAAACGTAGGTATTTGCGCCTGCGAATCGGATCGAGCTGTCGGGCGTCGCGGGGAAGGCGAAGAGGCGAACGATATACGTCCCCGCGGTAGGTGCTTCGAAGATGATCCTCGGATCACGGCCGACGTCGTCGTCGTTCTGGGCCAGGACGGATCCTTCGGGCGAAGCGACCTGAAGCACGGCGTCCATCGGAGAGCCGAGGTGTCGCGCCGCCTCGAGGTCGGCGACGAGCGTCTGTCCTCGGGTCAGGTCGACCGAGAATCCATCCACGTCTCCGGCCCTGGCCAGGCGGCCGTTCACTGTGGCCGAGGTCATGCCAAGGCGCTGCGGTGCTCTCGGCTCGTCGTTGGGTTCCGCTTCGACGATCTCGGGGAGCATCCCGACGACAAACGGACGGAGTGTAGTCGTCCCCTCCTGATCGTAGAGCCGCATCCATCTTATGCCCGGCGGGGCATTGGCCGCGACGACGACCTGAAGATGACCCTTTTCCTTCTCGGCCGTTATCGCAACCCCTCGTCCCTCAATCCAGACCTTCGCCGGCCAGTGGTCGAACGTCCCGGAGACCTTGACGGCAACCGTCTGGCCGCGAGCGGCTCCGGGCGGGAACACGTCCGTCAACGTCGGCGGCTTCGCGTAAGAACGGGAAGTAGAAAGTATTACGACACCGGCTATGACGGCGATGAGGCGTCGCTCCGGCGTTCCTGCGCGGGTTCGAGATCGCATCATCCCATCAGTTCCCGGATGGGCGTCGGGTCGCTGACCAATTGGACGGGCCGGCCGCTGGGTGTGTGGAAGATCTTCGACGGGTCGATGCCGAGCTTGGTGTAGACCGTGGCGGCGAAGTTCTCGGGCGACAGGACCCGCTCGTTGGCCGCGTATCCGTGTGCATCGGTCGAGCCGACCACCTGGCCGCCGGGCGTCCCGCAACCGGCGAAAAGCACGGACATGGCGTTGGACCAGTGGTCGCGACCCGCATCCTTGTTGATCTTGGGAGTCCGGCCGAACTCGCCCAGAGCGATCACGAGCGTCGTCTCGAGCAAGCCGCGACGATCCAGGTCCAGGATCAGCTCGGCGATCGTCGATTCGAAGGCGGCCATGCGCTGATTGTAGCCCTTGAAGATGCCGATGTGATGGTCCCAGCCGCCCTCATTCAGGGTGATGAAGGGCACGCCGGCCTCGACCAATCGACGGGCCAGCAGCGCTCGCTGGCCGAACGTGTTGCGACCGTAGGCATCGCGGACCATGTCCGGCTCGTTGCCGATATTGAAGGCGCGCTGGGCATCCGGCGAGGACATCAGGTCGTAGCCCTGCTCGTAGTAGGCGTCGAGGGTCGAGGCGGGGTCGCACGCGGCCTCGTCGGTGAATCGACGGAAGCGGTCGACGCGGGCCCGGAGGTCGCGCCGACGGTCGAACCGATCATCCTGCACCCCGCGCGGCGGTGCGACGTCACGGACCTGGAAATCGCTCCGGTTCGGGTTATCCGGGACCACGAACGGCGCATACTTCGCCCCCAGGAAGTTCGGCCCCCCCGAACGCGACATGGTGGGTATCGAGAAATACGGGGGCATTCCGCCGGTCGTCCCGCGCTCATAAGCGGTGGCCGAGCCGAGGCTGGGGTGGAAGCTGACGAATGCGCCGCAACCGACGGGGATTCGCGTCGGCGTGCCGGTCATCATGTAGTGATTGCCCGCTCCGTGGTTCCCCTGGTTGTGGCAGATCGATCGAACGATCGCCAGCTTGTCGGCGATCGATGCCAGCCGCTTCATCGGCTCGGAGAAGTAGATCCCGGGGACCGCGGTCGCGATCGGCGAGAACTCGCCGCGAATCTCCTTCGGCGCGCCCGGCTTGGGATCAAATGTCTCATAATGGCTCGGTCCGCCGTCCATCCAGATGAGGATGCAACTCGTCGGCCGGGCCCGAGGGAGTGCCGCCTGACCCCTCAGGCGCAGGGCATCGACCAGGCCACCGCCGATCAGGGCGCTCAGTCCCAGCTTGATGCAGTCTCGACGCGTGATCGATTCGCAATTCGTGTAAGAACCCATGCTGAGCCCCCTCTGCCGACTCGACCCTGAACGCCTGTACGTACGCGCCCGACAGACACCAACCTTCAATCTTTGAAAACGAATTCCGCCGAATTAACCAACGCCCAGAGGAGGTCTTCGACCGCCAGCCGACGGTCGGCCTTGGGGCCTTCGAAGAGCGAGCTCCCGACCGAACTCTCCTCTTCGGTTGGATACCGATTGTATGCAAGCAAGTAGAGCTCCTCGACGAGTTCCCGCGGGGACTGCTTCCCTTTGGAAAGCCGCGCTGCGCGTCCAACCTCGCTGGCGACCTTCTTGTGCAATTCCGCCGAGTTCATCAGGTGGAGTGCCTGGACCACCGAGGTGTCGCTGGTACGCTCGCACGGCGGATCCTGGTTGGGGTCGGGCCTGCCGAAGGTGTCGAGGAACAGCGAGGGAACCCGGTGAGTCCAGATCGTCGCGGCGCGAGAGCCGGGCGGGGCGGCCGCGAAGGTGTCGGGCACCTGGGTCACGTCCGAGATCGCGTCCAGCAAGACCTCGGCCCTCAGCCGCTGCCGGTAGTGCCGGGAGAAGTTGCGCGTATCGGCGACGTTTCGTTCGTTCGGCTCGGAACTCAGCGCATAAACCGATGACGACAGGATCGTCCGGATCAAGTGCTTGAGGTCATACCCGTGGCGACGGAAGTCGTCGGCCATCGCGTCGAGCAAGGCCCCGTTGCTCGGCGGGTTGGTCGCGCGGAGGTCGTCGACCGGATCGACGATCCCACGGCCCATGATGTCGGCCCAGACCCGATTGACGATGACGCGCGTGAAGAATGGGTTCTCCGGCGCAATGATCCATCGGGCCAGCGCCTCGCGCGGATCGGAGTCCGGGTCCTGCGGGACCGGGGCCGATCCGAAGAGAGGCCGGGGTTCCAGGGTCTTGCCGGTCCGCGGATGTTTGACCGATCCCGTCTTCGCGGTGAAGACGATCTCCTCGCTGCCCGAGATCGGCGGCGACAGCCCAGTCCCCTTGCGCCCCACCCGCGCGAAATAGGCGGCGAATTCGTAGAACTGGGCATGGTCCCACGACTCGAAGGGATGGTGATGGCACTTGGCACATTCGAGCCGGATGCCGAGGAAGAGTTGGCTGATCATCGGCGCGATCTCTTCCGGCTCGCGACGGTCGCGGAAGATCGTGGCCGGCCCCAGGTCGAACGTGCTCCCTCGCGCAGTGACGATCGCGTGCACGAACCGGTCGTACGGCATGTTGCGACGGAATGCGTCGCGAATCCAGCCGTCGAGGTTCAGGACCGCCTTGATCCCCACCCGGTAGGGATTCGGCCGGAGCAAGTCGACCCACTTGTTGGCCCAGTGGTCGGCATACTCGGGGCGTTCCAGCAAGCGATCGACCAGGCGCGCCCGCTTTCCGGGCGACATGTCGGACAGGAACGACCGGACTTCATCGGGCGAGGGCAGGCGGCCGATCACGTCCAGGTAGGCGCGCCGGAGGTACGTCGCATCGCTCGCCGGGATCGACGGCATCAGTCCCAGCTTGCGCAGCTTGGTCCAGACGAACTCATCGATGAAGTTCGATCGGGGCAACGCGTCATATCGCGACTTCGGGATTTCGCCCGGCAAGGGGATGTTCACGTCGCAGTTGGCGAACAGGCCCTCGAACCGCGCCGAGATCGTCGCATCGCCCGGGATGGGACCGGCGGTCACACGGCCGTCGGCGTCCACATTCACCAGCGCGGACTCGCTCGACGCGAACGCGGCCAGTCGCGTCACATCCTCACGCGACCCGTCCGCGTACTGGGCCGTGACCCGGAGGGAGAACGACTCGGATCGCTTCAGGGTCCGCTCGGTCGGCTCCACGGCGATCCGTACCAGGCGGGGGGCGTCCGGAGGCGTGCGGGGCATTCCCGCGGCGATCCAGCGAAGGACCGTCTCATAGGCCGGGCTGTCGGGCGACAGTCGCAGCCCGCCGCCGTGAGGGACCTGTGCCGCGGCCTTGCGCAGGAGCAGGCTGTCCTCCGGCATCATGCGAGAGATGCGGCGCCCGCCCCCCTCTTTGGCGATGGCGTCGTAATCCAGTCCCCGGTCGAACCCCAGCAGTGACAGGGCGAATCCATTCTGACCCCGTGACTTCCCGTGGCAAGCCCCGGCATTACATCCGGCCCGGGTCAGGATCGGCTCGACGTCGCGCTCGAACGTCACCGGCGACGTCCCGCCGGCCTCCAAACTCGGCAGGCCAATGATGGCCATCGCGCAGATCGTTGCCAGGAGGCGGAAAGCAATATTTCGCATGCGATTCCATCTCGACCCGATCGCCAAACTTGCTCTGTCTCTCGATCGACAAATCCTAACCGATCCCGCGGAAAAATCCAACAATCCTCCAACCTTCAGCCGGATTCGAGTTTCGCGATCAAGTTCCGCCATGATCTTCCGGGCTTGTTGCGTCGCCGATCTGTCGCGGCAACGACTGTTCCGATTGTGGTAGAGTGGATCTGGTCGAGACGGCGAGGCAAGACGATGGCGAATGGCCCGGCCCCCCGGTCGATGGATCGATGACAAGTAGCATGGAGGTCATCATGCGTCTGGCGACATGGATGATAGTGTTGTTACACCTTGTGGGGTCGGCCGGCGCGGCGGGGCCCGGGCAAGGGGACGACTCGCGGGTTGACGTGATCCGATTCCTTGACGGCTCGCAGAATGGGATTCCGTTGCATCGCGTAGCCTTCCAGCGATCCCGGAGGGCCGAAGGCTTGACCGTACGCTGGATCGGCCAGGACGGCCGGGATTATGTCAGCCCGAACAACCGGATGGAGCCGAGCGAGGTCCAGGACATCCACCTCCTGCTCGGTGGCCTCGACCCCCGGCGCGAGATCGTCTTTGTCGATGTGCTGCCGCAAGGGGGCGAACAGTGGCAGTACAACGCCCAATCGTTCTCCTGGAAGGCCGAGCTGAAGCGGCAGAAGGGCTCCACCTCGGCGGATCTCTACATCGAACCCAGCCGGGTCGAGACGGGACGCGTCTTCCACGTAACCGTCCGATACGATGACGGCTCCTCCGAGGAAGCCGATCTGCGATCTCGAAAGACCGACCCGAACCTGAGGATGCCCAACGCCGCACTCCAGGCGCAATGGGTCGGCCAGGATCGCCACGATGCGGCCGGGCGTGGGCCTTCGGTCGGACCGGACGGATTCCAGGACGCCAGGATTCGACTCGCCAGGCTGGGCGTGAAGGTTCCGATCAAGGCGATCCGAATCGACGGATCCGGCGGGATGCGCTGGGAGTCCGGCATCAATCCCCATCTGCTGCCCAACGCCGATCTGATCCGCAACGCCCAGGACAAGTCTCAAGGCGACCTCTTCTTCCAGCCCGATCGCGACCTGGCTGGGCAGCGACTCAAGATCACGGTCCAGTACGAGAACGAGAAACGCGACGTAGTGACGGTCACGGCGAGCCGGACCGACCCGGCGCTGCGCATGGTGACGGCCCCGTTGCCGAAGATCGAGGAACGGCCCTTGAGTGTGAAATGGCTGGGCCAGGACGGAGAGGGCCGCAGCCGCCCCGGCGATATCCACGTCGTGCTGAGCGGGCTCTCCCCATCGACCCGACTCGCCGCGGTCGTGCTGAGCGACTCGGCTCGCGGAGTCTGGTCCTATCGTGCCAGCGAGCGGTCTCCCTTCACGCCGGACCCGTACGACCGGCCGCTCGACGTGAAGGGCCGGCCCGATCGGACGTCGGCCGACCTCTTCTTCCCCCCAGTTCGCGACGTCGACGGCGATAAGTTTACGATCCGCCTGATCGATGCCGATGGCCGGATGTCCTACTCTCGGTTTCCCGGTGGTCCGTGTGAGCTGGCTCGATGCGCGCCCACTCCCGACGCCACCCGCGTCGAGGCCCGACCCGGGGACGACCTCCAACTCCTCGTCGATCGCTACGGGACGGTGGTCCTCTCCAAAGGGACCTACCGCCTCAGCCACAACCTCGTATTGAAACGCCCCGTCACGTTGACTTCAACCGGCGGCGCGACGCTCCTCTTCGCACAGGATCCGTCCGATCCGCCCTGGACTGCGGCCATCAAGGTCCGTTGCAGCAACACGACGCTACGCGGTTTCGCCGTGCGATTCGAGGGGAAGGTCCGATGGAACGACCAGGTCTATTACGGTCCCGCGATCATCGGCGCGACCGACAACCTCGACCCCCGTTACGACGAGGAGAAGTTCAACCTGGTCTTCACCCGGCTGGACCTGGATGTCCCATCCGTCGAGAATTCCGGCGGCTGGGTCGACGCGATCCGGCTGATTCGGCTCGTCCATGTGGAATCCGGCGTGATCGCCGAGAACATCTTCCGCGGCGGCACGATCGAGTTCTTCCATGGACCCTGGCGAGTCGTGGAAAACCAGTTCCGAGGCACGCCGCCGGGCACATTCTCCCACGGGTTCTTGTGCGGTCATGATGTCCACGACCTGCTCATACGGGGAAACCGCCTGTCCTCACCCCAACCCAGCGGCAAGACCTGGCGCTTCCTGGTCCTGACCGGCAGCGGGGCCTACGATCGCATCGAGAACAACATCATCGAAGGGGTAGGGGCTCGCGACGACGATACGATCACCTGGATGAACGAGCCGGAGATCGTCCTCACCGAGGGCTACCATCTCAAGTACGAAGGCCGGGCCGCGGCCCTGTCCCCGGATGGGAAACTGCTGCAAATCGGCGGGCCCCCGTGGGACACGATCCGGACCGGCGACGTGGTCTCGATCCTGTCCGGACCGGGCTCGGGGGGCTGGCGACGTGTGGCACAGTCCATCAATCCCACGACCGTCCTGGTGGACGAGCCCATCCCTCGCGGGGCGGAAGTCGTCTCCATTTCCACGGGATTCGTCAATCAGGTCTTCGAGGGCAACCGGATCGACCTCCGCGGCGGCCGGCGCTCCGACGGCTTCGTCCTTGCCGGCAACCATTTCGGAACCCGTGTCGTCAACAATCATGTGCTGGGCGGCGGCCTGGCCTTCCGGCTGACCTCCTTCCCGAGCGAGACCCCCCTGATCTGGAGTTGGTCGCACACCCCCTACCTCGGCGGTGTCGTCGAGGGGAATATCGTCGAGGATTGCGAGCAGGGCGCGATTCTCGGGGTCGAGCACGGGCCACCCATCAAGACCAATCAAGGGCGGACTTACATGAGCGTCCAGCTCCGCAATAACGTGGTGCGCTGGTCTCAGCCATTCCTGACGAGGATGGCCCGCGCCGGGACGAAGGAGCCGCTCGCGGGGTTGACCATCGGCTATCGGCCATCGCACGACCCGGGGGAGTTGGTCGTCTCGGGCGGCGGGAATACCCTCGATGCGCCCCCCGGTTATCGGGATGCCCCGGCGCTCTCGATCCTCGCGGCCACCTACAATTCTCAGCGTCTGGTGAACCGCAGGTTCAAACTCGCCCCGGATAGCCCGCCCACCGCCGGCCATCGCACGTCGAACACGAAGAGCATCGGGCCTAGACGATGAGACTGATGTGATCCGGGTGATTCCTCGCCGGATGCCTCCGCGATGATCGCGGTCGTGTACGAGCCGGGAGGTTTCACCGATTGCAACCCGGCGGCTTGCTCCCATCGGCTATTGGCCGTAGACTCGTCGTCTTGTCGAAATGCAAGACCGGACCGGATGGGGGTCGAGCGAATGGCGATGCGCCGCGAATGGAGGGCCGTTTTCCTGGCCCTGGGAGTGATCCTGATGGCCCGGGAGGGCGGCTGGGCCGCCCCGCCGGGCCCCGAGCGTATCGCCATCTTCCCGCCCGAGCCGAAACACAATCACGCCTCGTGTGTCGTCGAGACCGCCGACGGCAGTCTGCTCGCGGCCTGGTACTCGGGGACCGGCGAGCGCAAGGCCGATGACGTGGTCATCCAGGGGGCGTGGCTCCGAAAGGGGAGCAAGCAATGGGAGCCGCGGTTCCTCATGGCCGACACGCCCGGCTATCCCGACTGCAACCCGGCGCTCTTCGCCGGCCCGGATCGATCGCTCTGGCTGTTCTGGCCCACCATCCTCGATCATCGATGGGAAGGGGCCCTCTTGAAGTTCGCCCGATGCGACAATTCCTCGGCCCAGGCCGGTCCTCCGAAGTGGTCGTCGGCCGGCGTCTTGCACGTGACCCCCACCGACTTCGCCGTCGAGATGCAACGTGCGGTCGAATCATTGAGCGCCGAGGAACGGTCGAGGCATCGGTCGATGCTCGACGAGGCGCAAGCCCGATCGCGCGACGAGCTGTACCAGCGGCTGGGCTGGATGCCTCGCGTCCATGTCATCGTACTCCCGAACGGCCGATGGATTCTCCCCCTGTATTCCGACACGTTCTCCGCCTCGATCATGGCGATCTCGGACGATAAGGGCGCGAGCTGGAAGGCCAGCCGGCCGCTGATCGGATTCGGCAATATCCAGCCGAGCTTGGTCCGCAGGAATGACGGCACCCTGGTCGCCTACATGCGCGACAATGGCCCGCATCACCGGATCCGTATCAGCAAGTCTTCCGACGACGGCATGTCCTGGTCGCCGGTTGCGGATACCGACTTCCCGAACCCCGGCGCGGGTATCGAGGCGATCCGCCTGGCAAGCGGACGCTGGGCCATGGTTTACAATGACTTGCCTCGCGGGCGAAACTCGCTGGCCATCTCCGTCTCCGACGATGAGGGGACGACCTGGAAGTGGACCCGCAACCTGGAGCGTTGTCCTCCGGGACAGGGCCAGTTCCACTATCCGTCCATGCTCCAGGCCGCGGACGGCTCGATCCACGTGACCTATACGCTCAGCCGGGCGGGGCAGGGCAGCACGATTGAGCACGCGAGGCTCTCCGAAGACTGGCTCCTGTCGAACGACGCAGATTGACACCCGAAGCCGGCCCGCCCGGAAGACCGAATGCACGAAGTCACCCCCCAATCTCGACGTCCGCGAATCGTCTGGGGCTCGACCAATCCCTGGGTCGTGGTCGGGCTCCTCTGGTTCTGCGGGTTTTTCAACTACGCCGACCGGCAGGCGGTGTACTCGGTCTTTCCGCTGCTCAAGAGCGAGTTCCATCTCGATAACGAACAACTGGGCCTGCTCGGCTCGGCGTTCATGTTGGTCTATGCCGTCACATCCCCGTTCTCCGGCTACACCGTCGACCTGCTCTCACGCCGCCTGCTGATCGCGCTGGGGCTGGCCTTCTGGAGCCTGGTCTGTGCGGCGACGGCGCTCTCGCGGAACTTCCTCCAGTTGGTCCTGTTCCGCGGGGCCGAGGGCCTGGGCGAGGCCTTCTACTTCCCGGCCTCGATGTCGGTCCTGGCGGATTACCACGGGCCGAGGACGCGCTCGCGCGCCATGAGCATCCACCAGACGAGCGTGTACATGGGGACGGCCGGGGGGGCCGTGCTGGCCGGGTTCCTCGGCCAGGAATACGGCTGGCGTTCTCCCTTCTGGGCCCTCGGCCTGGCCGGTCTCGCCTACGCGGCATTCCTGGGCAGCTACCTCGTCGAACCGTCCCGCGAGTCCGAGGTGAAGGCGGACGCTCCGAAACCGAAGCCCGACGGCGACGACTTCGACGAGTGGGCGTCCGCGCCCGCCGATTCCGCCTCGTTGCCCCAGAAGGTCGCCCGAATCGTCACGAATCCCGCCGCCACCTTGCTCCTGTCCGTTTTCATCGGCGCGAACTTTGTCGCCGCGACGTTCCTGGCCTGGCTCCCCTTGTTCATCTTCGAGAAGTTCAAACTCGAACTGGCCGGCTCGTCCATGATCTCGACCGCCTGGCCGATCGCCAGCCTGTTCGGCGCGCTCGGCGGGGGTGTGGCCGCCGACTGGGCCGCTCGACGATCGGCGGGCGGGCGGATCCTGATCCAGAGCCTCGGACTCATCCTGGCCGCCCCGTTCGTCTTCCTCGCCGGACGGTCACAGTCCCTCGCCATGGTGATCGTCGCACTGATCGGCGCCGGGCTGTGTAAGGGGATCTATGACGCCAACATTTTCGCATCCCTCTTCGACGTCATTGCCCCCAAGGATCGCGGCACCGCCGCTGGCTTGATGAACACCGTGGGCTGGACCGGCGGCTTCCTGGCCCCCTGGGTGGTCGGCAAGGCGTCGCAGACCTTCGGGCTCGGTGTGGCCATCGCATCGACAGCCATTGTGTATCTCCTCGTTGGGCTCTTGGCCTGGTTCGCCTCTCGCCTGGCCGTGGCCCGCAATCGTGGACTGCGTCCGGATTCTTCACCGTCCTGAGAGGACTTCCAACCATGACCGTTGCGCCCTCGCTGAGCGGCCACGCCCGCTCGAAGTACGTCTGGACCCAGCGCGGCGACATCAACGCCTTCTCCGGCCTGATGCTGGATAACATCGGCGTCATGATCTTGATGGCCAGCCTCCTGGTCCATGCATTCGGAATGCCCCGGCAATTCGTCCTGACCCGCATGATCCCCGGCACTGCCGTCGGGGTCCTCCTGGGCGACCTGATCTACACCGCCATGGCGTTTCGCCTCGCTCGACGAACCGGCCGAAGCGACGTCACGGCGATGCCGCTGGGCCTCGATACTCCCAGCACCTTCGGTGCCGTGCTCTTTATCATCGGACCGGCCTATCTCGCGGCCACCAAACGCGGTCTCGTGCCCGAAGATGCCGCGAGACACGCCTGGTTTATAGGTATAGCCATGCTCTTCGCATCGGGCATCTTCAAAATCGCTTGCGCCCCCATGAGTGCGTGGATCAGGCGTATCGTGCCTCGTGCGGGTTTGCTCGGTTCGTTGGCGGCGATTGCTCTGGTTCTCATCAGTTTCTTGCCGCTCCTGGATATCGCGGCGCAACCGGTGGCGGGGATGGTGGCGCTCGTCTTGATGCTGGCCACCTTGACGGCGCGTTGGGAATTCCCGAAGCAGTTTCCCGGGGCCCTCGGTGCGGTCGTGGTGGGCTGCCTGATCTTCTATTCCATGCAATGGATGGGATTGGGAGAGGCGGCCACGGCCGAGGGAGATCGCCCGTCGTGGGCGCTTCGTGCCGTCTTGCCGATGCCCGTCGAATCGTGGTGGGGTTGGTTCCAGGCCAGTTGGCGAGAGGCTTTGGGATTCCTGCCCATCGCGATCCCGATGGCACTGGCGACGGTCGTCGGCGGCATCGACTGCACGGAGAGCGCCGCGGCGGCAGGCGATGATTACCCGACCGGTCAGATCATCGCCGTCGAGGGATTTGCGACCCTCTTCGGTGCCCTCTTCGGCGGAGTCATCCAATCCACGCCCTACATCGGTCATCCCGCCTATAAGGCGATGGGGGCGCGGGCGGCCTATACGCTCGCGACGGCCCTCTTCGTCGGCGCCGCGGGGATCTTCGGATTCTTCGACTGGATCTTCTTCGTCATCCCGAAGCCCGTCATCTTCCCCATCTTGGTCTTTGTGGGGCTGGAGATCACATCCCAATCGTTCCACGCAACGCCGATCCGCCATTATCCGGCAGTGGCGATGGCATGCATACCGGCGCTGGCGTATCTGGCCTCCCTGGCGCTCGCCCAGCTCATTCCCGTCATGGGCAAACCGTTCGCCGAACTCCCGTTCCCGACCCAGCAATGGGTCCAGACCGTCATGGTGCTCGCCGGGGGGGGGACGTTCATCGTGACCAGCGTGTTATGGTCCACCGCGCTGGCCCATCTGATCGACGGACGGATTCGTTCGACCGTGGGGACTCTCCTGCTGTGCGCCGTATTTTCCTGGTTTGGCATCATTCACTCGCCGCTCGCCTCGTCACCGATCGCGATGCCCGCGGAGGTGATCGCACAGCTCCGGCAGGACGGTCGATACGAGGCCACCGCCTTGCAAACACCCTATCACTGGACGGCCGCCTATCTCTTGACGGCCCTCTCCCTCTTAGCTTTGGGGAAATTCGGGAAAACTCCGGGCAAACCAGCGACGGATTCCCCCTTGTCGGAATGAAGCCTCATCTCCGCGATCGTCATCGATCACTCCGGTCACGGCCCTCGAAGTGATATGGGCGGGGACGGTGTGAGTATCCCCTCCCCTGGTCGAGAAGTCTTCTCGTACATCTGAGATATAGACGCGGGGCCAATGCCGTTATACCCTAATCAGCAGACTCGAGGTCTTCACGGGTGTGAAAAGCCGTGATGTCGTCGTGATGGCACGGCAATTGCTTGGGCATTCGCGTGAATCCCCAATATTGCCTTCCGTCTTCGACGCCGAATTCCTTCGTTTAAAAATGTCCCACGCCGAGGATCCCGGGTTTCGCTCGACTGGCCTCCTGACCTGGGGAGCTATTGTGCCCTGAAGAGTCGGCCGACACCCACGGCGTGGGATGCGGGTCGTGAGACGGAAGACCCGAGGCCGCACTACCCTTGTGTTCGTAAGTCACGGAATCGTGAGACCGGCTCGACATGCGTAAAGGAATCGGCGTGAGTCCTGGGATCGTGGTGGGGGTCGCCCATCGCGTGGAGTCTGTCCTCGGCTCGATCGAGCAACAGACCCTGGACAGCCCCAGCCAGATCCCCGCCGAGATCGAGCGTTTCGACCGGGCCGTGGCCGACTCGGCCGCCGACCTCGAAGCCATGGTCCAGAAGGTTGCGCAGGAGCTCGGCGACTCCGATGCCGGGATTTTCAAGGGCCACTTGCAGATCGTCAACGACCCGGCGCTCCTGTCCAAGGTCCACGACCTGATCGAGAACAAGCAGATGACCGCCCTGGCCGCGCTCCAGACGGTCATGCAGGCCTACGCGACGCAATTCGCGCGGATCGAGCAGGATTATTTCCGGGAGAGGATGGCCGACGTCCGTGACGTGATCCTCCAGATCGGCTCGCACCTGACCCGCAAGCCCGCTGTCCACGTCGATGCCGCCGGCGATTCGCGCAACGGGGACGAGTCCGTCATCCTGGTCGCACACGAGCTCCTCCCCAGCCAGGCGATGAGCCTCGGCGAGCTGCCGATCGCCGGCATCGTCACCGAGGTCGGCGGTTCGACCAGCCATGCCGCGATCCTCGCCCGGAGCCGCGGCATCCCGGCGGTCTCCGGCGTCGACGGCATCATGACGCAGGTCGAGAGCGGTGACCTGATGATCGTGGACGGTCGCGACGGCATGGTGATCCTCCGTCCCGACCAGGAGGCTACCTCCGCCTATCGCAAGGTCCAGCGCGAATTCTTCAACATCAAGGACCGCCTCGTCGCCAATCGCGACCTGCCGGCCCTCAGCGCCGACGGGACCCGCGTCGAATTGCTGGCCAACATCAATAACGTGGCGGATGCCCAGGCCGCGATCAAGGTCGGCGCCGCGGGCGTCGGGCTCTTCCGCACCGAATACCTCTTCCTCACCCATCACGACGTGCCCGCCGAGGAAGAGCAATACGAATACTACCGGCAGATCATCCTCAACTCGCCCAATCAGACAGTGACGATCCGCACGCTCGACCTCGGCGGCGACAAGACGGTGCCCTACCTGGGACGACGGAGCGAGCCCAACCCCTTCATGGGCTGGCGCTCGACCCGGATCTTCTTCGAGAACTCCAAGCTGTTCATCACCCAGATCCGCGCGATCCTCCGCGCCAGTCGTCACGGACGCGTCTCGATACTCTTCCCGATGATCACGAACCTGGAAGAGCTCTTGCACGTGAACAAGCTCGTCAAGGAGACCCGCCACAACCTGCGACGAGAAGGCGTCGCCTTCGGCGAGGACGTCAAGACGGGCGTCATGGTGGAAGTCCCCGCCGCCGCGATCTGCATCGACGCGATCCTCCGCGAGACCGACTTCATCTCGATCGGGTCCAACGACCTGATCCAGTACCTCATGGCCGCCGATCGGGACAACCCGAAGGTCGCCCATCTCTGCGAGTCGCTCAATCCGGCGATCTTCGGCGTGCTCCAGAACGTACTTGCGGCCTGCCACCGAACCGGCACCCCCGTGACCCTCTGCGGCGAGATGGCCGGCCAGCCCCGATCGGTCCTCGTCCTCTTCGGCATGGGACTCCGCCGGTTCAGCATGAGCCCCGCGTTCATCCCCACCGTCAAGGCCCTGCTCGCATCGGTCACCACCACCCAGGCCGAGCGGATCGCCCACCACGTCCTCCAGTTGAATACCAACGAGGAGATCCGGTCCTATCTCACATCCCGGCTCCACGAGGTTTCCAGCGCCCTCGAGATGTTCGACACGGCCTAGGCCAGCGACCGGGAGAAGCTCGCCGTCATGAGAAATCCCAGGATCAACATCCTCATCGGCTCCCTGATCACCACCCTCGCGGCCTTCGCGGCTTCCGCATCGGGTCGCGAGCGAGACGCGGATACCAAGCCTGTCGCGCGGCGGGTCCAGACCATCTTGACGCGTTGCATCGAGTGCCATCACACCGAGGAACCGGCCGGAGGCCTCGACCTCACCAGCCGCGCGTCGGCGTTACGCGGCGGAGAATCGGGCGTCGCGTTACGACCCAACGACGCCGCCAGGAGCCTCGTCTATCGCAAGGTCGCGGCCGGCAAGATGCCGCCGAAGGAGCCGCTCGGTCCCGATCAGGTCGCGCTGGTGCGGGAATGGATCGATTCGGGAGCCCGCTGGGACGATTCCGGATCCCTGTCAGCCAAACCCAAGGCCCAGCCAGCCCTCTGGATCCTGCGTCCGCTGGCCCGTCCCGCGCCGCCTCGAGTCCCGTCGTCATCATGGCCGGCCAACCCGATCGACGCGTTCATCCTGGCCCGCCTCAATTCGGCCGGGCTCGCCCCGGCACCGCCTGCCGACCGCCTTATCATGATCCGTCGCGCGACCTTCGACCTCCTCGGCCTTCCTCCAACTCCCGCTGAGATCGACTCCTTCCTCGCCGACGATTCCCCGTCCGCTTACGAGCGCCTGATCGATCGACTGCTCGCCTCGCCGCATTACGGCGAGCGATGGGGCCGACACTGGCTCGACGTGGCCCGATTCTCCGAGAGTCACGGTTTCGAATATGACCACATCCGAGATAATGCCTGGCCTTTCCGCGACTATGTGATCCGGAGCCTTAACGCCGACCGTCCTTACACCCAGTTCGTGCGCGAGCAGATCGCCGGCGACGTCCTCGAGCCCGTGACCCGGGACGGGATCGTCGCCACCGGCTTTCTGGTGGCCGGGCCCTGGGACGAGGCGAACCAGGCCCAGCAGAGCGCCTCGATGCGGCAGCGGGCCCGGGAAGAAGAGCTGGAAGACATGGTCGCGGCCGTCGGCCAGGTATTCCTCGGCTTGACCGTCAATTGTGCCCGATGCCACGATCACAAGTTCGACCCGGTGCCCCAGCGCGACTATTACCGGATCAAGGCCGCGATCGAAGGGGTCCAGCACGGCAACCGGCCGATCGCTCCCGGAGTCGATCCCAATGCCAGGGGGCTTCCGCTCACCTACGCAGCCAGGCCGAGCTCGCCGCCGCCCACGTTCGTCCTCGGCCGCGGCGATATCGAGAAGAAGGGCGAGCGCGTCGCCGCGGGCGGCCTTTCGGCGGTCAAATCGCCTCCTGCCGAATTCGGGCTGGCCGCGGATGCTCCGGAAGCGGTCCGCCGGCGCAAGCTCGCCGAGTGGCTCGCCGATCCGTCCAATCCGCTGACGGCCCGCGTCCTCGTCAACCGGGTCTGGCATTACCACTTCGGCACCGGCCTCGTCGCGACGCCCAACGACTTCGGCCGCAACGGCGACCGGCCCTCGCATCCCGAACTGCTCGACTGGCTGGCGTCCGATTTCCTCGCCCAGGGCTCCCGACTCAAGGCCCTGCACCGCCGGATCATGCTGTCGAACACCTACCGGCAGTCGTCGCGTTTCGACGCCAGGGCAGCGGCCGCCGACGCCGACGATCGGCTCCTCTGGCGCTATCCCGCGCGACGGCTCGAGGCCGAAGCGATCCGGGACGCGATGCTGCTCGCCAGCGGCCAGCTCAACCCCCAGATGGAAGGCCCGAGTTTCCGGCCCTTCAAGCTGACCGTCTTCAACTCGAACTTCTACGAGCTGAACGATCCGGTCGGTCCCGAGTTCGATCGCCGGACCGTCTATCGGATCAACATCAACTCGGCGAAGGACCCGCTCCTCGAAACGCTCGACTGCCCCGACCCGTCCGTCAAGACGCCCAGGCGGGCCGTGACCACCACGCCGCTCCAGGCACTCGGCCTGATGAACGACACGTTCGTCCTCCGACAGGCTCGATGCCTGGCCGCCCAACTCGAGTCGATTGCCGGCCACGATGTCCCGGAGCAAGTCGACCGGGCCTATCGCCTCACGCTCGGACGCCGTCCTCGCGAGCCCGAACGCGAACGGGCCTCGGCCCTGGTGCGCGAGGCCGGCCTGGCCGAGCTGGCGTGGGTCCTTCTCAATTCGAGCGAGTTCTTGTATCTTCCGTGAATGAGCCCCCTCATGCTAGCGCTCCACGCTGGCAGACCCGGGCTCTGGCGCGATGAAAAGTTGGGCTTGACCGAGGTGGAACGAGGTGTGAACCACAAGGGCTTTCGTTGCGCT
>JBKQHM010000667.1:0-2851 GCA_052148775.1 Isosphaeraceae bacterium | reverse complement strand
TCCCGCTCGGTGTCGAGGTGCCCGCCAAGGCGGGCACCTGCGCAACCCGATGGGCGATCGCCGTCGGGGACGTGGTCGGCAAGGGGATGCCGGCGGCCTTGATGACCGCCAAGCTCTCGGCCGAGGTCCGCCTCTTCCTCCAGGGCGATCACGATCCGGCATGGGTCGTCAGCCAGCTCAACCATCAATTCGACGACGGCGGAGTGCTGGACCTTTATATCACCTTTCTCCTGGTCGTGCTCGACGTCGAGCGCCATCAATTGACGGTCGTGAATGCGGGCCATCCTTGCCCGTTGATCCGGCGCCGCGACGGACGCCTCGAGGAGCTGGGCCGGAGCGTTTCCGGGCTGCCGCTGGCCGTCATGCCCGACTATCCCTACGAGATGGCCGAGACGACGCTCGAACCCGGCGAAACGGTGATCCTCTATACCGATGGCGTCACCGACGCCATGAACGCGGCGGGCGATCGGTTCTTCGACAATCGCCTCCGGCAAGCCCTCTCCTGCGCCGCACCCGGGGCCTCCGCGGCGGGCGATGCCATCGTCAAGGCCGTGCAAGGATTCGTCGCGGACCGCCCCCAGTTTGATGATATCACCCTCGTCTGCCTGGCGAGGAAATGATCGACCGGGAGGATCCCGGGCCAGAGGGGAATTTCAAGGTCCGGCCTGCCGACGCGCATGGACCCGGATGTTGTGATCCGACTTATAGGCATGGGTCGGCTGCACCCAGGTTTTCGGCATGTGGCAGGCGATGCAGCCCTTGGCCGGGTTGACCGGACAAGGGGTCTTGCCGGAACCATGGCAGCTCAAGCACCTGGCCTCGTAGTAGGCCGGTGCGGTCTCGGCGTTCTTGTGCGGGTCGTGGCAGGTCGCGCAATGGAGCGTCTCGCCGCTCTCGGTGTAGCATCGGCTGCGAGACATCGTGATCGACTGGAACCGTAACCAGGCAGGGTCGTCCACGGCGCCGGTGATCTTCTCGACGTGGGCCAGCCCGTGGCAACGCGCGCAGACGCCATTGACCACCCGGGCGCTGGCCTTCCCGGGGGCGACAATCGCCGGGTCATCGAGATGGGCGTCTCGAGCCAGCACATGGTTGCCGCCGGGTCCGTGGCACGCCTCGCATCCGATGGCATGGTCGGCCGCCTCCGGCCCCGACTGCACTTCGATCGCGTGAAAATTGGTCGTGTGGCAACCGAGGCAGCGTCGCTCGCCGTCACCGGGGATGAGGGCATTGCCCAGGAAATCGATCGGGTCCGCGGGATGCGTCGGCACGCCGCTCGTCAGGTCCAGGCCCGAGCCCCTGGGTGAGTGATAGGATGAGATCCTCAGCATCCGCGCCCGGCCCCGATCGTCGGGCCCTACGAGCGTCACATAACGATCGGGCGATCCAAAGGCGTACCTGGCCACGGCCCGGTAGACCTGGTCGCCGACCCTCGTCTCGACCCGGATGCCGTCCTCGCCCGGTTCGAAGGTCTGAGAGACCCTGGGATCGGCCGGGTCGGTCACGCGATGGTCGGGGAAGGATACAGCGCTGGGATTGCGGGGGCGTGAGAACGTCGAGGCGTGGTGGCTGGCGAGCACCGACTGGGCGATCGAGGCATGGCACGAGCCGCACTTCGCCTCGCCGACGTAGAGGGCCGGCTCGGGCTCGAGCGGCCACTGGTCTCGGTACGACCCGGCGCGTTCGAGCGCGTCAGCGGCCGAGTCCCACTCCCGCTCCTGGAGGAAGCATCGGCTCAGGAGCCACGCCGCTTCGGGGTCTTGGCCCGAGCCGGGCATCGTCTGGATGATTCGGCTCGCGTTGGCGGGGTGACCGGACCGGAGCAAGGAACGCACCAGGAGCATCCGGAGCGGGCTCACCGGTTGGGGAGCGGCCGCCTTGCCCTCGGGATCGAGCTCGAACGCACGATCCAAGGCATGCGCCGCCCCGGCCGGATCGTTGCGAGCCGCAAGGCTGGTCCCCATCAGCAACTGGCCCCGGACCTCCCATAACGGCTCGCGGACCAGCCGTGCGGCGATCGCCTCGGCCGCCGCGGGTTGGTCGCTCCGGAAATACACCTGGGCCAGTTCGTAAAGGGTCTCCGGCCGATCGGGATCGGCGGATCGAGCCGCCTCCAGCGACTTCAGGGCCAGGTCATCCTGACCGGTCCGGCTCAGGGCCCGCCCGAGCAAGAAGTAGTCCTCGGCTGTCATCAGCCGGAGTTCGACCCGGGAATAGGTCGAGATCGCCGCCTGATCCCGATCCTTGCGGGCCGTCGCCCTGGCCGCGAGTCGCAGCGCCTCCTCGTCGTTGGGGGCCTCCTTCAACCGTTGTCTCGCCAGGGAGGCGGTCACCTCCCAATCGCCCTGCGCGTAGGCCGCGAGGGCGCGAGGGACGAGTCCCGAGGCATGTCGGCCCTTCCGGCCCCAGAGCACCACCCCGACGACGAGCAAGGCCGCAATGCCCAACGCGATCCACCGGACGAGTCGGTTTCTCAAAAGGCTTGCCATGAGGGAGACCGCTCCTGGAAGGAAAACCGACCGAATGCGACGTCCAGGGATGGGCCCTTACCCAACATCGACGTGATCGGGAAACCGAGACTTACACCCCGCGCGACGGATGCGGGACGTAGCCATCCTATCAGGAACATCCGCCCCGGCGGGAGGGAACTCGCCCGGAGGCTCGTGGGTCGCCCCGGCACCGCAACCCGAGACGGAAACCGATGATGCTCCCGGCGCCCCGAGATCCCAGCGATTCCGCAATTGAGTTTTTTGTGAAGCGTTAACGTCTCGTCGCTCTTCTGGTTATCGCACGGCAGCCGCGACCGAGCAGATTCGCATTCGTTCCCCCACTTGACTTTTGTCCCCTGTGC
>JBKQHM010000666.1:0-7493 GCA_052148775.1 Isosphaeraceae bacterium | reverse complement strand
CCCCGAAAGTGCCTCTCCGACAACCCCGCCAGCCCATAAAACCGTAAAACCCGCGAGGTCGAGGCCTTGAATCCGTCTTGGCTTCTCAAATACCGCCGAGTTGCGGAACTGCTGCGACTGTATCAAGGGTGTGGCGATTCCCCATCATCCGGCATAAAATGAAGTTGGCATTCATCCCGGGTGGTGGCGCGGCTTTGAGATGGATTGACATCTCCCACCGGGACGGATCCACGCCTCGCTCGAAAACCCGGTATCTGTCGGTTTGGGCTTGAGGGAGCTTCCTTCGTGCTTGAGATTGTGAATTACCCGCACCCGGCTCTGCGATATGCCTCGCGCTCGGTCACGGAGATCGATGATGCCCTGCGAACGACGGTCCGGGAGATGTTTGAGCTGATGTATGCCTCCAGCGGGATCGGCCTGGCGGCCAACCAGGTTGCGCTGCCGTTCCGTTTCTTCATCCTCAATCTGACCGCCGATCCGGAGCGGAAGGACCAGGAGAAGGTTTTCATCAACCCGGAGATCGTCAAGCGGCACTCGTCGATCGAGGATGAAGAAGGCTGCCTGAGCCTGCCGGGCCTCTATGGCAAGGTGAAACGGGCCCGGAAAATCCGCGTGCGGTCCTACGACCTGGAGGGGAACCTGGTCGAGCACGACGCCGATGACCTGTTCAGTCGAGCGGTCCAGCACGAGACCGACCATCTCGATGGCAAGCTATTCATCGACTATCTCGACCCCTTGGCGCTGCGATCGGTCGAAGAGAAGATCGTCATGTTCGAGCAGGCTTTTCGCCAGGCGCAGCGAAGCGGCGAGATTCCGCCGGACGCCGATCTTGTGAAGCGGCTCCACGAGATCACCCACCCGACGCCCGACATCGTGCGACTCCTCAACGGCATGGCCGGATGATCGAACGTCCTCTTCCGCCCTCCCCAGACGTCTGGCTGGATCATTCATGGCACCATCCTCGCTTCGGTTGATCTTCCTGGGAACCGGCGACTTTGCCCTGCCCACGTTCGAACATCTCGTCGAGACCGGCCATGACATCGCGGGGCTGGTGACCCAACCCGACCGCCCCCAAGGGCGGAAGCAGGAGCTGATCCCCAGCCGGATCAAGCAGTCGGCCCAGGCGAGAGGCATCCCCGTCCATCAGCCCGAGGACGTCAATGCCGCCGCGAGTCTGGAACTCATTCGAGGGATCGGGCCGGACCTGCTGATCACCGCGGCCTACGGCCAGATCCTCTCGGCCGATTTGTTGTCGATCCCCCGGCTCGGCGGCATCAACCTCCATGGGTCGGTGCTCCCGTCATATCGGGGCGCCGCGCCGGTGGCACGCGCCATCCAGAATAGCGAGACTTCGACCGGAGTGACGGTGATCCGGATGACACCCAGGATCGATGCGGGTGGGATCATCGCCATCGCACGGACGGATGTCGACCCGGACGAGACGGCCGGCGAACTGGAGGCACGCCTGGCGTGTCTGGGCGCCCCATTAGTCGCCCAGACCCTCGACGCGATGGTCGCGGGACCCGTCCCGATCCTGCCCCAGGACCGGGCCAAGGTCACCAAGGCGCCCAAGCTCCGCAAGGAGGACGGACAGATCGACTGGACGCGATCCGCCCAATGCATCCACAACCTCGTCCGTGCGATGCAGCCATGGCCGGTTGCATCGACTTCCTGGATCCCTCACGCCGATGATCCCCGGGCGACAACCCGAATCATCGTCCACAGGACCGCCCTCGTCGACGGCGCCGGCGCCCCCGGCGAGGTGATCCAGTCCGACGGTGATCGGCTCGTCATCGCCGCCGGCGAGGGCGCCGTCCGAATCCTGGTCCTCCAGATCCCCGGCAAGAAGCCCTTCACCGCCGCCGAATTCCTCCGCGGTCATCGCGTCCGGCCGGGTCAATTCATGGGTCAATTCCCGCCATCACACACGGAATGACTGTTGCGGAAAAGCCTCACTCGAGCCGATCCGCCGCCAGAGTCTAGCGATCGGACTCGTGTCATTCTAAGATCTACTCGCTCGAAGCGTATGCAAACCGAGTGAGGATGCTCGAGAATCGGCAACCTAACGTTCTGGCGCGTTCGGATCGCCCCGGATCGTGAATCGCTTGAGCGAAGCCGCTCCGAGGCCTGTGTGCGATGGAGCTTGCTCTCCGGCCGACGAAGTCGGCGATCGTCCCGCCCGTCTGCCGAACGTCTCGAATCGCGGGCGCTGCTCTCGGGTTACTCGCCGACGGACATCGAGCAGCTCTATCTCGAGGAGCTGGACGACGCCCGTTTCAACCCGGCCGCCTATGGCGTCTCGCTCGGCCTGGATCTTTCCGGCGTCGCGCCCTCTCAGCCGCTGGCGATGAGTCCCTTGCTCGTCGAATCCGCGCGCCTGCATTCGCAGGACATGATTGCCCAGGATTACTTCGCCCACACAACGCCCCAGGGGCTCGGCCCCGAGCAGCGGATCCAGGCCACCGGATTCGATCCCACCGGTTATGCCGAGAGCATCGAGTACAACACCAACCCCACGGCGATCAGTACTCCGTTCCCGGCCGATTATGCGGCCAACGACACCCTCCAGAGCCTCTCGGACCTGATCATCGACCAGGGAGTTCCGGATCTCGGCCACCGGGTCATGCTCCTCGACATCGGGGGCCAGTTGCAGGATGATCGTCAGATCGGCATCGGGATCGCATCGCAGGACACGACCTCCGGCGGATTCGACTTCCGGCAGACCGACACGACGATCGACATCGCCGCGACGACGGACACCAACCCGTTCATAACCGGAGTCGTCTACGACGACACGTCCGGCAACGGCGAATACGAGCCGGGCGAGGGCCTCGGCGGTGTGACGATTTCCGTGTCGAACGTGGAAACGACCACGACGCTCGATGCCGGCGGCTACAGCCTCCAGGTCCCTCAGGGCATCTACACGGTGACCGCCAGCGGCGGCGGGCTCCCTTCGCCGATCACGCGGACCGTCGTCGTCCAAAACGAGAATATGAGCCTCAATTTCGACGAGAATCCCAACGGCGCCACCCTGTCCGAGTCGAACGGCTCTGCCAGCGGGCTGCTCGGCTCGTTTACCCCGATGCAGGCCACCGATACGGCCTCCGGCTACAGCGCCCGGATTGACTGGGGAGACGGCAACGCCTCATTCGCGACCCTGGTTCCCCAGTCCAATGGCACCTTCGACGTCGAGGGTTCGAACGCCTATGCCGACCCCGGCGTCTACAGCGTTCGCGTCCTGATCACCCACCTCAGTGACGGTCAGACGTTCGCTTTGAACGCTACCGTCTACGTCGGCAGCACTCCCGGCTCAACATCCTCCGATCCCGGTTCGGTCGATCCCTGGCACGGTAGTGACCCTTCCACTCAGGCAGGATCCGGAGAGTCAAACGCCGGTACGACGACCTCGGGCCAGGTCATCGCCTCAGTGTCTGCCAAAGAATCCCAGCACAAGAAGAAGAAGCACCTGAAGCTCGAAGTGAAGCCCAGCCACAAGGCCCATGCCAGGCCCCTGCACAAGGCCAATGTCCACGCGGCGCAGGATTCGAAGAAACGCCGTAATTCGCATGATTGATGAGTCTGTCGCAAGAAGACCGGGTTGATCGGCGGTGTCCGGTCGCGGCGAGGGCTCTCCTGGGGCTTCGCCGGCAGGAGCCAGCTCGACCCCAGCCACCCCCTGCCGAGGCGGGATGACCCTCGGGTGGCTAGGGTCGGCGCCCGCAGGGCGACGCCCCCAGGGGCGCCAACCAGGGAGGCCCGGGCTCCCCGGTTCTTGCCCGGTTTCTTTGCGACTGTGTCTGATTGATGTGAGGAATCGTCGCTCACCTCGGCCGGCAAGATCGTAGCTCTGACCCTTTCTGTTTCGATCGCCGCGAACGTCGGTCGATCGCGGGCCGGTCGATGCCACGCGCAAGAACGTCACGATCTGCAAGTCCCTCGCGCCGACCCTCGTCTCGGTCGATTGCCCCTCCGGGATTGGGACGACATTAGAGTAGGAGGAACCCCCGGGCACGAGCGAAGGCGAGGATGGGTCATGCCGGCTTCAAGGATCGCGCGGATTGTCGCCCTGATAATGGTCCCGGCGGTACTGGCGATCGCGCCGGCGCGGGCCGGCTCTCCGAATGAGGCCTGGCGCGAAGGGGTCCGTCTCTACGCGGCCGGGCGATACGCCGAGGCGATCACCCAATTCGATCAAGTGCTCGCGCGGCACCACAACAACGTCCAGGTCTTGAACCTCCGGGGCATCTGTTATCTCCGCACCAATCAGCCCGAGAAGGCACTCGTCGACTTCGACCGGGTCAACAGTCGCGGCGTGCAGTCGATTCGGATGTTCAGCGGCGGATTCTTCCCGGCCTCGATGGGCCTGCTCGAGATCGTGCCGCCATTCTCCCAACCCGAAGGGTATGGCAACCGGGGGATCGCACTGCTCATGCTCGGACGGGATCAGGATGCGCTCGAGAGCTTCCTCGAGGCTAGGCGCCTCTTGGTGTTCCAGTGGGGCTCGCCCTCGCCACGCAGCCTTGCCGGACTTTATGAGGGCCTGGGCCAAGCCTATCACAGGCTCGGCCAGGATCGGGCGGCGGCCGAGTCGTACAACATGGCCATCGCGTCTGATCCCACCGACCCGAACGGGTTCGCAGGCCGGGGTGACGTACTGGCCTCGCAACGGCTGTACAATGAGGCCATCGCCGACTTCACCGAGGCCATCCGGCTGGATCCGACGCATTCGCGGGCATTCGCCTGGCGTGGGATCGTCTACTACGACCTGGGCCGCGACGAGGCGGCGTTGACCGACCTGGACAAGGCGGTCGCCCTCGACCCGAAGTTCGCGAAGGCCTACAGCTACCGAGGCGCGGCCCACTCGCGACGCGGACAGAACGAGCTCGCGATCGCCGATTACGACGCGCTTGTCAAACTCATGCCCCAGAATGCCGGCGCCTACAAGGACCGTGGCGGCGTCCTGTTGAGGCTCGGGCGGTCCCAGGAGGCGATCAAGGACCTCGACGAGGCGATCCGGCTCGACCCGAAGCGGTCGACGGCCTATCAGAATCGCGGCCTCGCCTACACCAATCTGGGCCACTACGAGCGTGCGATCGCTGATCTGACCGAGGCGATCCGTCTCGACCCGGCGAATGCGGGGGCCTACTCCAACCGAGGGCGCGCCCATTTCGCCACCGGCGGTTATGATGAGGCGATCGTGGACCTCAGTCAGGCGATCAAGCTCGAGCCCCGCAATGCGATCACCCATTTCAATCGCGCCGAGGCGTTCACTCGGCTGGGGTTGAACGACCGCGCGCTCCAGGACTACACCAGTGCCGTTGAGTTCGCCCCGAACCTGGCCCCCGCGTATGCGGCGATCGGCCGCATACAGTCGCAGCTCGGCCGTCGCGACGAGGCGATCCACGACTTCGACATGGCGTTGCGGCTGGATCCGAAGGGGGTCGATGTCTTCCAGGATCGCGGCAACGCGCGACGAGAGGGAGGCGATTGGCGCGGGGCCCTGGCCGACTACGATCACGCGATCGCCATCGATCCGAAGCGCGCCGATCTCTACGTGGCAAGGGGCTGGGGCCGTCTCTGCGCCGGAGCCGAGTGGGCCGATAACGACGCCCGCGCCTACCTCTCGCTCCAAGGCTGGCGCGAGCCCTTCTCCCCTTACATGGCCCTGCTCGCCATCCTCGGCTCCCGCGGCACGCCGCGCGAAGCCGAGATGCTCCGGCTCCTCGATGAAGCCCTTGCGAACATCGATCGCCGAGCCTGGCCCGCACCGATCCTCCGCTATTACCGGGGGGATCTGCCCGAGGCGGCCCTGGTCCGGTTCGCATCTGGACTTCGCCAGCAGACCGAGGTCCATGCCTTCGTCGGCCTCGGCCGACTCCAGGCCGGCGATCGCACTGCGGCCCTATCCCATCTGAAGTGGGTGCGCGAGCACGGCACTCCGGGATCGATCGCCTTCGATGTCGCTCGTGCCGCGCTGGGACGCCTCGAGGCGGGTCACTGAGAAGCCTTCGGAGAACGGATCGGCTCATCAGCGCGGGGCGGAGCCGCTGCCGGCCTTGGTATTGCGCCCGGTCTTTGGCAACGGCCCGACCCGGGCGACGATCGCCGAGGTGGCTTCCCGGGCGGCGATCTGGACCCCGAAGTCGGGATCGCGCAGCAGGGCCTGCATCGTCCGGAGTGCTTCCTGGCCGCCGATGAACTTGAGGATCTCGCACGCCTTGCGCCGCAAGTCGGGGTCCGGGCTCTTCAGCAACGGGATCACGGCCGGTTCGGCCACCGAGCCCATCTCCTTGAGTGCCGCCTCGACGGCGAATCCATCGTCCTTGAATACCGACACGATCGCCTCGGCGGCCTCACGATCCGAGTACTTCCCGAGCGCCTTGATGGCCTCGCTCCGGACGAAGTGGCGATTGTCGCGAGTGCGCTCGATCAGGGCCGGGAGGGCTTCTGGAGACCGCCAGACGGCCAGCACCTTGATCGCATCGTGGACGAGGAACTGATCGTCGTTGTCGAGCAAGGGACTCACGGCCTGAACGACCTGGTCGACGCGGCCATCCGGCGAGGCTCGCTGGAGCCGGTCGAGGGCCTGCTTCTTCTTGTGCAGTTCGGAGGATTTCAACTCGATCAGCGACCTGGTAACCGAGTCGGCCCCCACCGGGACCTCGGGATCGGGCGGGAGTGCCTGGGATTCCTGGGCTACGATCTGGGGCGCGGCCTTCGACTCGGCCGGCAATCTCGGGACCCTGCTCACGAATCGCGGGTCGAGATGGACATCCAGCCGGTCTCCGTTCAAAGTCACGGTGCCGAAGTCGATCCGGGTGAGCAGACCTTGCGGGTCATTGACCGGCGCCATGACGATCGACATCTTGTCGGTCGACGCGAACCACGGTCTGTGGACCGCTTCCGGAGCCAGCTCCGCGAGCCGCTGCCTGATCGCCGCGTTGACCTCGCGATTCGTCGGGCCTCGAGCCTGATCGCCATGACCGGGCATCCCGGAAATCACGACCGCGACGACCCGGTCGCCGTACTCCTGCCGGAGGTTGTGGTAGTGGGAACGGAGGTTGTCCAGCATGTTTTCTCGCCTGCCGGGCCCGAGGGTCACGGAGGTATTCGTGTTGCCTCCATCGAAGGGAGTCTTCTCCTCGACGAGCGTCGGCGCCATCTCTTCACCCGGCCTGATCACCCACTTATCGATGGCCAGATCGATCTTCGCGATGACATCGTCCCGGACATGCGGCGGGACTTGCAGGATCGACGAGAGCCTCAGGAATTCCTGCTTAAGCTAATTGGTATGGCCACTGGTGCCGACCCGTTAGCCTTTGTGAACGCCGCCGTGCGCAGACGTTAACCCGGGGCGAGTGGTGAGTTTGGGGCATGCGGAGGGGAAACTCTCCGCTGCGCCGTAGGCGGCTCGCAGTCCTTCTCCGCGAGCCGCCTTTTTTTAACTGGCGTAATGAACTAACGAGTGGACTGAGTAATCGGGCAGTTTTTCG
>JBKQHM010000665.1:0-10735 GCA_052148775.1 Isosphaeraceae bacterium | reverse complement strand
ACGCAAAGTCCTACCCGAGAAGGTGGGTGCGTGGTTTCGGCAGGAGCTCTTGAAACTGGGCGTCGCGCGCGAAGCCGCGGACCGACGCGTCGCTGACATGATTTTTGCATTCGAGCCGGGCGACCTGATCTCGCAGACGATGAGCCTGGGCGCTCCCGCGCCCATCGAAGTGGTGGTCAGCGGCCGGAACCTGGCCGACTCCAGCGCCTACATGGACAAGCTTCGCGAGCAGTTCGACAAGATCGGCCCGCTGCGCGACGTGCAGATCCAGCAGTCGCTCCATTACCCGGCCGTGCAGGTCACCCTCGACCGCGAGCGCGCCGGGCTCAGCGGCGTGACCGCCCGCGACATCGGCCAGTCGCTGGTCGCGGCGACCTATTCCAGCCGGTACACCTCGCGCAACTACTGGCGCGACGAGGCCAGCGGCAACTCCTATCAGGTCCAGGTCCAGGTCCCGCCGCCGCGGATGACCGAGGCGACCGACGTCGAGCTGGTTCCGCTGACCACGCAGGCCAATCGCCAGCAGGCGGCGAAGGTCGCCGATTCCCCGTCCAACCCCACGCCGCCGCTTTTGGTCCGCGACGTCGCCCGCGTGATGCGCACCGAGATGGCCGGCGAGGTCGACCGATACAACATGAGGCGCTACCTGAGCCTGACGGCCAACGTCGAGGGAGAAGACCTCGGCCGGGTGATCGACCGGCTCGACGCGGCGATCGCCCGCGCCGGCAGTCCGCCCCGGGGGACCGAGGTCGACCTCCGCGGCCAGGTCCGGCCGATGCGGGAGATGTTCCAGTCGCTGGAGATCGGCCTGGCCGTGGCCGTGGCCGTGATCCTGATCATGCTGACGGCCTACTTCCAGGCACCCCGGCTAGCCGTCACGGCCGTGGCGTCGGTGCCGGCGGTCCTCTGCGGGGTCGTGCTGGCACTCTGGATCACGCGGACGACGCTGAATATCGAGTCGTTCATGGGGGCGATCATGGCCGTCGGCGTGGCGGTCTCCAACGCGATCATGCTGGTCAGCTTCGGCGACCGGCACCGTCGCGAGGACGGGATGCCGGCCGACCGCGCCGTGATCACCGCGGCCAAGGGGCGGCTCCGCCCGATCATCATGACCGGCTGCGCCATGATCGCCGGGATGATCCCGATGTCGCTCGGCGTGGAGGAGGGGAGCGAGCAGAACGCCCCGCTCGGCCGGGCCGTGATCGGCGGCATGGCCCTGGCGACCTTCGCCACGCTCCTGGTCCTGCCGGCCGTATTCGCGCTCCTGCTGGGCAACGCCTCGAACCGATCGCCGTCGCTCGACCCGGACGACCCGGAGAGTACACACTATGACCCCGTCGACCCGACGCACGCCTACGAGCCGCCCACTCAACCGGAGGCCAAAGGTCATGAAGACGCCAGCGAATGAGAGGCTGTCGCGGATGGTCGTTGTAGGGTGCTCCGTGAGCACCGATTCGGGGGGCTTCGTCGCATCCGGTGCTCACCGAGCACCCTACGAGACAGCCACCGCAGTTCCCGAGCCAGGCTCTGAACGCCCTTCGACGAAGAGGGATTCGATCCAGGCTCGAGTCCCGAAAGGACGTTACAAACCAGGGCCGCAGCTAATCCTCCTCACCGTTTCCCTGCTCCTGGCGTGCGGCTGCAAGCATTCCGACCCTGACTCGCCCGCCGCTTCAAAAGGCGCCTCGACCAGGAGCGAGGAGGGGAGCACCGCGGGGATCCGGGCCGTGCGGCCCGAGAAGCGCGACATCCGGATGATGGTCGTCCAGCCGGGGACGCTCCAGGCGTTCGAGGTGACTCCGATTTATTCGCGGATCTCCGGCTACGTCCAGAAGTACCGGTACAATATCGGCGACCGGGTCAAGAAAGATGATATTCTCATCGATATGTGGATTCCCGACCTGGTCTCGCAACTCTCCCAGAAGACGGCGGAGGTGAACCGGGCCGAGGTCCAGATCGAAGTCGCCGAGAGCTCGCTCCGGGCCGCCCAGGCGAAGCTCGAGACGGCCAAGGCCCGTATCGAGACGGCCGAGGCGGGGGTCAAGCGGGCGCAGGCCAGCTATACCCGATGGGAGTCGGAGTACAAGCGACTCGAGCAGCTCGTCGCCCAGCGCGTCCTCGACGTCCAGGTCCGCGACGAGACGTATCGCCAGTTCGAGGAGGCCGTCGCGACGCGCGACCAGGCCAACTCGATGGTCTCCGAGATGAAATCGGCGCGCGACCAGGCGGCGGCGGACCTCGACCGGGCCCGGTCCGATGTCGATGCCGCGCGCGCCGCGCTGTTCGTCGCCCAGGCCGACGAGCGGCAGGCGCAGGTCATGGTCGAATACGGCCAGATCAAGGCGCCTTACGACGGCGTGATCACCCAGCGGAACGTCAGCCCGGGCGACTACCTCGAGCCCGGCGGCGGCAACAACGGCCGCCCGCTTTTCGTCCTCGAGCAGACCGACCCGGTCCGCGTCTTCGTCGGCGTCCCGGAGCTCGCCTCGTACTTCGTGCACGAGAACGACACGGCCCTCATCCGCTTCCAGGCGATCCCGGGCGCCACGCGCGAGGCCAAGGTCATCCGCTCCGGCTTCTCCATGAATCCGTCCACACGCACACTCCAGACCGAGATCGATATCCCCAACTCCGACGGCCACCTCCACCCCGGCTGGTACGTGACGGTCACCATCGCGATCGACCGCGAGCAGGTCTGGACCCTCCCCTCCAACGCCATCAACTTCCAGGGGGAGCAGGATTACTCCATCTTCCTCCAGATCGATGGCAAGCCGGTCCGCACCGCGGTCATCGTCGGACCCTCCGACGACACCCATACCGAGGTTCTCAAGAAGTACGTCCCCGGCGCATCCAACAACCCGCCCCTGGCCAACACCAACGCCTGGCCGACCTTCGACGGCACCGAGAAGGTCCTGATCGGCAGCTTCGACGTCCTCGCTCAGGGGCAAGCGGAAGCTGCCAAGGGTCAGGGTAAGCCGTGAAACGCCGCTCCAGGGCGTCTTCTGCTGGTCACTGACCGCTCACTCAGAGGGTCGCCTCACCGTCTATCCTCGCTCGCCGACTTCGCTTCTTTCTTCGCGGGCCTGGGACGGACTCGATTCGTCAGCGGCTCGCCCGTCTCCCGGTCGAACTCGTCGGGGCTGAGCGTGCCGGGCGCGCGGTCTGTCGTTTGACCCTGCCAATCCTCCAGCGCCTGCCGCATCCGGCCGAGCACCTCGGCGAGTTTCGGGTCGCCCGCGAGGTTTTGCAACTCGTGCGGGTCGGCGTCCAGGTCGTATAACTCCTCGACGGGCCGAGGATGGACGAAGCAGGCCCGCTGTGCCGGGGTCAGGTTCCCTTCGTCGCGGAGCCGGCGCATCGCCCGGAAGGTCGGGCTCCGCACCGCATCGGCGGGAGGCGTCAGTGGCATCTCGTGGTCGTCGTTCCGGATGTAGGCGAACCGATCGGAGCGGACCGCCCGGCCCCTCGCGGCGAAGTCGTGCCAGTTCCGCTCGGCGAAGACGAACTCGCGGACCTTCGCCTTCGGGTCCTTGAACAGCGGCGAGAAGTCCTTGCCCTGAAAGGTCGGCCCCGGCTCGAGGCCGGCCAGCTTCAGGAACGTCGGGGCGATGTCGACGGTGCTGACCAGGCCGGCGCAACGGCTCCCGGGCTCGACGTGCCCCGGCCATCGGATGATCCAGGGTGTCCCGACGCCGCTGTCATACAGGGTCGTCTTGCATCGCGGGAAGGGTCGGCCGTTGTCGCTCAGGAACAGGATCAGCGTGTTCCCGGACTCGCCCTGCCGCTCCAGCTCGGCCATCACTTCGCCGACGTAGTGATCCAGCCGGGCGATCTCGTCGTAGTACAGCGCCAAGTCTTTGCGGACCTCGGGGACATCCGGCAGATAGGGCGGGACGACCGCGTCCTCGGGGCGGTGCGGGCGCGGGATGGTGTTTTCCTGGTAGTCCCGGTGGGGGTCCAGGGCGGCCAGCCAGAGGAAAAAGGGTCGATCGCGGGGCCGGTCGCGGAGCACGGGGATCCACTGGTCGCAGCCGCTCTGAACGGCCCCGGCACCCTGGGCCACCATGGGCGCCCTGGCGGTCGGTCCCGAGGCGAGCTGGAATCCCGACGTACCGGCCTCCCGCACGAGGTCGAACCGTCCCTTGACGGCGTTGCCCAGGTGCCACTTCCCTGCCGCGGCGGTCCAGTAGCCGGACGCCTTCAGCTTCTCGACGAAGGTGATCTGCTCGGCCGGCAGCGGCTGATGCAGCTCCTCGGCGCCGGTGTTATGCGGATAACGGCCCGTGAGGATGCTGGACCGGCTGGGGCTGCACGAGCTGGCCGTCACGAAGGCCCGGTCGAACCGCATGCCGCCCCGGGCTATCGCGTCGATGTGAGGCGTCCGGACCGATGGGTGTCCGTAGGCCCCGCAGTCGTCCCGCCCCATGTCGTCGGCGATGATCAGCACGATGTTCGGCCGACCCGCCGCTTCCGCGCCCGGGGCCGAGGTGAACACGATTCCGAAGAAGAGTCCGGCCAGGATGATCGTCCGCATCGTCGGGCCTCGATGTTGATCGGAGATGGGAGAAAATAAGTTCACACGAACGAGTCGGGCTCACCGACGTTCCAGGACCGAACGGACGACCTCGGAGAGCGCCTGCCCGAGGATGTCGTGCTGATCGGCGTCGATGTGGACGCCGTCGACGACGCTCGAGGCGATCACGCCGCCGGCGTCGAAGAAGTGGCATCCTTCCTCCGCGGCGACCTGCGCGAGCGCATTCGCCAGGCCGATGCAACGCTCCTCGGCCCCGACGAACTTGGCGGCGAAGATCCCGTCGGACGCCCGGATCGGCGGCGGTGCCACGACGAGGATCTCCGGGGTGGGCATCCCCGGCTCGATGGGGGCGCGCCGGATGGCCCGCACGATCGCGGCCATCCCGAAGGCCGAGAGTCGGGCATTATTCGAATGCATGGCCTGGAAGTCGTTGGTCCCGAGCATGACGATCACCATCGCCAGCGGCGAGTGGATCTCGATCCGCTGCTCGAGCCCGACCAACCCGTTGCGGCCGGGCTTGAAGGGATCATCCCAGGCCGTCCGACGCCCGATGAGGCAGTCCTCGATCACGCGGACCCGCAGCCCGGCCGACCCGAGGGCGAGCTCCATGACCCCCGGCCAACGCTCCTCGAACGACAACCGAAGCCGCGTATTCGGGATGATGCCCCAGGAGAGGGAGTCGCCGTAGACCAATATCTGTAGCATCGCGAAGGACTCTTCGAATGGAGGAGCGATTGACTGGCGGTCATCCGCAAACGAAGTCGCCAAGGGGCGAGAGAAAGCCCCCGGCCTCTTGCCGTCCACGACCACGAGGGCATGGTGACTCACTCCCGAACGGAGTTCCCTGCCATCATCCGAAACGGGTTGCTTCCGGGCAATGTCGATGAGCTGATGGGGTCGTAGTTCAGCGTGCCGGCGGTGGGGCGGGCGCCGGCACGCCCGGGGTCGCGAGCGGCGCACGTCCCTGGGCGCCCTGGGATGTGACCCACTGAGCCGGCTGACCGAGTGCGCGGTAGAGGTCGAACTGGGCGGTGTTGTACTCGCCGATGGCGAAGGCGTATTGCTCGTAGGCGACCTCGAGGGCGATGATCGCCGCGACGACTTCCTGGGGCCGGATGACCAGGCGGAGCAGCTCGCCGGCGGGCCGGGTCGTCTCGCGGAGGCCGATGAAGTTCTTGTCCGCCGATTCGACCGCCTGCTTCACCCCTTCCTCGGTCTCCACCACGCGGATCCGGGCCGTCCGGAGCCGGGCGACGGCCTGCGCGACCTGCGACTTGACCCGGAAGACGGTGCGGGTGAACTCGACCGAGGCCAGGTCCCGCTCGGCGCGGCGCTGGCGGATCAGGCCGACGTTGCCGACGCCGCCGTTCTGGAGCTGCCAGACCGCGGCGGCCTCGATGTCGAGGCGCGAGCCGTTGGAGTTGAGCTGCCCGTTGGGCCCGGAGGAGAGGTTGCCGGCGGCGAGCTGACCGGTCGACGTGGTCGGGCTGATCAGGTAGAGGTTGGGCAGGAAGGGGCGATTCTTCTCGCGGCGGAGGAGCTGCTCGGCGGCGACGACGAGCTCGCGCTGGGAGGCGATCTCGGGGCGATTGTTCACGGCGACCAGGACGAGTTCCTCGGGCGTCTGGTCGCAGGGCAGGAGGGTGACCTGGAGGAACGGCGGCTCGATCGGCTCCATCAGCGTGGTCGGCTCCATGAGCAGGACCTCCGCGAGCTGGGCGCTGGCCACCTGCCAGTCGCGGATCGCGACCTGCTGGGTCTGCCGCAGGCTCTGGAGCTCGGTCTGGGCCCGGTTGATCTCCAGCGGGGGGATCAGGCTCGGGGCGAGCCCCCTGGCGAAGTTCACCAGCAAGTCGGCCCGCTGGATCGATGCCCCGAGCCCCAGCAGCCGCCCTCGGGCCGCCTGCAATGTGAAGTAGGCCTGCGAGACCTGGAGCAAGACGTCGTTCCGCGCCGCCTGGAGATCGGCCTGGCGCGAGGCGACCACGCGTCGCGCCGCCAGCGGGTTGAAGATGGCGTCGGTGAGCCCGACGGATAGGGACGGGCCGCCGCCGACGAAGAACGTCTGACGGCCCTTCCGGAAGTTCTCGCCGGTGAAGAGGTTCTGCTGCGTACCGTCGTGACGGAAGTAATCGACGCCGGCATTGAGGTTGGGGATCCAGAGGGCCTTGGCCTGGAGCTGCAAGGCGAGGGCCTGCTGAACCTGGGCCGTTGCGGCGGCGATGTCCAGCGGCCGGATCCCGGCCAGTGCCAGGGCGGTCGCGAAGTTGATCGGCAGGCCCTGCGGCAAGGTCGCATCCATGCCGCCGCGAGGCAAGCCCACGCCGGCGGGGCCGGGGATGGGTTGTGGGGCCGGCGGGGGCGGCGCCAGGCCTTCCATCGTGCTCGCGGCGAACGGCAACGGCCGGGCTGAAGGGACCGAGGGTGATGGCTGGTTAGCCGCCGCGGGGGGATTGGGGGCCATCTGAGCATGGCCGGACGGGCCGATCAGCACGGCACCTGCCGTCAACGGCAACAGCCAGCGGCGATGGCGTCTCCGACGCATTGGGCGCCTCCCCATCCCTGGAGTCCGCGGACTCCTCGAAGCCCGGCGGAAATCCCGGTCGAGCACCGCATCCGGCCGGGGAGCCCGAATCGTGCTCGCAGGGCACCCTACAACGCGCCCGTTCGGCAATACGGGAATCGCCGGCACGATCGGGATCATTATCGACCGGCCGCATGCTCATTCCATGAGGAAAAATCCGCCGGGTTCGCTCGATGGTGCGAGGACGGAGGTCCAGGAGTGCCCATGCGGAGCCGACCACGCCTCACGTGCCCAGGGTCCGCTCCAGGTCGGCCAGCAGGTCGGCGACGGTCTCGAAACCGGGCAGGAGCGAGCTCCGTTCCTCGGCGCTCAGCCAGCCCTGGACCTTCTTCTCGGCGGAGATGACCGTCGAGTGGTTACGGCCGCCGAAGTACCGGCCGATCTCGCTGTAGGCGGCGCCGGTGTGCTTGCGGGCCAGGTACATGGCCATCATTCGGGGGTAGGCCAGGGCGCGGGCACGGCCGTCGGATTTGAGCGCGTCGGCGGTGACCTGGAAGAGATCGCAGACCGCGCGCTCGACGTCGCGCAGCGCCACGGCCTGCGCCGTGTGTCGGATCGTATCCCGCAGCGCGGCCTTGGCGAGGTTCAGGTCGAGCCGCTTGCCGGTCAGCACGGCCTGCGCGATGACCGTGTGCAGGGCCCCCTCCAGCTCGCGGACGCTGGCGCGGAGGTGCTCGGCGATGTAAGCCAGGACGGCCTCGGGGACGTCGACCCCGCGAGCCAGGGCCCTCGACTGGAGGATCGCCTTGCGTGTATTCAGGTCGGGCGACTCGATCTTGACGACCATCCCGCCCAGGAAGCGCGTGACCAGCTCGTCGGTCAGCTTGCTGATCAGCCGGGGGTGCTGGTCGGCCGCCAGGACGATCGGCGCGCCCTTGTCGATGATGGCGTTGAAGGTGTGGAGGAACTCATCCTGGGTGGCCCGCTTCGCGGCCAAGAAGTGGATGTCGTCGACGATCAATCCGCCGGCGCCCCGGAACCGGGAGCGGAAGCCGGTCAGCGTGCCGGTGCGCATGGCCTCGAGGAAGCTGTTGGTGAACGCCTCGGCGGTGAGCTGGACGATGTTCAGGCCGGGGTGGGCCTTCCGTAGGGCGTGGCCGACCGCCTCGAGGAGGTGCGATTTACCCAGCCCGACGCCGCCGTGGATCACCAGCGGATTGAAGGCGGCGCCGGCCGACTGGGCCATCTCGCGCGCCGCGGCGTGTGCCAGGCGATTGCCCGGCCCGGTCATGAATCCCTCGAGCCGACGCGCCGGTCGCCCCGGCGCCGTTGTGCCGGTTGCCGCGGGGGCGGGCGCCGACGATGTACCGGCCGCCGTCGGCCTGGCATGCATGCGGTTCCGCGGATGGGGCTGATCCGTGCGCGGGGGGAGTGAAATGGGATTCGGGTCGGGGGCGCCCGGGTCCGGCGTGGGTAACGACAGCGGGGCCTTGGGGACGCCCGGGATCTTCACGGTCTGTCGGCGCCTCGGCTCGGCGTCGGGCTCGCTGCGAGCCGGGGACGACGGGACCACATCGCCCAGCGGCGGCTCGCCCTCGGCGCGGACCCGGATCGAGAGTTCCAGCGGACGGCCCGCCACCGCCTCGGCGGCTTCCAGCAGGCTGCTGGTGTAGTGTCGCTTGATCCAGTCGCGGAAGAAGGCGTCGGGCACGCGGACTTCCAGGGCGTTGCCGTCGCCGCTGAGCCCGAGTTCCACGCCGTCGCCGAACCACAGGCCGAACCGCGATTCGCCCACCCGCTCGGAGACCGCCGCGCGCAGCTCCGCCGCCGATGTCGGCGTCTCGACCGATGTCCTGCGTGCCGGAGCCTGCATTCCGCCGCGCCCTCGCCCGTGCCCAGGGTGCCCCGCCATGGTCCTACCCCCCGCGACCGGCGCGCACAGCGGACTGTGACCGCACCATCGCCGCTCTCGATGGCTGGGAGGAATCCATCCGAATGGGATGAGTCGTCCGGCGAAGCTGCCTCCGCCGCCACGCGCCGAGATGTCCGACGACTCGAGATCTCGGCGTGATCCGCCAGCCAGGAGGTTATGCGCTCCGGCGAGGAGATTGTCAAAGACGAAGAGTGGGGGTTGCCCGTCGAGATTGACCGAGGCAACGGCTTTGGCGGACGTGCGGGCTGGTGTGGCTCGGGCGGACGTTCGAGTTTGCGATTCGGATCGGAGGAGCTGGCTCCGTGCGGCGATCGCGGGGGCTCGTCGAAAGGTCTCTGAATGGCGGTCGCTGGGCCTCCTAGAGCGCGTACCGATCGGGTTGCATCTAGGATGACCGCCCCGAATCGATACGAGCCCGAAGTGCCAGCGAGTGCATTCCCGGAGATCATTCACTCGCTGGCACTTCGGGCTCGTATGAGGGCCCTCGCTGGCGCTTCGTGTCGAGTGTAATCAATCCAAGAGTGAATCGCTCTAATCCATCCCCGCGCACGTGCCCCCCGCACACTGGGGTCGGCCACAGCCGAAGGACGGAGCACCGGAGGAGATCGGCAGCTCGCTACCGCGGGCGCCCCCCGTATGCGCCGCCGCGGGGACGCTGAACTGCTTGGCGACCTCGATGTTGCCGCAACGCGGGCATCGCGCGACGTCGCTATTGCTGCGGATCAGGGTCTCGAACGTGTGCTCGCAGGGCTCGCAGTGATATTCGTAGATTGGCATGTTCGACTCAATTCCTCCGTATTCGCCACGGATCGGACACGATCGGTGCCGGTGCCGTGTCGGTACCATTCGCCCGCGCGACCGGCCATGTCGGTATTCTGGGGGGCGTTCCGGGGATTGTCAATGCGAGGAGGATCGGGTTAACTCGTGGAGGGATCACGGCTTGAATCTCGGGATCGGGGGGACGGCTCAATGATCGCTCGAATCCGGCCTCTGTCGCGCGAGGAGGTCCGCCGGCTGGACGTGCAGGCCGCCGAGGAACTGGGGCTGCCGGGCCTGCTGTTGATGGAGAACGCCGGTCGCGGGGCCGCCGGCTGGCTGGCCGAGCTGGTTGGCGCGATCCCTCCGGGCGTGCAGGGGCGTCCCTTCTCAACGCCGCCTTCGATGCCGGATCCGGACATCCCGCGCGGGCCGGCCTTGCCCCGGGTGCTCGTCCTCTGCGGGCCGGGGAATAACGGCGGCGACGGCGGCGTGGTTGCCCGACACCTCGACGCCTGGGGATTCCCGGTCCGCGTCGCCTGGTTCGCCCGGCACGACCAGCTCCGCGGCGATGCCGCCGTCCAGTGGTCCATCCTGGAGAAGTCCGGCGTTGCGCAGTCCGCCTGGTTCGATGACCACCCCGGCGAGGAGATCGATCCGGCAACGCACCAGGCCCTGATGGCCGACGCCGACTGGCTGGTGGACGGACTGCTGGGCACGGGCCTGTCGCGTCCGGTCGCGGGGCCCCTCAAGGCCGTGATCGAGGCGATCAACGGATCGGGCAAGCCGGTCTTCGCCCTCGATCTCCCCTCGGGCCTCGACGCCGACACCGGCCAGCCGCTCGGCGTGGCCGTCCGCGCCGAGGCCACGGCCACCTTCGTCGCGGCCAAGCGAGGTTTCGCCGCCCCGGGCGCGGCCGATTATACCGGCGAGGTCGCCGTCATCGACATCGGCGTGCCTCGTCGCCTGCTCGAGCCGTACCTGGCAC
>JBKQHM010000664.1:0-15155 GCA_052148775.1 Isosphaeraceae bacterium | reverse complement strand
CTTCGTAAGGGGGGGATTGAAAGCGGATTCGTCCCCCCCTTACGAAGGGGGGGTTCGGGGGGGTTCCCGGGTGGGCGCAACGCAATCGTTAGGCGCTCGAGGTCACACACTAACCCGAAGCGTCAGCGAGGCGAGAGGCCGGGGAACCTCGCTGACGCTTCGGGTTGGTATGAGCCAGCATGCGAATCTTCCTGGCCGGAGTAATCTCCTCGTTGGAATCCGCAAGCTGCAATCGCCGAAACGCTTATCGGCTCAGGTCCTTGAAATCGATATTCCGGAACGTTACTTCCATGGCCGGGAAGCCCTCGCGGAGCTGCCAGGCGATGAGGCCCTCGTCGGGCACCTCCGGGAAGACCTCGTCGACGGTGGTCGTGCCATTGAGCTTGATCGTGACGTGCTTGCCGACGCACTTGACGGAGTAGTCGTTGAATTCGGCCGGCTTGATGATCTCTCTCACGACCTTCTGCTTGGGCAATCTCAACCAGTGGCCGGGGTCGCGTTCGCCGTAGAGGCCGCCCCAGAAGGGCTTGCTGATGGTGGCCTGCGGGCCGGCGACGGCGAACTTCTCGGCGTCGACGACCCGGCTCCGGAACTGCGCCCCACTGTTGCCCTTCCCTTCCTTGAGCCGGAACTGGAAGGTCAGCTCGAAGTCCTTGTAGGTCTTCTTGCTGCACAGGAACGTGTTGAATTTCAGGCCATCGGCCGGCGCCTTGCCGACGATCGCGCCGTCCTGCACGCTCCAGTAGTCCAGGAGCCCTTCCCAGCCCTCGAAGTTCTTGCCGTTGAAGAACGGCTCCGAGCCGCCCTCCGCGACGGGGGCGACGCTCCGCAGCCCCACGCCGACGCGGCGGAACATCGGGTTCTCGCGGTCGCCGCGCGACAGGAGATACGCGACCAGGTCGAGGATCTCGTCGCGGTCCAGCGTGTCGAGCAGCCCTTCCGGCATCATCGAGACCGGCGACGCCTTCATCTCCTCGATATCGCCGCGACGGACATTCACCATGTGGCCGGGGTCGAGCATGTCGGTGACGATCGCGATCTGGTCGTTGTGGAGGTTGGCGATCCGGCCCGTGACCACGCGGCCGTCGCTGGTGGCGATGACCACGGCCTCGTACTGGTCGCTGATGGCCTTGCTGGGCACCACGATCGACTCGAGCAGGTCGCGGGTGCTGAACCGGCCGGCGATCCCCGAGAGGTCGGGGCCGACCCCGCCCCCCTCGTTGTCGAATCGGTGGCAGGCGAAGCACTTGGCGGCGGCGAACATCGCCCGGCCGGGGTCGAAGTCGCGGCCCTTGAGGCCGCCCTCGACCATCGGGACCAGCTCGTCGAGCGTCCATTTCTTGACGAACTTCCGCTCGGGGCCCGCCGCGGCCGAGGCCGTCGAGGCCGGCTTCGCCTCCATGATCGGCTTGAGCCGGGCCTTCTCGGCCTCGTCGAGGTGGGCCATCGCGTCGCGGCGGATGTTGGCGATGAAGCCGGGGAAGCTGTTGCCGCCCCTGAACAGCGCGGCCTTGGGGAACCAGGAGAAGAACGCGTCGCGCAGCGCGGGGGTCCAGCCGGTTTTCAGGACGCGCAGGGCCCGTGCATATTCGAGCTGCTCCTCCTGGGTCGGCGCCCGTCCCAGCAGGGCGACGGTCTTCGCGGCGGCGTCGGGCGCCTGGAGGTAGGCGAGCACCTGGATCAGCTCGGTGTTGAGCTCGCGGCTGGAGGCCGGATAGTGCGGGTCGAGTCGCTGGATCAGCCGGGCCACGGTCGCGTCATCGGGGCGGCCGAATCGGTTGAGGACGACCTGGTAGACGCGCAGCAGGTCGAGCTGCCGCGCGTGATCGAGCGAGTCCCAGGCGATCCGGTCGAGGGCGGCGAGGATCTTGTCGCGGAGTGCGGGGTCCGGCGCCGGGTCGTCCTTGCGGCGGTGGGCCGGGTCCTGGGCGCTGACCTGGGTCAGGGCCAGCAGGGCGTTGAGCGCCGCCTCGGGGCTCGACGACTCGGCCAGGGCGCGCTCGCGCCATCGCGACGGGTCCTGGGCCTCGATGGCCACGCGGGCGGCCCATCGGATGAAGCGGTCGGGGTGGCCCAGGTACGGCCAGGCGGCGCCGATGGCCTTCGGCTCCTTGCGGCCGTGGAACCGCTCGAGCTCGTGCCGGAGGGCGCGGGCCTCGAAGGTGTCGCGGCCCTCGACCGGCACCGATTCGGCGGTCGGCTCGCCGCCGTCGTAGGTGACGCGATAGAAGCCCGACTGCGTCATCCGGCCGCCGACCTGGAAGTACATCGCCCCGTCCTTCGGGTTGATGACCACGTCGGTCAGGGCCAGCGGCGTGCCGGCCAGGAACTCCTCCAGCTCGCCGGTGTAGCTCGAACCCTTGGGCTTCAGGTGCAGGGCATAGAGCTTGCCGTAGCTCCAGTCGCAGAGGTAGAGCGCCTCCTGGTACTTCGACGGGAACCTGGCGCCGTAGCCGAACGTCACGCCGGTGGGCGAGCCGGGGCCGACGTTGACCACCGGCGGCAGGCTGTCGATCGTGTAGGCCGGCCACTTTCCGGCGCCGTTGCGGTATCCGAACTCCGAGCCGCTGGTGGCGTTCAGGACGCGGGTCGGCCGATACCAGGGCGTGTTGACGTCCCACTCCATGTCGGAGTCGTTCGTGAACAGCTCGCCGTCGCGGTTGAAGGCGATGTCGAACGGGTTGCGGTAGCCCATCGAGACCAGCTCCCACCGCTTGCCGTCGGGGCTGACGCGGCAGATGAAGCCGCCGGGTGCCTTCTCGCCGGACATGAATCCGCTGCCGTCCACCATCCGCGGCAGGAGGTTGTCCTCGCCCCAGACCTTCGGCACGAGGGAGTTGGAGAGCTCGGTCAGGTTGGTGGCGTTGCCGGCGACGACGTAGAGCGACCGGCCGTCGGGCGAGAGGACCACCGCGTGCGGGCCGTGCTCGCCGCCGCCGTTGAGCTTCCGCAACGGCTCGACGGTGTCGAGGCGGTCGTCGCCGTCGGCGTCGCGGACGCGGTAGAGCCCGCTGTCGTACCGACGGCCGCGGTTGACGACCACGTAGAGGCTATCGAACGCCCAGAGCAGCCCGTGGGCCTCGCCGATGGCGACGTCGATCGGCTCGACCTTGATCTCGGTGGCCTTGGCCTTGCCGTCGATCGCCGGGGGCGTGACGCGGTAGAGCTTGCCGTACTGGTCCGAGACGATCAGCCGGCCCTTGGGGTCGACCGTCATGTTCACCCAGGAGCCCTGCGACTCCCTGGGGACCGAGTAGAGGAGCTCGACCCGGAACCCCTTCGGGGCCTTGATCCGCGCCGCCGGGTTGGCGGCGGTCTTCGGGTCGGACGGCCCGACCGATTCCCTCGGCCTGGCGGCGCGCTTGCTCTTCTCGGCCGCCGGGGCGGATTTCTTCGGGGCCTGGGCGGAGACCTCCGCGGCATTCACCACGAGGAGGAATGCACACGACAACAGCCACGTCACGACTCTCATCCGACTTGCTCCCATGAATTCGATCCGCCCGGTCTCGCCAGACGATCGCCTGAATCTCGGCCGTCTCGAAGTCGCGCCGGATGCCGACGACGGCCGGGTCCGCCCGCGCCCGGGGGTGAAACCGGCGTCTTCCGGGTGCCGGGACTCCGCCTCCAAGGACCTTGAAGCCACTATTTAGTAGCGGATCGTCCCGAGTCAAGGAGTTGAGGTGGAATTCGTTCGGAGTTCGCAGCCATCGGCCAGGGGACGATCGGGTGCGCCCTGTCCGCGCGAAGTGCTCGAATGAGGGACCGGGTTTCCCTCGATCGCGACGACGCTCATTCATCGAGCGTGGCCAGGCCCTGGCGGATGGCGTAGCGGACCAGGCCGGCGATGTCGTAGATTTCGAGGCGATCCATGAGCTGGGCGCGGTGGGTCTCGACGGTCTTGGAGCTGATGCCCAGCGTGCGGGCGATGGACTTGGTCGTCTGGCCCATTGCGATCAGGCGGAGGATCTCGCGCTGGCGGGGGCTGAGCAGGCCGGGGGCCCGGGGGTCGCCGCCGTTGCGTCGGGTATAATCCGAGATGACATGCTTGGAGATGGCCGGGCTCAGGTAGGAATCGCCGCGCGAGACCGCCTCGATCGCCAGGCCCAGCTCGTTGGCGCTGGAGTCCTTCAACAGGTATCCGACGGCGCCGGCCTGGAGAGCGCGGCAGATATACTCCTCCTCGGAGTGGATCGAGAGGATGATCGTCTTGATGCCCGGGAAGTCGCGGCCCAGGCGAGCGGCGAGCTCCAGGCCGTTCATCATGGGCATGGCGATGTCGGTGAGTACGATATCCGGCCTGTGCAAATCGACGGCGGCCAGCGCATCCTCGCCATTGCGCGCCTCCGCGACGACCTCGATGCCCGGTAGGTTCTCCAGCAGGGCGCGGATGCCCGCGCGCAGCAGGGTATGGTCGTCGGCGATCAGGATGCGAATCGCGGTCGTCATGACGCTTCCTCGCCTCGGAGGTCTGGGCCGTTAACGTCGTTCGGGACGCACGATGCGATCTGTCGTTTCGCGAGATTGCTTCATGATACCATCGAAAATTGGCATATCTCCAGGTCTTCGCCAATTCACTGACCGGGCTCGGACCGTCAATGACGGGGCCTGGACGGAGAGGCGGGGACGGTCGAACGTCAATAGCGTTTGGTGCGACCCGGGAACCGGATCGTGCGAGAAAAGCGCAACCCCGTGGCATTGCCGGGGAACGCCGGTTCAACGATAATCCATCGGTGGCACGGCTGTCCATGCAATTCTTGATCGTTTCGACGGCCGACGGCCGGATGAACCCGGCGCACCGGTGCGCCGGGGCTCGTTTTCTGGACGGCTCCTGTCTCCGGATGGCGTATCGCTACGTTTTACAGAATAGGTCCACGCGATAGGAGAAGTGGCCCCGTCCGGATCACGCACCCACGTGCGTGGTCACGGCATCGCGAACGACACGTTCCTGACCCGGTCCGATCACTTTGTCCCCGGAGGTTATTCCACTCATGCAGTCCCCAATCCACCTCCCCGACCGCCGACTCTTCCTGGGTGCCCTGGGCGCGGCCTTCTTCACGACCCGCGGCCTGTTCGCCGAGCAACTCCTCCGCACGCCGCCCCTGACCGAAGGCCCCTTCTACCCGGACAAGCTCCCGCTCGACACCGACAACGACCTGATCATCGTCAACGACAAGCTCACCCCCGCCGTCGGCGAGATCACGCACCTTTCGGGGCGCGTGCTGGGACCCACCGGGAGCCCCGTCCGGAATGCGACGGTCGAGATCTGGCAGTGCGACGCCAACGAGGTGTACCTCCACACCGGCGACAGCAGCACCACCCGCAACAAGCAGGACAAGAATTTCCAGGGCTTCGGCCGGTTCACGACCGGTTCGACCGGCGAGTATTACTTCCGGACCATCAAGCCGGTCCCGTACCCGGGTCGGCCCGCCCCCCACATCCACTTCAAGATCAAGCGCGGCGGCCGCGAGCTGCTCACGACCCAGCTCATGATCAACGGATTCCCGGGCAACGAGAACGACGGCATCTTCTACTCGGCCGGCAGCCTGCTCGACCGCGAGCTGATCATGGCCGACTTCAAGCCGCTGCCCGGCTCGAAGATCGGCGAGCTGACCGCACACTTCGACATCGTCCTGGGCCGCACCCCGGATGAGCAGGTCCTCCAGCGCGGCCGGTCGGCGAGCCGGTGACCACGTTGCCAGCTCGACATCGCAGAGACCCGACCGGAATCGGCAATCTCTGATCCGAAACCCGATATCTCCGATCCGAAAATCCCGAGTACTCAACCCATTCGAGGAGACTGATGCGAACCTTCTTGTACGTGATCCTGGGCTGCGGTGTGCTGACCGCGGCGTCTTCCCTGGTGGCACAGCCGCCCGGCCAGGGCGCGAGGTCGTCGGGCGCCGACCTGGTGGCCCAGTTGATGGCATTCGATCAGAACAAGGACGACAAGCTGACCAAGACCGAGGTGACCGATGAGCGGTTGCACCGCCTGTTCGACCGGGCGGACACGAACAAGGACGGCACGGTCACCCGGCCGGAGCTGAACGCGTTGCAGGTCCGCGAGCGGGCGAACACCCGGGGCCGCTCCGGCGGCTTCGGCGGTCCCGGCGGCGGGCCGGGCGGCTTCGGCGGACCCGGCGGGCCGGGCGGCGGGCCCCCTCAGCCGGGCCAGATCCTCCCGGGGATGCTCCGCCGGCGCCTGTCGTTGACCGCCGACCAGGAGAAGCAGGTCGACGCCTTGCAGAAGGAGGTCGACGCCAAGCTGGACAAGATCCTCAACGCCGAGCAAAAGCAGCAACTCAAGGAGATGCGCGAGCGGGGTCCCGGCGGATTCGGTCCCGGCGGCCCTCCTCCGGGTGGATTCGGCCCGGGCGGTCCTCCTCCCGGCGGATTCGGCCCCGGCGGCCCTCCTCCCGATGGCGACGGCCCTCCCGATGGCGGCGGTCCTCCTCCCGGCGGGGGCCGCAGGCCGCGCGGAAACGCTCCGCCGCCGCCCGATCAGAATTGATATGTCCTGAATTCCATCTCGTGATCGACCTGCGCTCGGCGCGGGTCACCAGGCCACTGCTGTGAAGATCTTCCCTGCTGCGGCACCCCTGGGGGGCATCGCCCCAAGCCCCGATTCGCCAGGCGTTTGCAGCCTCCGGAGATCTTCACGGCAGTGGTCTCCAGACCCCGCCGTGTCCGGGACCTGGAGCAAAGTCGGGAGACCTTGCCACGGCGCTCCGCGACTCCGTAAACGTCGGGAAACCCTTCCCGGCCTGGTCCTTATTCCCGGCCCGTTCCTCCGGGCGAGCCCATCGGCGCCCGGTTATTGTAGCGGGACGCGCAGGTGGACCCTGGTGCCCAGGCCGGGCTTGGCTTCGATGGTGATCCGCCCGCCGAGCAGTGCGGCCCGCTCCTGCATCCCCAGGAGGCCGAGGCTACCGCCGTGAGCGGCGTGCTGGCGCGCCGCGGCCACGTCGAAGCCGGTCCCGTCGTCGTGGACGACCAGGTCCAGCCGTCCCACGTGCCGCGAAAGCGAGACTTCCACCTGACGCGCCTGGGCATGGCGGACCACGTTGGTCAACGCCTCCTGGGCGATGCGGAAGCACTCGATCTCGATCTCGGCGGGCAGGTGGATCTCCGGCGGGTCGGCGGCGAAGCGGCCGACGAACCCCGCGAGCCGCGCCGTGCGATCCAGGTGCGATCGCATCGAGGCCACCAGCCCCAGTTCATCCAGCATGGAAGGCCGGAGGTCCAGCGAGATGTGGCGCACCTGCTGGAGCACGCGATCGATCAGGCCGTCGCTCTCCCTCAGGTAAGACGACGTCGAACCCGGGTCGGAGCCCATCATCGCCCGTTGCAGATTGATCCGGATCGCCGTGAGCGACTGGCCGATCTCGTCGTGCAGCTCGCGGGCGATGCGGCACCGCTCCTCCTCCTGGGCCCTGAGCAATTGACGGGAGAGGGTGCGCATCCGCTGGCGTCCCGAGAGCACCTGGCCGAAGGAGAGCGCATGCCGGATGGCGATCGCCAGTTGGTCGACCACCTGCCGGGCGATGTCGAGCTGCTCCGCATCGAAGCGGCCGGTGCGGTCCGAGCCCAGGGAGAGCGCCCCGATCACGCGGCCTTCGAAGGCCATCGGCAATCGGACGTACGATCGGAGGCCCGCCGGCCGGAGGATCCGGACGACCTCCGACGGCTCGGCCAGGCGGTCGACGTCCTCCACCACGCGTTCTCCCGCCGCGCGGACCGCCTCGACGTCCTCGTCGCCGAGTGCCTCGAGGGGCAATTTCGACCACGCGGGCAGGAGCGGCTCGCCGGCGCCCACCTCGGCCAGCTTCTCCACGGTCCGACCTTCCCAGTCGATCAGCCAGACGCCGATCGACCAGCAGTCGACCAGTTGGCGGAGGGAGTGCAAGGCCGCCGAGGCCACCTCGCGCGGGCGATGGCTGGACAGGATCGCTCGATCGATCTTCCGCAGTATCGCCTGGCGTTCCGCGTAACGCTCCAGTCGAGCGGCATGCCGCTCGACCTCGGCCTTGCGGCAGGCGTGCTCGTAAGCGACGGCCAGTTGCCCCGCCAGGCTCTCGGCCAGGCCCTGATCCTCGAGACTGAACCGGGCGCCGTCCGCCTTGTCGACGAAGGCGAGCACGCCGTAGATCTGCCCCGCCGTGGCCACGGGCACGCCGAGGAATGAGCCGGCCGGGGGATGTCCCGGCGAGATCACCAGGGGCCATCCCTCGACGCGGACGGCGGCGGCTCGCAAGGTTGCTCCCGCGGTGACCACCCGGCCCAGCAGCCCCTCCCCGGGCCTGGGGGAGACCAGTCGGGCCGGCGACGCCTCGTCAAGGCCATCGGTCAAGACGTGGTCGAACCGCTTGCCCCCCTCATCCAGCATTGCGAGGATGGCGTGCCCCGCGCCGATCATCTCCCGCCCCGCCCGGCAACATCGGACGAGCAACCCACACGGGTCCCGCTCCCGGGCCAGCGAGCTCCCCAGATTGATCAGCGACACCAGCCGGCCGTTGGCCGCCGCGAGCTCGTCGACCTTCTCGGCCAGGGTGTCGTTGAGCAGGCGCAGGTGGTCGCGCTCGATCGCCCCGGCCGCCGCGGCGAGCCCGCAGGCTCGGTCCAATCCCAGGACCTCGGCGACGGCCCGCAAGACCTCCTCCGGCTCCATCGACTTGATGAGCAGGCGCGCCACGCCGCATTTCCGCGCCAACGCCCGGGCCTCGCTCCGGTCATAGATGGCCGTATAGAAGATGACCGGCGTCGCGCCGACATCCGGGTCGGCGCGCAGGTGCCGCACGAACTCGTAGCCGTCCATCACCGGCATGAGGATGTCGGTGATCACAAGGTCGGGGTGCTCGCGCCTCGTCTTGGCGAGCGCCTCGGCCCCGCCGGCGGCCTCCTGCATCTCGTAGCCCGAGCACCCGAGCAGCTCCACGAGCGCCCTGCGATTATCCGGACGGTCGTCAACTACCAGGATCGTCGCCATGATGAATTTGACCCGCTCACGCGTCGTCAATTCGCGGGGCCGCCACACGCGAGGTCCAGCCCGCCCCTACCGATGCCGAGACGCCCATCACTCCCGGATCCCGCGGAATTGATCGACGTCAACGATTCCGACTCCCGATCCGCTACCGCCCCGCCCCCGACTCCGAGCCGACCGATCGTCCTCGTCGCCCCCCGATCGCTTCCCCTCAATCCAAGGCCGGATCCCTCGCGCGTACCGAAGACAGCCTTGCATCCCTCATGCCTGTCCCGCCAGGACCACGAAGACAACCGAAACGAACGGATTCTCATCGACACAAATCCGTGACGAAAGAACACCATTCACCCAAAAACTGCATTCATTCAATTCAACACAACGAGCATCTTGCGATTCGGAGAAAGCGAACGGGCAGCAGAAATGGGAACGCTCAAGTTGCTTGACGAGCAATACCGCATACCGACAGGGGCTTCCACTCGCCTGGCACACTCTTACATGATGGCATACGCGCGCCTTGGTAGGCTCGTGATACGATAGAGAAGCCCAATTAACGGCAACCAAGACCAGGTTAAGCCATGCCGAAATCAAAAGCAAGATGAGAAGGACAAGACCTTTTTTCTTGGCGGGCCGCCAACCCACACTCACCATCGCACGCATCATGACACGCAAACTGGCCCGAGCGGAAGGAGCCGACGACGCCAAGGAATAGGCCGGGAATAACTCCCGAAATTCGTGCGATCGGGGACGAAGTTGTGGCAAGGTCTCCCACTCCGAGCTCTGCGGGAGACCTGCGGTCTCGCGGACGGCGGGGTCTGGTGACCCGCGCCGAACCAACCCTCGAGATCAGGAAGTTATTCCTGGCCCGTCTCGACTCCGGATGATTGGGACCCATCAGCCGCACCGGGCCAGGTGACACACCCCTTGGGGGTGCAATCCGGCCTCGGCACAGCCGCGCACGGAACATTCGCGCGAGGCATTACGAGCGGCCCGCGCCGAGGCCCCCGAGACCGGTCGATCCGAGTCGGTCGGCGAGCCGGGCGCCTCGGCCAGGGGAACCGGGGCCATCGGGGCCTCGTACGAATTGCCCCGCCGCCCCTCATACGGCACGTCGCGATGGGCGGGTAGGCCCTGGACGAGCTTCTCGATCGCCTGCTTCGCGATCTTGCGGACCCATTCCCGGGTCACGCCCAGGCGTCGGCCGATCTCGCTGTATTTCAGGGGCGGCTCGCTGCCGAGGCCGTAGCGGAGGATCAGGACCGCGCGCTCGCGGTTGTCCAGCCGGCTCATCCGCGCCAGCAGGTAGTCCCGCTCGTCGTCGGCCTCGATCGAGGCATCGGGCGCCGCCTGGGCATCCATCATCTTCGCGGCCAACCAGGGGCGCGGGCCCAGGGACAGGCCGCTCTCCAGCCGCAGCCCTCGGGCATGGCGCGCCTTGGCCAGGAGGCCCTTCTGGTACTCGTTCAATCCCATCGCCGAGGCGATCTCCTCCGTGGTCGGCGCGCGGCCCAAGGCACGCCCGAGCGATCGCTCCATCCGGCCCCATTTGATCAGCAGCCGGAACACGTGCGCCGGCAGGCGGATCGTTGACGTCGTGTTCATCAGGGCCGAGAGGATCGACTCCTTGATCCAGTACGTCGCATAGGTGCTGAAGTGGGTCCCGACCTGCGGGTCGAAATCCTGGGCCGCGCGGATCAGTCCCAGGTTCCCCTCGCCGACCAGGTCATCCATCATCATGCCACGCCCCACGTATTGCCGCGCCACCCGCACCACCAGCCCGAGATTCGCCTGCACCAGGACGTTGCGGGCCTCGCGGTCGCCGTCGGCGATCCGCGTCGCCAGCAGCCGCACTTCTTCTCGCGAGAGCCGATGCGCGAGCCCGCCGCCCGTCAGCGTCGCCGGCGCGGGATCGGCGTTGCAATCCGCCGTATCGATGGGAGGAATCATGATGTCAACTCCTAAAGAAGAACGATCACCGTTCGGGCCTGAGTAGTCCGGTCACATTGCCGACCACGATTGCAATGAGTGCAGAATCCAAGAAAAGCAATCCCACCTGGTCGCGTCGCGAATCGTGCCCATAGAACGCGTGGCGGACGGCTCCGTCCCGATTTACACTCAACTGACCAACCGATCGATCATCGTTCTTGCTATCCTCTCCATGGATCGCCTAATCAGGCGGTCAACGCCCTTTGAGTGCTTCAACGCAACCAGGTCGATCACTATAGTACGGAGAAGCGTCATTCCTTTTCAAACGGTCCCTTCTTAATAAAGCATCAGGAAATTCCTGATGCCCGGCAGGATATGACCTGATGTCGGGAGGGGGGGTTCCTCACGGTGGGCGCATTTCTTGCACGAATCCTCGACCGGACCTCCCGACCATGTGCTAATATGACGCGAGACGGTTTCGACCGGGACCTGGCAAGACGCACACCGGGGGATGAGCGGCCATGAGAATCGGGGTGATCGCGCGGTTTTCCGTCGTCGTGACCATGGTGATCGGGCTGGGCTCGCGAATGCCCGACCTCCTCATGGCCGCGGGACCGCCATCCGATCGACTGAGCATCGAGCGCGAACTCGCACCCGACGCCCCGATGGTCGTGAACGTCCCGGCGCCCGACGAGGCCAGGCTGCGCTCGGTACTGATCGCGATCGACCGTCCCGGGCGAATCCCGACGGGCCTGGCGATCGAGGCGGCCGTCGAGCGTCCGACCGCGCGAGCCGGCTCGACCTCGACCCTGTCGAAGACGCTGCATCTCGGCGATCCGGACGCGACCTGGATCGTCCGGCAGGACAAGGGCGAAACGCTCCGGATCACGGTCGAGTTGTCCCCGAAGGCGAAGGCCGATCCCGGCGCGCCCCCCCGCGCGGCCGTCCGTGTCGCCGATCTCGGAAAAGCCGAGGAGACGGCGAAATCCGACGCGGGCGATCCCCGCGCCGTCGACCGCGTGGCGTTCGAGACCGAGCCGAACGACACGCCCGAGTCGGCCAACCGCCTCGTTCTGGGTCGGACCGTCTACGCCCTGGCCGACGACCGGCCTTACTTGCCGATGGGCGAGCAACCGACCGACGCGGAGAACAGCGCGGGAGTCGACTGGTACACGTTCACCTACGATGGGGAGGGCCGCCGGCTCGCCTTCTTCGCCCTCGACTTCGTCGACCGGGACATCCCGCCCGACGTGCGGGTCTACCAGAAGAAGGACGGCCGGCTCGTCGAGTACACCGAGGGGATCGACCCGCAGAGCCTCCAGCGCGAGCGGCCGCCGAGGCCCGGCGCGAACAAATTCACCACGCGCGTGATCGCCCGGGGGACCTATTTCGTCCGGGTCGACGCCTGCCAGCCGGAGTACCAGCTCCGGACCAAGCTGTTCGACGTGCCGCCGTACCTCAAGCCCGACGACGCGGAGAAGGCCGGGCCCGAGGCCATCGCCGCGTCGGCCCGCAAGGCGATCCGCACGGCGATGGACTTCCAGCTCCTCGCCGGCGATAGCTGGCATGCCAACACGCCCCGCAAGGGGCATCCGATGGATCGCGTGGCCAACTTCCACCACGAGACCTCGACCTGCGTCGCCTGCCACCCCACCCATTTCACGACCCAGTCGGCCCTGGCGGCCGTCAAGGCGGGCTATGACGTCGAGCAGCCGTTCGCGCTCCAGTTCCTGACCGAGCGGCTGGCGAACAACCCGGTCCCGTTCCACGGCCATGAGCAAGCCCTCTGGGCCCGGATGATCCCGGCGCCAGCGAACGTCCTGGGCCGGCTTTCGACCATGCTCATGGATTACGAGGAACGCTTCGCCGGCGATCGCCGCGACAACCTCCATCGCGGGATCGCCGAGTTCCTCAAGCTCTATTACGACGGCCGGACCGAGCTGCCGCCGGACGAGAGCAACGGGAACAACCCGGTGAGCCGTTACAAGGTCGCCACCGATAGCTGGCGACAGCTCGACGAGGTCGCCCAGCGTACCAGCGATCCTCGATACGCCGCGACGAGGGATCTCGTGGCCCGTCTCCTGCCGACCGGGAAGCCGGCCCACACCCGCGACCTCGCCGCGCAGACGATCGGCCTCTGCCTGCTCGACCCGAAGCGGCAAACCCTCGCCGGGCCGATCGAGGCGAACGTCCGGCGGCTGCTGTCCCTCCAGCGGCCGAACGGGCACTGGTCGGTCAAGTTCGACCCGAACTACCCGATCACCGAGATGCAGACGGGCGAGAGCCTCTACGCCCTCCACCTCGCCGGTCGACCGCCGGACGACCCGGCGATGCGACGGGGGATCCTGGCGATCTTGACCCGCCAGCAGGCGTTCGGCGGCTGGTTCGACCTCAACCCCTACGAGCAGTTCCGGACGCCGTTCCGGGAGACGCAGTGGGCCATGATGGCCCTGTCATCACTCTATCCCAATCCGAAACGGCGCCCGGACGGCTGGAACGGGCCGCTCGGCCCCCAGCCCAATTGGCTCCGCATCGGTTCACCGGCCGCCCTCATCCGCGACCTGGAGCAGATCTGGGACGACACCCCCGCCGAGCTCCAGGCAGCGATCATTGCCAAGCTCCGTCACGAGGCGCCGATGGTCCGATACGCGGCCTGCCGGACGCTGGGCCGGATCGGCGACGGATCGGCGATCGCGGGGCTGTCGGAGTGCCTCGGCGACGAGAGCAAGGTCGTGCGACGCGCCGCGGCCGATGCGCTGCGGCGGCTCGGCAACCGCCTCAACGGCTCGACCCGGCCGGGACAGACCGAGGCCCAGCGCCTCCTGGTCGACCGTCTCCGCGCGGACCTGGCGTCGCCCGACGACCGGACTCGCCGCGGCGCGACGCGCGTCTTCGCCGCCCACTTCCGCGACCTGTCGCAGGAAACCGCCCTGGCCGACGCGCTGCTCGGACGGCTCGACGATCCCGACCCGGTCGTCGCCATGCAGGCGATCAAGGGGCTGTGGCGTTGGTGGTACTGGCGGTCCGACCCGGCCTTGCGGAATCGGATCGAGGACCGGCTGATCGCCGGCCTGGCCGAGCCGCGGCACCCGTGGGTCCGCCGCAACCTCATCGAGGCCCTCTACATCATCGGCGACGAGAACATCCGCTATCTCGACCAGAACTGGATTCCGTCGCTCGCACGCGCCGAGGATCGCCGCAAGGCCACCGACGGCCAGCGCGCGACGGTCAACCGACTGGGGGGCAAGTACGTCGCGATCCTGGAGTCGGGCAATCGGCTCCAGCGTGAGGGGGTGCTCCGCGCGATGTCGGAGTTCTTCGAGCGGCCGGTGCTCGGCGGCCGGATCGGCAACGACCTGGAGCCGATGCTCTTCCACGGCGACATGACCGAACGGATCGCGAAGTCGCTCACCGCGAGCATGTCCGACCCCGACCCGACGATCCGCCGGCTGTCGCTCCAGGCGCTGGTGACGATCCGCGGCGACCGATCGGCCGACCTGGCCCGGTCCGTCCTGCGACGCCTCGGCGACCCCGACGACGGCGTCCGCACCTGGGCCGGGACCATGACGAAAGAGTTCGCCTTGAAGGTCGCCCCGGGCCAGCTTGACGCCGAGACCATGGCCATGGTGGACGAGTTGCTGGCACGGCCGGACCCCGACGCCCGCGCCGCCGCGCTGGGGGTCCTGGGCCGGATCGGGCCGGTCGCGCAGTCCGACGACCCGGCGACGAAGGTCCGCACGAACATCGAGGTCGAGAATCCGACCGTCCGCGCCGCCGCGCTGACCGCGCTGCGGTCTTTCCCGTCACTCTGGGCCGATCGCCCCGTCCGCGAGGCGATCGAACGCGGCCTCCGCGACGCCGACGCGAGGGTCCGGGTCGCGGCGATCCGCATGGCGATGGAGCCGAGGTCGAAGGTCGCCGGTCCCTTGTTGCGCAAGGCGCTCGACGATCCGGACCCGGCGTCGCGGATCGCCTTGCTCGATCGGATCGGCGCCGAGGCCGGTCTCAGGGGCGACCTGCGGCTGGTCGGCGTGATGAGCGGCGGCCTGATGGCCGAGAACGGCGGGGTCCGCGAGAAGGCGCTCCAGCTCATCCAGAAGACTCCGGCCTTGCTGGCCAACGGGGAGATCGAGAACGCCCTGCGCGAGATCGCGCGCAACGAGACGTCCGGCCAGCGGCATCGGGAGATCGCCCGGTCGCTGCTGGCGTCGCGCGGACGATCGAGCGCGGGGGACGGGACCGCCGACCGGCTGGA
>JBKQHM010000663.1:0-5664 GCA_052148775.1 Isosphaeraceae bacterium | reverse complement strand
GTCGACCACCCCCCGAAAGTGCCTCTCCGACAACCCCGCCAGCCCATAAAACCGTAAAACCCGCGAGGTCGAGGCCTTGAATCCGTCTTGGCTTCTCAAATACCGCCGAGTTGCGGAACTGCTGGATTCGCTCCGCATCTATTGATTCCGAGAGACCTCCTTTACAATAATAAGATAAACCCGTTCATTCATCCAGGAATGAGGCTTCGACCCATCATGCCCGGCCGCAAGATGCTTTGCCTTGGCGTGACCTTTCTGTTGTTCGCCCCCTGCGTGTCCAGTGCCCAGCACGGACATATGCACGGCGGAGGTGGACATGGTGGGGCTCAGCTCGCAGCGGTCGGCGGCGGCTACTGGGGCTCGTATGGATTCCCGTATTTCGCCGCTGTGAGCCCTTTCGGGGGCTACGCTTACTATCCGGGCATGATGCTGGGTTTGGGCGGATTCGGCTACTACCCGTACGGAGGGATGTACCCGCCACCCATGCCGATGCGCGGGCCCGCGGTTGTCGCTCCCCCTCGGGAGGCCCTCGAGCGCTGGGGTAGGGGAGCTAAGCCGCAAGTTGCCGTACCGAGTGACGCGGCCACAGCCACACAACAAATGGTCGTGGGGGATAGGCTATTCCGGGCCGGCAACCTGAAGAAGGCCGAGGAACGCTACCAGAAGGCCAATCGCGCCGCCGCCGATCTGGCCGCCCCGTTCGTCCGGCTTGCCCAGGTCGCCCTCGTCCGGGGCAACTATGCCGCGGCGGCCGCCCGGCTCCGCGATGCCGAGACCGCCCAGCCCGGCTGGATCGAGACGGCAAACGACATCCAGTCGATCTACGGCGAGCCGGCCGAATTCGCCCGGCAGATTGCGCGCCTGGAATCCCACGTCCAGGTCCATCCTAACGACCGCGACGCCTGGCTGATCCTCGGAGCCCAGTGGTTCCTCTCCGGGCGGACCGAGCGCGCCGCCGATGTCTTCCTGCGGCTCAACGACCCGAATCGCAAGGCGGACATCGCGCTGAACGCCTTCCTCGACGCCAGCAGCCAGGTCAAGCTCCGGCCGGATGAAGAGGCCGAACCCGACGAATGACACCGCACCATCCGAGGCCCCAGCCGGTATGCCCGAGATCGCCCGCTACTACGCCGCCGCCTGTCAGACCGATTTACCTTGCATTCGAGATCGCGCCACGTTGCCCGAGCGGGTCGGCGACCTGCTGGAGATGCTCGATCGCGCGGTCGTCGGTTACGGCCCGTTCTTCGACATTAAACTCGTAGTTTACCCCGAGTTCGCCCATGCCGCGCCGATCTACCAGACGGTCGACGAACTGATCGATCGGCTGGCAGTGCCGATCCCCAACGAGCACACGGAGCGCTACGTCAAGAAAGCGCGGGAGATGGGGGTTTACATCCAGACCGGTTCCTTCCTGGAGGTCGACGCGAAGTGGCCGGGCGTAGTGTTCAACACGACGTGTCTGATCGGACCGGACGGGATCCTGACTCGTTACCGGAAAGTGAACCCCTGGCTGCCCTGGGAGGTCCATGCGAGTCCGCACGACCTGCCGGGTTACGACGAGCCGTTATTCCCGGTCGCCGAGACGGAGATCGGACGGCTCGGGGCGGCGATCTGCTATGACTGGCTGTTCCCCGAGGCCATCCGCGCCCTGGGACTGGCCGGGGCGGAGATCCTGATCCGCGTCTCCGCATACATGGACCCCTGGGGGGCAACGCCGCCGATGGACTGGTGGACCCTGTTCAATCGCGCGCGGGCGGTCGAGAATTTCGCCTTCGTCGTGGCGGCGAATCAGGGGGCGAGTGCCCGGAATTATCCGCCCTTCTCATGGCCGGGCGGGAGCATGGTTGTCGATTTCGACGGCCGGATCCTGGCCCAGGCGGATCCCGGTCCGGGCGAGAAGATCGTCGTGGGACCGATCGACCTGCCGGCCCTACGCGCCGAACGCCAGCGACGCAACGGCCATCATCTGCTTTCCCACCTCCGGGCTGAAGCCTATACTGATCTTTACGCTCGGCCCATCTATCGCCCCGGTGGACGCTCGTCGTGAGTCGGTGCCGCTCGCGCCGATCGACCGTCCCCAGGGCTTATATCCGTCTTCCCATCCTCGGCCGCCGAACGGCATGGAAATCCTTCGTCTTCGATCCATTATCTCCGAGGAGCGTGACGATGCCTCCGCGAATTACCGGGCGCCTGGCCCTCGTCTTCATCACGGCAATCGGGCTCCTGGCGGTCTCCGCATGCCAGTCGCAGCCCGAACCAGAGGTCATTTCGAAAGGGCCGGCCGTATCAACCCCATCGACCAAGGGTCCGGACGCCGGGCCTCTCAGGAACGAGATCCCGCCCGACGAGCTGGCCACGGTCATGGCGAACCACTTCGAGGGCCTGGGATACATGGAACAGTACAAGTATCCGCAGGCGATCAAGGCTTTCGGCGAGGTGCACAAGCGAGCCCCCGGATGGATCCCCGGCGCGATCAACCTCGCCATCGCGCTCTTGAATGACACGGGCGTCAAGTCGGAGGAGGCGAAGAAATCGGGGGCCGACCCGGCCTCCAGTAACTTCGACGAAGCCCTCGGCCTCCTGGCGGGAGTGCTGGAGCGTGATCCGAACAACGCTTATGCCCACTTCTGCCGCGGCATCATCCTGGAACAGACGGGCAATCTCCGAGAGGCCTATCGGCATTTCAAGCGGGTGACCGAGATCGATCCGAACGATGCGGCGGGATGGTACTGGCTGGGCGGCACCATGACCGATCCCCAGGATCCGTCCCGGCCGGCCGGTCCGGATCAGGCCCCGGAGCAGATTGCCTTGTTCGCCAAGGCCCTCGATCGCGATCCCTACTTGACGCCCGCGATTTACAAGATGGCGATGGCAACCCGTTTCACAAAGGATCGGGGCCGGTTCAACGAGCTGCTCGCCCGATGGAAGAAGATAAATCCCGATCGGCCCGAGCCGACCCCCGGGCCAGGCACGTCGGCAGCCAAGGTCTACGGTGAGATGGGCAAGTACGCCAGCGTGCTCAATCCCTTCTCGCGCCCGGAATCCTTCGCCGAACCCGAGCTAGTTCCCCCGAGCTTCGACTCCGCACATCCCTTTCAAGTTGAATTACGAAAGGGAGAGCGGTGGGTCAAGCCCGACGACTTCACGGGTCCGAACGCCGTGATCGGCCGGATACGGGCACGATTCGGACCGGCCATTGCTGCCTTCGATGTCGATGGTGACGGCATTCTCGATCTCTACCTGAGCTCCGCCGTCATCGGAGCGAAGGGAATTCGGGACATTCTGCTGTTGAACAAAGGTGAAGGCCGCTTCGAGGATGGATCGGCCTCATTCGGGTTGCCCGAGGACCGATCCAGTGTTGGGGTCACCTCGTCCGACTTCGACGCCGATCGCCACATCGATCTCTTCCTGGCAGGCGTCGGAGGTAATCGCCTGCTCCGCAACCGGGACGGCAAGACATTCGAGGACGTCTCGATCGGGCTCAAGTCGACGGGACCGCGGGCGCTGTCCCTCACGGCCCGATGGCTGGACCTGGACCAGGACGGCGATCTTGACCTCTATGTGCTCAACTACTGCGCCGCCGACCAGGCCGAGAAGGCATTCGGCCCGGGAGGACCACCGTCGGGTCTTGCGAATTCCGTCTATCGCAACGATGGGAAGCCCGAGCCGATCAAGGGCAATCCGGAATCGGCCTGGGCACCGTTGGCGGTCGCCTGGGAGAACGTCAAGGCCCGGAGTGGACTCTCGATCGCCTGGACTCCCTGGACGGACGTCGAAGCCCTGTCGGCCGGCGCGACGCCTCACACCGGCATTGCGGTCCTCGACGTGGATAACGACCGTGACCTGGACCTGGTTTCGGTCTCCGATGGTGCGCGACCGATCGCGATCCTCAACGATCGGCTCGGCCAGTTCCATACGGCGGAAATGGCCGGTCTCCCGCTCTCGACCGAGGTGTCGGGGGTCTTGACCACCGACTTCGACGCCGACGGCCGCGCCGACCTGCTGGCCCCGAGTGCATCGGGCCAGGTGCTCGCCTGGAGGAATGCGACCGAGCGGACGACCGCCGAGGCGACGATGCTCACGTTCGAGGACTGGCCGTCCAACGCCTTGCGATGGCGATCGGCGCAAGCCATCGACCTGGACCTCGACGGCCGGTTCGACCTGCTCGGCTCGCCTGCGGCACCGGTCAACCCCAAGGACATTGTCCTGCCGACCTGGGCTCGCAATGAAGGGAAACGATTCGCAACGAAATCCTTGCCGGTCGGCCCCGAAAGTCCCATGTGCGACGGCGTGGCCGCCTTCGACCTGGTCGGCGACCCACTGCCGGACGTCGTGGTCATCCGGCCGGGCGAGGCCCCGAGTCTCGCCTCCAACAATGGCAATGGGCAGCACTGGCTCTCGCTTCGGCTGGGAGGACACTGGCGGGTCAAACCCGAGCTGATGCGCACCAACTCCCACGCGATCGGCACCCGGGTGGTCCTGGAAGGGGCGGGGCTACGGGTCAACTACGACCATACGACCCCGGACTCCGGCCTTGGCCAGTCGATCACGCCCGTGGTGCTCGGGCTGGGCCGCAAAGAGAAATCGGACCTGGTGCACATCCGATGGCCCGACGGAGTGATCCAGTGCGAGCTGAATCTCACCGCCAACCAGCAACTGCCCCTCACCGAGAACAACCGCAAGACGGGGAGTTGCCCGGTACTTTTCACGTGGAACGGACATCGCTTCGTCTGCCTCGGCGACTTCCTGGGCGGGGGCGGGCTCGGCTACCTGGTTGCCCCGGGGGTCTACAGCCAACCCGACCGCGACGAGGCCGTTGCGATCTCCGGCGATCAACTTCGTCCGGCCGGTGGCGTCTTCCGACTCTCGATTACCGAGCCGATGGACGAGATCGCGTACATCGACCATGTCCGTCTCGAGGTGGTCGACCGGCCTCCCGGGGTCTCGTCGAAACCGGACGAGCGTTTCGCCCCCGAAGGACCCCGGCCGACCGGCGAACTGCTCGCATGGCGGACGCAGATCGAACCGGTCCTCGCCGAGGACCTCCAGGGCCGCGGCTTGACCGAGACCCTGAGACACTGGGATCGCCTTACGGCGGATGAGTTCGCGAAGCGTCCCGGCTGGATCGGCTATGCCGAGGAGCACGGGATCGTCCTCGATTTCGGCGATCGACTCGGTCGTTTCACCCCCGACGACCGGCTGGTGCTCTGCCTGGCCGGCTGGGTCGAATACCCTTACTCGCAGACGAACTACGCCGCGGCGACGGCCGGAGTCCGGCTGCAGCCCCCGGCGATCGAGCGTCGGCGATCGGACGGGAGCTGGGAGGTCATCGAGCCTCACGCGGGATATCCTGCCGGGATGCCCCGGCTCACGACGCTCGACCTTGGCGGCAAGCTCGCCGGGCCGAACTGCGTATTGCGGATCAAGACGAATATGGAATGCTACTATGACCAGGCATTCATCGCGGTCCGCGATCGCTCGGCGGAATCGTCGCTCCGCGTCGCCGAGTTGCCCGTGGCGCGCGCGGTCCTCGGATATCGAGGCTATACCCGCGAGGTTTCACCGGATGGCCGACAGCCTTTGGTATACGATTATGACTACGTCGACCCGGCTCCGCTGGCGCGGTTCGCGGGTAGGCTAACCAAGTATGGTGACGTGGCCGGA
>JBKQHM010000662.1:0-26600 GCA_052148775.1 Isosphaeraceae bacterium | reverse complement strand
GTCGCGACGTGGTTCGCCATTGCCCAGAACATGGCACGCAGTTTCGCTCTCCAACCGCAACCAGGATGATCAATTGTTCTTGAATTCACACCCGCATGCTAGCCCGATTTTTTCACAGCCTCTGAGTCGGCCCGGGCGGACCTGAGGCTCATCCACGAGTTTATCGCCAGGGATTCACGGGTCTATGCTCGGCGCATGATCGACCGTATCCAGAAGCAGGTCGAACGACTCAGACGATTCCCGAGCTCAGGTACAATCGTTCAAGAATGGAATCGACTTGATGTTCGGGAGATCCTGGTCGGCAATTATCGCGTGATCTATCGCGTCGAGGAATCGTATGTTCTGATCCTCACCGTGATTCATGCCGCCCGTCAAATCTCGGATGATCCGACTGACCTGTAGGAACAGGCCGAAGAGAAGCTCACTTCTGATTGCCGAGGATTCTCACTTTGGGAAATTCGCGATTCTCAGCTTGACTCCTCAGACAGGTTGTCTTACAGTTCCCTCAGACACGTTGTCTTGGAGAGGTCAAGCGAATGGGCCATCAGAATCAGGACGTGACGGAAGCCGAGCTGGCGCTCTTGCAGGCGCTCTGGGACTCGGGCCCGTCCACGATCCGGCAACTCGTCGAGCGGGTCTACAAGCAGACCGGCACTTCAGTCTACGCCACCGTGCAGAAACTGCTCGATCGGCTGGAAACCAAGGAATTCGTGAGCCGGGACCGGAGTGGACCGGTCCACGTCTTCCGTGCGGCGATCGACCGCGACGAATTGATCGGCCGACGACTCCGCGCCGTCGCCGACTCGCTCTGCGGGGGCTCGCTCTCGCCGCTGCTAACTCACCTGGTCGAGGGGAAGGGTCTCTCCGAGAAGGAGCGAAACGAGCTCCGCGGGCTCATCGAACAGCTCGATCGTAAGCGTCGGAAATGAAATCGTCGCGGACAACTCGCTGCCAGAGAGAAAGGGGGCGGCCGTGGAGACACTCTTCCGTGCCGGCGTGAGCAACGCCGTGTCGGCGACATTTCTCGCGATGGTGGTTGCCGGACTGTCGCGACCACTTGCACGACGTCCGGCGATCCTGCATGGCCTCTGGCTGCTCGTGCTCCTGAAGCTGGTCACTCCGCCGCTCTATGAGTTGGCGATTCCCTGGCCGGTCACATCCGCCAAGGGCGAGTTGGCGGAAGTCACCTCCCTCGTCGCTCTCGAACTCACCGATCAGGCTGGTCCGGAGATCGAAACGGCCGGAAGGGACCTTGTGGTCGAATCGAACTCGCCGATCGAAATCGCGGAGGAAGTGCACGCGGAAACTGGCTCTCCTCCGAGTTTGACCGAATGGTTCACGGAAAACTGGAAATGGCTGCTGTCATCGATCTGGATGGGCGGGACCGCAACGATCGCCGTGGTTTCGCTCGGTCGCATCCGGAGGTTTCAGCGACTCCTGCGAGAGACCCGATCGGCGTCCCCGAACGAGCAGGAGCGGGTTGACACCATGGCCGGCCGGCTTGGACTGCGGCGCAGTCCTGCCCTGGAATGGGTCCAGGCGAAGCTCTCGCCGATGATCTGGTCCCTGGGATGGAACTCCCGGCTGATTATCCCGAGGGACCTCTGGAAGACGCTCGACGAGCCGCAACGCTCGACGCTGATCGTCCACGAGCTGGCGCATCTGCGACGGGGCGATCATCGGGTTCGCTACTTCGAGCTCTTCGTAACCGCACTGTTCTGGTGGCACCCGCTCGTATGGTGGGTGCGTCAGGCGCTGAGGGACGCCGAGGAACAGTGCTGCGATGCCTGGGTCGTCTGGGCCTTCCCCGACGCCGCCAGGTGCTATGCCGAAACCCTGCTCGAAACCATCGATTTTCTCGACAAATCCAAGGGACCTGAGCCGCTGTTTGCCAGCGGCTTCGGCAAAGTCCACCATCTTCGAAGGAGGTTGACCATGATCCTGAGTGAATCGACGCCCCGCCGAATGGGCCGGTGCGGCATGCTGGGGCTTTTCGCGCTGTCCGTCATGATGCTGCCCGTCAATGCCTCATGGGCTCAGAAGTCCGGAGAACCACAGAGCGTGGATCTGGTGGTGAGAACCGGCGCGGATCTCTCCGCATCCGCAGCAGACTCCACTCCGGTCCAGGAGGCTACGAGTCGCATCTTCCTCGCCGATGCCGTCACGAGCCTGGAGGGCTCGCCCGACGGAAAAGTCGAGGTCACCATCAAGTCCGAGGACTCGCCGACCGTCGAGGTCACCGGCTCGCTGGACGAGGTCATCCAACGGCTGAAGCTGATGCTCCAAGAGGTGCAGCACAAGTCATCGGCCGCGGGGAAAAAGGAGGCTCTACAGGAAGAATTGAGCAAGGCGATCGAGGAGCTCGTCAAGGTCGCCCCCCAGATCAAAGGAACTGTGACACTTCAGAGGTCCGGAGGAGACCCGGAAAAGAGGGTGCTCGTGGTCCGGTCCCTCGCGCCTCATTCCCCCAAGAAGCCCTTGAGCCCGGAGGAGAACGCCGAAATCGAGAAGCTCCAGGCCGTGGCCAGGAAACTTGAAGGAGAGGTGCAGACCAAGCAGAAGGCGTTGGCCGAAGTCCATGCGCGTCTGGCCAAGCTTCAGGGAGTAGCCCCTGCGACAGTCATGACCGGCGACGGTCCGTTGAAGTTCGACATACCGGCACTGCACGTCACTCGCACGCCGGAAGGCAAAAGCGTGAGCAGACCCGTGGTCGTGTCACGCCGTTCCGTCGCCGTGAAGCCGGTCGAAACGACCGTCCGTTACGTCGCCGTAAAGCCGGTCCATACGACCGTCGTCTCCAAGGACGTCGACAAGCCGGTCGAGAAGACGCGTCGCAAGGTGGTCGAGGTCATGACCCTGGATGCTCGCGCCGCCGATCAGAAGCCGCCGAAGAGCGCCGAGGTCAAGACTGTCGATCCCACGAAGGATCGTCTCGAGATCACCGTCAAGTCCGCCGAAGGGATCGTGCCCGGCAACGGAGTCTTCGTTCACATCGAGCCCAACGATAAGGACAAGGTTACAGGTTCTCCCGATCGGCAACGCATCGAGGCCCTTGAGAAGCGTCTCAAGGCCCTTCTTGACGAGGTCGCCACTATCAAGAAGGCGCAGTCCAAAGGCTCTTCCGGGAAGTGAGTACCCATGCAGATCGACGGTTACTCGACCCGGCAAATCAAGCACTTCAAGTATTCGGTCTCCAGGCAGCTCGCCGAGATGGGATGATCCGGGGCCTGGCCGCGCTGCTCCAGGATCTGGACGGGACGTCCTGACTGCTCGGCGACCTGGCCGATCAGGTCGACGAACAACTCGCGCCCCACCGAACCGGAACAGGAGCAAGTCGCGAGTATTCCATCCGGCGCCAAGACGTCGAGCGCGGCGAGGTTCAGGCGGAGGTAGGCCTTGAGCGCATGTTCGACGTCCTTCGCCTGCGGTGCATACTTGGGCGGGTCGCAGATCACGACCTCGAACCGCTGACCTTCCGACCGGAGTCGCTCCAGCACTTTGAGAACGTCGCCGCTCTCGAATCGCGCCCGCTCCACGCCGTTGATCGCGGCGTGGCCGCGGGCTCGCTCGATGGCGGCGAGCGAGCTGTCGATGCCGAGGGATTCGACCGCCCCCCCGTTCTTCAATGCCTCCATCGAGAACGCCCCGGTGAAGCAGAAAAGGTCGAGTACGCGCTTGCCCCGACAGTATGTCGCGACGGATCGACGATTATCTCGTTGATCGAGGTAGAAACCGGTCTTCTGCCCGGATCGCAGGTCCACCCGGTATTTCAGGCCATTCTCGACGACCTCGATCGCGCCGTCAGGGACCGAGCCGACGACCGTCTCCTCGCCCGCTCCCAATCCTTCGCGCGAGGCGATCCCGCGCTCGGTCCGAGCGAGTATCCCTTCGACGCCGGTCAGATCACCGAGCAGCCGGAGGATCAGTTCGCGACGTTGGTAGAGCGCGAGGCTCGTGAACTGGGCGATGAGCCATCGATCGTACTGATCGACGGTCAAGCCCGACAGGCCGTCGCCCTCGCTGAAGACCAGTCGGCAGGCCGAGCCGACTCGATCGAAATGCAACAAGTCGCGACGCAGCCGCAAGCTCGCCTCGATCCGTTGGATCCAGAAGGCTCCGTCAAGCGGACCGTCGTCCCAGCGATAGAGCCGGACTCGAATCGTACTGCCCGGATTGAACAGCCCCCGGGCGATGAATTTCCGGTCGGAACTGACGACGGTGACCTCGGCGCCGGGCTCCGGATCGCCCTGGACACGTTCGATCGACGTGTCGAACACCCAGGGGTGCCGTGCGAAGAAGGGACGCGCGCGGCGCGGCTTGATCACGATTCGGGCATTTGCGGACATGGACGGAGACCTCGCCCCGAGCCGAAGGTCAGCCGGCGGTCGGGCGCCAGGACGTCTCGGGAGCGGCTCGACTGCCCCGCACGTCGCCTCGGGTGGAAACTCAGGAGCTCGAGGTCTCGGCACGACTGGCCGAATCGAAGTCGGCCAGGTAGGCGAGGGTCCGATCCAACTGAGTCTTCAGATGACGGACTCGAAGCATGCTCCGGATCCGACAGAGCAGTTCGACCTTGTTCACCGGCTTGGTCAAGAAATCGTCCGTACCCGCCTGGACGCCGCGCTCGAAATCTGCGGCCTCGTTCAGCGCAGTCACCATCAAGATCAGCAACTCCTTGGTGATTGGGTTGGCGCGGATCTTGCGGCATACCTCGAAGCCGGAGAGCCTGGGCATCATCACGTCGAGGAGGAGGAGGTCCGGCGCGAACTCCTCGACGGCCTTGAGGGTCTCCTCGCCGTCGAACGCTGTCCGGATCTCGCAACCGAAGTCGCTGAGATAGGCCTCCAGCAACTCCACGTTCTGGGGATTATCGTCGGCGATGAGGATTTTTGGGGGAGCCGAGGATTGATCCAACGTCCGACCTCCTCACGGGGAGCAAGCGGGAACCGTCGCCGTCGGACAAACCGGGCGATTGTTCCGGGAGCACTGATCGGATCACCGGGCCATGACGGATTCGCCGGCGAGAGGTCATTCGGCCCACGCGGCGATCGCAATCTGGCCCTGTCGGCGCCGGATGAGGGGCGTCGAGCTTGCTGATCCGGGGTCGTTATTCCGAACACCCTACTTCCGTTATGCTTAGGCTATAGTACCATCGCCCGGCAAAAACGAAAACCAGGAAGTTGACCGCTACTCCGATGTTGCACGGCTCTTGGGCCGCAGTCCTCTTCCACCAGACGGCAATCCGTCAGAGTTTGCCCAGTTTAACCCGAACACAATGATCTCCTGGATCCCCTGTGACTGCGTCATGAGCCGATCTCACGTTCTGAAAAAGCGCGGGGTCGGACAGTTGCCGTGAGTCGGTTTTATGATAGAATTCATCAGTTTATGGCGGAATCTCAGGATGGGGATCGCCTCACCACCGTGGACGCCTTCTTCGCCCGATAGGAGGCAGCGCCGTGCCTTTGCGAGACATCGACCGTAATCTCATCGATCGTTGCCTGAGGAAGGAGCCCGGTGCATGGAATGACTTCGTCGATCGCTATATGGGTCTGATCTATCACGTCATCCAGCATGCCGCTTACGCTCGCAGTCGCCTGCTCTCCTCCGAAGATGTCGAGGACATTGCCGCCGAGGTTCTTCTTCGGATCGTGGACGACGATTATGCAACGTTGAAGAAGTTCAAGGGGATCAGCTCGCTGCCGACCTACCTCACGGTCATCGCGCGACGGATCTGCGTCCGTGAACTCATCAAGCGACAGCGCGAAGGGGAACTGGGTCATTCCAATGCCCATCGGGCGATCACCGACGACGGGTTCCCGGACGAGGTCGAGGCCATCGTCACCGCGGAAGAAGTCCAGCGGATGATCGACGACCTTCCCGAACGTGAGGCCCAGGTGGTACGACTCTACCACCTCAAGTATCAGAATTACCGGCAAATCGGCAAGAAGCTCGGCATTCCGGAAAACTCGGTGGGTCCGATTCTGGCCAAGGCGCGCAGGCGATTGCGCGAAGCCGCTGAAGAGCAGCGCAGCGCCAGTTAAGCCCATCGAACTGATGGTCCGTCTCGGGACTTCCGCCGAGCTCATCGATTGGAAGTCTGCGGTCGGCCCGCTGGCAATGTCGGAAGACATCGCCAGAACAGGTCCGCGGCCATAGCACGCTGGCGGTCGTAAGCCTTATCGTTCGATGGTGAATCCGGACGGTGGGTACTGCTCGGCCCTGGCCGCCTGAACGGCCGGGGATTCGGGTGCGGTCGGGACCGGAGATCCCACGAGGGCCTCGAGCGGGGGCAGATCCGGCGGAGGTGTGGCCGAACTCGGAGCCGTCGTTCCACCGAGCTTCGGAACCACCGGCCCATCATCGTCCGTCAAGGGAGCCGGTCGGCCCAGTTCGATGCCGCTTCGCGACGAAGGCGGGGGGATCGTGCGACGAGTGGACATGCGTCTGTCTTGTTGCCGAGCCCCACGATTGAGGTCCGCCAGGTTCTTGCGGGGATAGCCGTCGATCTTAGGCTCGGTGAAGAGCTCGGCCCTGAGCGAGGGCTTGAACTGATTCAGCTTGACGTCCAGCATCTGGACATCCAGCTTCATGGCCTGACCGCTCACCCATTCGAGCACGAGATTCTCCGGGAGGTAACACGTCTTGGTCGTCGTGCCATACTCCTCGGGCCTTACGGGGAAGTCCTTGTACTCGCTGGGTTTGGCCCGCGCAATCAAGACTGCGGGTTCCTTGGCGGTGTAGATTTGAAGTTCTTTGATCCGCCGCTCGCGATTCGAGACGACCAAAGAGCGCTTGTAGCTTTCCGACCCATTTCGCGTCGGCGGGAACACGAGCGTTGTCGTCCCCGCAGAGGGTCCCTTCTTCATCTGGATCTGATTGGCCTCGATGGGGGAGATCGGCTTGAGGCCCATGGCCTCGATGATCCAGTCCGGCTGGTAGGTCATGGCCAGGGGACTCGAATCGAGGTCTTCGTAGTTGCACCAGTAGACGGCCTCTTCGTTTGCAAACCAGAACCAGAATTCCTCATCATTGGAACCGATGTCGGCCTGGGTCTTATTCATGGCTTCTAGCTTGAGGCGGAAGTTGTGCGGTCGCTCAAGGGCCATGTGACCATCCAGGTGGAACTGGGTGTGGAGTCGCTTGGCCACGGCGATCGAAGGACTTGCCTGGAGACTTTGGATCGACTCGGCATTCCGATTATGCTGGGCGATAAACTCATCTTTGTCGAGCGACTCTTGCATGGAGGGCGAGCGGGGGAACAGCGAGAATGTACCCGTGCCGGCCGCCCGACAGCCCATCGAGCTGAGCGCCACGGCCATCACGAGCCAGATGCGTCGTCCGATTCTCATCGGCCATTCTCCACGCGGAATTCCCCGAGTGCGCGGAATCCGCGCGCCGCTCTCCATGTCATCATCGGAAAAGAAAACGCCCGGAGATGATTTAACGAGGGGAACGGTAAAGTATTCTAATCCTCAAATCGCCACAACCGCGAGTTGGCCAATTCCCCCTGATCGAACCGGCCGAGGCATCCCGGATACTCCCAGCCGGCTCAGAACAAGGACGATCAACCAGGGACTAGCCGCGGAGAAACGTCTGGAGCGCATCGAACCCGCGTTCGAGCGTTCGCATATCGGTCGCAAACGAAAGCCGGGCAAAACCTTCGGCACCGAAGGCCGATCCCATGACCAGGGCGATGTTCGCCTCGCTCAGGGCGGCCATGCAGAATGCCGTCGAGTCCGTGATGAGCTTGCCGCGCAGGGTCCGCCCGAGATGGGCCGAGACATTCATGAAAGCGTAGAATGCTCCTCCTGGCGGAAGGCAGCCGACGTCCGGTAAGCCGGCGATCCGGTCCAAGACATAATCGCGCCGCTTTTGAAACTCGGCTTTCATCAGCCTGACGGAGTCCTGGGGGCCGGTGATGGCCTCCAGGGCCGCCCACTGGCTAATCGAGCACGGATTGCTCGTCTCCTGGCTCTGGATGTCCCCCATGAACTTGGCCACTGGCGCCGGCGCGACCGCCCATCCCATACGCCAGCCCGTCATCGCATAGGTCTTGCTGACTCCCGAGATCGTGATAGTCCGGCCCGCCAGCTCCGGCCGTAACGTGGCAAAGCAAGTCGCTTGTGCGTCGCCGTATGTCAACTGCTCGTAGATCTCATCGGAGAGTACGCCGACATCGGTCTGGAGGACCTCATCCGCCAGGGCGGTGAGCTCGGCCCTGTCATAGACCACGCCGGTGGGGTTGGACGGGCTGTTGATCATCAGCAACTTGGTCCGCGACGTCACGGCTTCCCGGAACTGCGCGGGGGTCAATTTGAATCCCTGCGCCTCGGTCGTGGGAAGGACGATCGGTTCGGCTCCCGTGAGCTTCACCAGGTCGGCGTAACTCACCCAGTAGGGAGCGGGGATGATGACCTCATCACCGGGACCGCAAACCGCCATGAGCGCGTTGTGGATCGAATGTTTTGCGCCATTGGAGATCACGACCTGGGATGCATCGGTTTTCAGTCCGTGTTGCTTGGTGTAGAGATCGGCGACCGCCTGTCGGAGCTCCGGAATCCCGGCCGGAGGCGTGTAATGAGTCTGACCGCCCCGCATCGCGCGGATCGCGGCATCCTGGATGTTCTCCGGCGTGTTGAAGTCGGGCTCACCGAGCGCGAAATCAAGGACTTCGATCCCTTTCGCCTTCAGTTTCTTCGCCTCGGCCCCCATCGCAAGAGTCGCCGAAGGAGCTATTAGACTCGAACGCGCCGCCAGAGCTAATGGCATGACCCGCCCTTTCTCATTCCAAAGTGTGAACCAACCGGATTCCCGTCAAGCTCCAAAGTACCAGAGATGGACATCAAGGTACGGCCCTCCTCGGGGCTGCAATGCCCCCACGGGAACTGCCTCGTCAGGATGTCTCTCCGGTCTCGGGAGAATCACTTCACTCCGGATGTCGAGTCGGCCCTGATTGTTCGCACGACCGATCGGAACCGATCGACTCTCGTCGTCCGTCATCGAGCAACTCTGTGCCATCCACTTCCCATCGATACAATCGTTCCAACCCTCACTCAGGTTACCGTGAGACCGCATTCTACCCAAGCTTCTCAAACGGATTTGCTGAGACAATATCGGCATGGTAAATTATGCTAAAGAGGTAATTTTTGAGGACCGAGGTATAGGGCTTGCCAGCAAACTTGGACCGGTCTTCTGCTCACCGGAGGTTCAGGAATGATGAGCAGGCGGACTTTGGACCGAGTGAATCTCCAACCGGGTGGTCTCCCAGGCCATTGAACGATGAGCGGCATGGGACGGCCTCGAGTGCAGCAGGCCATCGAGTTTACCCGGGCAAGCGGAGACACGGAAGGATGGGAGCGACGATCAGGAAACGGCCCACACATCAGATGAGACACAGCGAAGATTGAGCGTGGGGGAACCAATGGAGCGCGTGGTCATAACCGGAATCGGCATCGTCGCGCCTAATGGGATCGGCCGTCGCGAGTTCAGCGACGCCATCTTCCATGGGCGGTCTGGGGTGGATTATATCACCAGCTTCGACTCCGCGGGCCTGAACATCAAGATCGCGGGCGAGGTCAAGAACTTCGACGTGTTGCCCTATCTGGGCGATCACAAGAAGAACCTCAAGTTGATGAGCCGTGCGGTCCGATTCGCCGTAGGTGCCGCCGCCATGGCGGTCTCGGATGCGGAGCTGGAAGCCGCCGATCTGGATCCCGCTCGATTCGGAGTCTGCATGGGAGCGGGGATCACGCCCGTGGACGTGGGTGAGCTCGTCCCCCCCATCCTTCGAAGCGTGGACGCGGACGGGGGCTTCGACATTGCGCGATTCGTGCAGGCGCGGTCCGAGTCGATCTTCCCGCTCTGGTTGCTCCAGCATCTCCCCAACATGGCGGCCGCACATATTTCGATCCTGCATCAGGCGATGGGTCCCAACAACACCATCGTGACGGCCTGTGCCGCCGGGACCCAGGCCGTGGGCGAAGCCTTCCGCCTGATTGCACGCGGGGACGCCGACGTCATGCTCGCCGGCGGTTGCGATAGCCGGCTGGATCCCCAACTCCTGGTCGCCTATTCGGCGATGAAGGCCGTCAGCGTGTCGATGCGTCCCCCGGCCGAGGTCTCGCGCCCCTTCGATGCCGAACGCGACGGTTTCGTACTCGGCGAGGGGGCCGCCGTGCTGGTGCTGGAAAGCTACGAGCGCGCACGACAACGCGGGGCGACGATCTACGCCGAATTGACGGGCTATGGTTCGTCCTTCGACGCCTTCGGAATCACTCGGCCCGAGCCCGAGGGCCGGGGCGCCGCACTGTCGATGATGGCCGCCCTCCGGGAAGCCCGCGCAAACCCGAGCGACATCGACTATATCAACGCCCACGGCACGAGCACCAAGCTGAACGATTTGATGGAGACCGTCGCCGTGAAGCGCGTCTTCGGCCACAGGGCGACGTCGATCCCCATGAGCTCCCAAAAGTCGATGATCGGGCACCTCATCGGAGCCTCGGGCGCGGTCGAGGCGGCGGCAACCGCACTATCGCTTCACCGTGGCGTCATCCCGCCCACCATCAACCTGGCCACTCCCGACCCCGACTGCGATCTCGACTACGTTCCCAACACTTCGCGTGAAATGCCCGTTCAGACCGCCATCTCGAATAGCTTCGGCTTCGGCGGCCAGAATGCCTCCCTCGTCATGTGCCGGGTCTGATTGACATCGGTCATGAGTCATTGGTCATTGGAACCCTTCCGAGTCGGAATATCCGCCCCGTCGGACGGCTCTCATGCTGATCGACGGCCCTCGGTCTGGCTGTCGCAGCTTGAGACGTGTAGCGTGTAGGGCGGAGAACGAGGATGCCCAGGGCCTCTTGCCAATGACCAATGACCAATGACCAAAGAGATGTTGCAAAGGCGTCTCGGACTGCTCCAGGCAGTCAGCCTGAACATGTCGATGATGGTGGGAATCGGGCCCTTCGTGACGATCCCGACCCTCCTGGGAACGATGATGGGTCCCCAGGCCATGCTCGGATGGATATTGGGAGCCTTCGTCGCCATCGGCGACGGAATGGTCTGGAGCGAACTCGCCGCGAGTTTCCCGGGCTCGGGTGGGACCTACCACTACTATGACGCCGTCTACGGGGAGTCACGGGTCGGCAGGATGCTCAAATTCCTGTTCGTTTGGCAGTTCCTCTTCAGCGGTCCCCTCGAGGTGGCGACAGGAGCGATCGGGCTTGCCCAGTATCTCGGATTCTTCTTCCCCGATCTGGCCAATCCTGCCGGGAACTGGGGATGGATAGTCCCTTTTATCAAGCAGGATGTGGCCTGGACCCAGATCGTTGCAATCGGCGTCATGGCCATTGCAACATTCATGGCCTACCGAAGGATCGAGATGCTGGGGCGGCTGATGGTCGTCCTTTGGGTTGGGATGATCCTCACCGTGGCTTGGGTGATCATCACCGGGTTGACCCATTTCGACGCGAGCCTGGCTTTCGACTTCCCCCGGACCGCCTGGCATGTGGATGGGCCATGGGCGTTCGGTCTGGGGTCGGCCCTCGGGATCGCGATGTACGACCTCCTGGGATACTACCAGATATGCTACCTGGGAGATGAAGTGGCCGACCCGGCCCGGACGATCCCTCGTTCCATCATCATCTCCACAGTGACCGTCAGTCTCGTGTACCTGGTGATGAATGTGGGAATCCTCGGCGTGCTCCCCTGGCGCGAGGTGGTGGAATCGAAGCACATCGCCAGCGACCTGATGCTCCACGTCCACGGCATGAACGCGGGCGGACTCGTCACCGTCATGATCATCTGGACGGCGCTCGCGTCCACGTTCGCCGCGCTGCTGGGTTACAGCCGAATTCCGTATGCCTCGGCGCGTGCCGGCCATTTCTTCAAGTTCTTCGCCGAGATCCACCCGCGCGGGCATTTCCCGCACCGATCGCTCCTGCTTGTCAGCGGGATCGGAATGATCGCATGCCTGGCCGATCTGGGCACGGTGATCACGGCGCTGGTCACCTCTCGGATTTTCATTCAATTCGCCGGTCAGATCGTGACGCTCTTCTACTGGAGGGGGCACCCCGGCAGCCGGCCTTCGCCGTTCCGGATGCCTCTTTACCCCCTGCCGGCGATCATCGCACTCGTCGGGTGGTTGTACGTGTTCGCGTCGTCGGAGTGGAGCATCATGGCCTACGCCGCCGGCTCGATGCTCCTGGGCCTCGCCGCCTTCTACCTCTGGGATGCCCTTCGTGCACCGGCTGTGCTCGTCCGCGATGCGACAACCGGCGAATCGCTTGCGTCCCCGACCCAGAGCGAGTAACATCATTCGGGCTTACAATTGGATCGAGTCTGAGCTTAGAGGATACGATGTCGCTGGATAAGAGCTTGAAGAAGGCGGGGTCTCTGGCCCGTGCGCGTAACGTCTTGACCCGGGCCGAACGACTGGCGCTGTTGCAAGAAGACGAACGCTGGCGCCCGGAGGCTGGCGTTTATAACCTTCCCAAGACCAAGTATCGACGATTGGCCCCGGGCCAGTCGGGTCCGAAGCGTCCGCAAGCCTCCATCTGAACGCTTCGCCAATCCCGACAACCGGCACAGTCACGATCCCGGTTTTGGCGCCATCACCAAAGTGAGACGAGCTGCCGAGCGACCCAGGCAGCTCGGCTTTCGTCGTCCGGGACGTGTCTGTTCAACGCTCGCGCATCGCGAATGCCCGGACTTCACGAGGTCCGGTCAATTGGGCTTGAATGTCCTGTTGATCGGGGCGTGTTGAGGCTTACCGATCGGTCGGGATCTCGTTGATCTCGCCGATCAGCGAGAAGTCGCGATCGGTCAGTCCACCGACGTCGTGGGTGGAGGTTTCGATCCGGACTGTGCGGTAATTCAAGACCAGGTCCGGGTAATGGTCGTTTTTCTCGACCAGGGGTGCGACCTGGTTGACGAACTCCATCGCGCGGCGGAACGAGGGAAATTGCCAGGTCCGTACCAGCATGTCGCCGTGACGTTCCCATCCCTTGGCCATCGGCAGTCTAGCAACGATCTCCGCTTCGCTGAGTTTGGACATAGGACAACCTCGGACAGAGCAGAGCTTTAGATCGCAACCCGGGCCTAGTTGGCAGCCGAATGTCCCTGGCTGGTCGGCCTGACAATCCCGCTTCAAACAATTATTATTTCGTCTCGGATGGTTCGCCACAAGGGACGAGCGTCCGGCTTTAGCGAGGGTGAGGCGGATGTTGATCACGCTGAGCGCGTTCTGCACGGCCATCGTGATCGTCAGCGTCCTCGGCGGGATCCTGCCCCTAGCGACGGTCCTCAATCATACCCGCCTCCAAGTCTACCTGAGCTTCTCCGCCGGGACGATGCTGGGCGCAGCCTTCTTCCACATGATCCCCGAAGCGGTGAGGGTGGGATCGGCCGGGACGGTCCGGTGGACGGCGGTCGGCTTGTTGTCTTTGTTCTTCCTCGAGCGGTTCTTCTCATTCCATCACCACGAGACCGACAATCACGGGACTGGGCTTGCCGGAGAACTGTCTACGCCGATCCTGGTGCATGGCCATCATGATGACCATGCCCATCACGAGGAGCAGGCCATGAGCTCATCCAAGAGATCATCTATGCTCAACTGGGGGCCGGCGGCATTCGGGTTGGCCATCCATTCCTTGGCTGGAGGGATCGCACTGGCCAGTGCCGTGTCGGCGGATTATCGAATCGGCCATGGCATGCTGGGTGCCGGGCTAGGCGTCTTCATCGCGACGTTGGTCCATAAACCGGCCGATGCGCTGACGATCACGGCACTGATGCTTCGAGGCAGTGCGGACCGACAACACGCGCATTTGATGAATCTAGGCTTCTCCCTGATGATCCCGGCGGGAGTGGTGCTCTTCTGGATCGGTACCCATGTGACGACCGTCTTTTCTCCGGGGGCATGGACTGCCGGTGCACTGGCATTCTCCGCGGGTACGTTCCTCTGCATCGCGCTCAGCGATCTCTTACCCGAACTCCAATTCCACTCTCATGATCGGCTCAAGCTCTCGATCGCCCTCATCGCAGGCTTCGCCCTGATGGCCCTCACAGCCGCCCTCGAACCTGATTCTCATCGCGAGGCAGATGCCACTCATCCCATTCACCAGCTCGCCACGCCCTGATTGACCTTGTACGATGACCATCGTAGGGCCAGTTCCTGCCACCGACTCCATCCAATTTGCATGTCTGCAAGGTTTTTCACGACAAAGCTCGAGTGCTGTCGGGAAACTGGCAAAATCAGAAGAATCCAGACAATCGCTATTCTTTAACATCAATCTTCCCCTCGTGGCTTGCTAATATCGCACGTTCCGCATCGGGATCGTTCATTGCATTGGAATGACGCAACTCACAGTCACCGTTGAGGATCGCGCCGACGGAGTCACGACTTGGACGACCTTTTTCGCCTCTGCTGCCTGAATACGGACTGCCCTCACCACGGTAAATCGGGGCCGGAAATCTGACCATGAACCACTCTTGGCCGACATCAGGATGTCTGGCGTTTCCCGCCGTGCGACATTGATGGGCCACGAGGGGGAATTCTAATTGTCGCTAATCAACCGCGGCTACCTGCAAGGTGGCCAGGACCCGGTCCACGACAGCTTCGGACTCCCTCGACAGTGGTTCATGTTCAGCGGCCACGTCACCAAGGAACTCGGCTACTTCGTCTCGATCCAGAACGGCTTCGACACCGTCAGCGGACTGGACATGTTCCTCGACCTGAATTACGACCGACGGCTCCAGTTCCGGAAGGGCCGCTTCAAGACCCCGTTCACCTACGAGTTCTTCATCGAGCCGATCCAGGGCCTGATCACTCCCGAGCGGTCGATGTTCTTCAATAACTTCGGCCAGAACCGCGACGTCGGCGTCATGGCCTACGGCCAGCTCTTCAACGGCCCGAATTTCGACCAGGTGAGCAAATTCCAGTATGCAGCGGGCATCTTCAATGGCAATCGAAACGGCTTCCTCGCCAACCAGGACGGAAATTCCTCTCCGCGTTCGTCAACTTTCATCCCTTCGGCGACTGGACCGATTCCTTGCTCGAGAACTTTAACGTTGGTGGCTCGGTCTTCGCAGGCGACAATGCCCAGGCAGCCGTCCCCAATCCCCTGCGCACTCTGGTGGCGACTTCGGGCAATTCGATCAACGGCATCCCCTTCCTGACATTCAATGACGGCTACCGCGAGCAAGGACCGATGGCCTTCTGGGACCTGCACGCCGCCTGGTTCTACAAGCAACTCGCCTTGATCAGCGAATGGCAGAGCGGTTATCAGGACTACGGCAAGTACGCCACGCAGGCCGAGGCGACCAAGCATATCCGCGTGCCTGTCGACAGCTTCTACGTCACGGCCGGCAACTTGCTCGCCGGCGAGACTCGGAGCCAGGTCGGCGTCGTAAAGCCGAAGAACCCATTCACTTTGAGGGAGGGTGAACGTGGGTGGGGAGCCTGGGAGGTCTTCCGGCGTTACGGTTACCTGGACATCGGATCGTCGGTCTACAATTATGGCCTCGCGAACACGGTCGGCAACGCCAACCGCGTCTGGCAGTCCGATGTCGGCATCAACTGGTGGATGACACAGTATCTCAAGATGGTCTTCGACTGGAACCATCAGGAGTTCAACAATCCTATCATGTATGCTCCCGGGAAATACAAGCCGACCGCCAACGTGCTTTGGTGGCGAGTCCAGCTCTACTTCTGATCGATCCGGGGCGAGTCGGCCCGCCGCCCCCGGTGTTCGCTTCGGCAAGACTCGCCCCGATCAATCCGGACAGGTCGAGAGGAGACCTGCGAGAGGTCGGGGGCGATCATTTCCCCTTCCGGCTATCGTTCTCCGCGAAGAACGACCGGTACGCATGTGAGCGGCGGCACCTCGGCCCTATGTTGATCGCAGGTCTTGCGAAGCTGCCCATCGGCCGAAATTCCATCGTCACCGAATGAATCCCGATTCAGGGCCATTCACCAAACGATGTCTGGGGGCGGCCGGATCATTCCACGTTGCAGATGGGGCCGAGATCCTCGCGTCCGACGACCAGGCGATACGACCGCTCCGAAGTCGCAAGCGTCTCGATGGCTGCGAATCCCGCCCTGACTTGCTCCACGCGCGTGCGCAACATCCTCGACGACATTTCGCAAGCAGCGATCGACGGATCAATCTCTTGTTGACCCCACATCCGGCGGTTAATGTCGACTCGAGCTACGGCAGCCAACGTCGCTTGCTTTTGAGTTTGAGACGTTTACTTACGAGAGGAGGGGCGGGCTCGCGTTAGATGATCGAGCCTGACCCAACCGGCGCCTACAATAGCTTTCTGGGATTGTGTCACCGTTGACGGTAGGGACTCTTGTTCAGCAACCAGGAGATTTGCAATGCTTCGCTGCGTTCGATTGTCAGTCGGCTTGTTGATCGCATTCTCGCTGATGGGCCGAGATGCCCAAGCCCAGTGGGGATTCGACGGGTGGGGATTCATGGGGTGGGCACCGGCGACTCCCGAGAGTGCCGAACTCCAAAGCGCCGGGGTTTTCGCGATGGGCGCCGGCATCTACAACCTGAAGACGGCGCAGGCGAACAACATCGATGCCCAGACGGCCATGAAATTCAACGACTACGTGGCGTCAGTCACTCGCGAATCGGCGAGGATCCATGCCGAGCGGGTGAACCGTGAGCTCGCCAGGAACCGGGCCCTCTATGACGCGCGTCAGAAGCAACTCCGGGAGAGCCCATCGCTTCGCGACATCGAGACCGGCGATGCCCTGAACGCCGCGGTCTCCGACCTGAGCGATCCCAGACTCGGGTCCTCGGCCTTGCGGGCGGCGAAGGCCCCGGTCCCGGCCAGCCTGATCGTCGACGTCCCCTTCGTCAATGCCGCGGAGCGGGTCACCCTCATGCTGGATGGGTTGCGGAGGTCGATCAAATGGCCGGAAGTGTTCGATGACCCGCGGTTCTCCGGCGATCAGAAGACCTTCGACGAGCTCGTCGCGCGTCTGCGAGAGGAGTCGTACGAAGGAGAGCTTTCGCCCAGGACTCTTCGGGAGGCCAGGGACTTCGGGAAGAATCTCAAAGCCAAGCTGGAAGCCCATCCGCTCAAGGACCCCAACGATCAAAAGGACGCCATGCGATTCTTGGGGGCTTCCGAGTCGTTGATTGCCTTGCTGGAGAGGCCGAACATCCAACCGGCAATCCTGGAGCTGAAGAAGATCCAGGATACCCGGCTCAGCAACCTGCTCGGATTCATGCACGCATACAATCTCAGGTTTGGAGCGGCGACCACACCCAAGGAGCGACAGGCGTTTCGCCAGCTCTTCGGAATCCTGGATCAAACGCGAAACCAGATCCTGGCCGAGGCCAAGCTCGATAGCAAGTCACCCGCGACGGCGGGTCTGAGCGATGCAACTCGATTTCTCGAGAACTTGAGCCCGAATCGCTGAGGACCGGGAGTTCTGGTCGAGCCTCCAGATCAGCGGAAGTCGGAACGATGGTAGTCGTCCCATGTTGACTTATAATCGATGGGCATCTCTCGTATCAGATGCCCATCGATTCTGCCTGAGGCGAGCTCTTACCACGGAATACCCCGATAATCGAATTCCAACACGGAGTCATGGGTCCCGGGTTCCAACTGACCATCGGTCGCACATGCCCGTGTTGAGCCTCCGTAACTCACTGCAATTCCCTCACCGTTTTCTTGCTCGATGAGCGCTCAGGACCAGTGGCCGTCGATTCAGTCGAAGAACTTGACCTTGCCGGTGCGCAATTCGTACGAGCCGCCGACAACCTTCAATTCCCCCGACTGGGCCAGCTTGGATAGGATCGGATCGAGCCCCTTGAGACGCTCGACGCCCTTCTCGACATTCGCTCGGATCACGTTATCGAGCTTGTCTCCCGGGCGACCCTTCGCCGCGAGGACGGCCGAACGGATCGGATGGATGAGTTCGCCGATGGACCCGGGCAGTGCGTCGTTGGCATCGATGTGTTCGATTGCGGCTTTGACCGCGCCGCACTGGCTGTGGCCGAGGACGAGGATCAGACGGACTCCGAGTTCGCCGACGGCGAACTCGATGCTCCCCTTGATCGTAGGACCTGCACCGCTGACGATATTGCCAGCGACCCGGACCACGAACAGGTCACCGACTCCCTGGTCGAATATCAATTCCGGCGACACCCGAGAGTCGGCACAGCCGATGATGGCAGCCACGGGTGCTTGCCCCTCGGCCAGGGCCGCGAAGTCTTCCGGCTTGCGACCCGGGTGGACGAGTTTCCCGTCGACGAACCGACGGTTGCCTTCGATCAATCGAGCGAGTACCGCGTCTGGATCGCGGGTCGGGGAAGGCTGGCCGGATGCCTGCCGGGGCAACCCCGTACCCAGGCCTGCCACACCCGCCGCCAGGCCGGTGAGGCGCACGAACTCGCGACGATTGGAATGATACGGAGATCGCATGGACAATGACTCCAGGTGATGCACACGGGTTCGGGCGGTCCGCGATGCCCGCGATTCGAATTCGAATGATCGTCGAGCCGGCCTCGCCTCCGGGTCGGGTTGGCCTTACGATGGACCGGAGAGATCGGCGGCTCTCGCGGGCCATCTTTCAACGATTGTAATCAAGATGCATCTCAAGTCATACAGGTTTCATGCGTAGAGTCTGTGCGACTTTCGCCCAGGATGATCGTGGCGCGGGGCCCAACACAAGGTCCGGATCGCCGAACGGCCGACGTCGTCGCGCCGACGATCGACGCGGGCCCTCCCGGCAGGTCTTGCGTCAACGGGACGTTTCCGTTAATTTCAACTCTTATTTCCAGAAATCGCATGCATAGAACAGGGTCTCACTGATGCGCAACTTGCGGAAGACGAAGCGGCTCGCGGCCATGTGTTCGGTAGGGCTGATCGGTTGGCTTGCATGCGAACGCGCACAGGCTCAAGGGGCCTTCGGCGGCTTCGGTTGGGGCCTCGGGCCCCAGACCCCGGCCTCGGTGAACTTCCTGAATGATCACGCGGTCGCCCGCGTGGGGAGCGTGGCCGCCCGTCAGCCGAGGAACCTGCGAGCGCCGACTCCGGTCGTGCGCGACGTGGATTTCTTCAACCGATATGATGCAGTGACCCGGACGGCCATGGAGGATCGCGTCGCACGGTATCCGAGGTCGTCATCCCTCGCGAGAAACACTCAACCGCAGGCGCCGACAGTGGCCCGCCATCCGCCGCCGGCTCCCCCTGTACGGCCCATGGCCAGCTACTTCAACGCGATGCGGCAACTCGTATGGCCGGCGGATGCCCCCACGGAAGGCGATCTGGCAATCAAGCGATCAAGTTCCGACGCAAAAACCCTCGAGTTGCTCCGTGAGATCGAAGTACAAGGCTTCGCCCTGGTTGCTACGGCGACCGATGCCCGACTCAAGCTGATCGATTATGGCAAACCGGCGTTGCAGTTCTTGCGTGACCATTCAACCCCGACGATCGCTGATGCGTTCCACTCATTCCTGCTCTCGCTGTACGATTCCATCGGAGAATCGCCGAACTTACCTCGCCGTTGAGATCAAAGCCCCTGATATCTCAAAATCGTGATTGACCGGATACTGGCAGGTATCGCCGACCAAGAGGACCGAGCACCGATATTCGGATGTGTCCACTCCGTAGCCTTCAATCTCTCATCGATAATCGAGAGATTCGCGCCTGGGGTAGCGATCCTCCAGAGGCGCAATTTCAGGGCGAGGGGAGGTGGCTGAGACGATATCGGCCGGAAGACGATCCGAGTCATCTTCAGATCATCAGAGTCGTCGAGCCACCCCGCAGCGCATCACCTTCAACGCCCGACCACCTTTGCAATAACCCTGTCCAGATTGGACCGGGTTAGATCGAGGTGGATGACATTACCATCGCGACCGATCAGCACGTTGGCCGGAATCTCGGAGACGGCATAGGCCCGGGCATAATCCTGGTCGCCCTGACCGTTGATCAGGTTGGGCCATGGGACATTGTATTCCACCAGGAAATGACGTGCGGCGGACCGCACGGCATCCGAGACCTTCCCTCCATCTTGCAGGGCGTCCAGGTTAATGCCGACGATCCGAAGGCCGCGATCGCGGTAAGCGCCGTAGACAGCATCAAGCCGGGCAACCTCCTCCGCGTTGTTCTGGCACCAACTGGCCCAGAACACGACGAGAACCACGTTGCCCTGGAGATCCGCCAATCGAACAGGTCGGCCGTCCAAATCGGTGCCGATGATCGGTGGCGCCGGCTGGCCAATCAGCTCGAGCCGAGCCAGACGGGATGAGGCAAATGCCTTCAGGGATGGATCGGTGGCCCGTTCGCGCACGATGGCGAACGCCTTTCGTGCGATGGCGATCTGGTCTCCCTGAGTGAGTCGCTGGAAGTAGGCGTCGAGGAGAGTGAGCCGTGATTCCAGCGGCAATGGATGAGCGACTGTGTCGGCAGGAGCCGGCCGAGCGGGGTCACGTTCACCGAGCGCTGAGGTGAGACTGGCGAGCGACTCCTCGTAGGCGCCGCGCCCAACCTCCGCCATGATGTTGGCCACATCCGCCAGCAGGATGACCCTGGAGGACGTCTCTTTCGATCTCAACACACGCTCGGCAACGAGCTCGGCCTCGGCAAACAAGTTCGCGGCGATCGCCGCGCGGAAATACCGTTCGTAGGTCTGATTGGCCTCGTCCTTCGCCTGCTTGCCGGCCAAGGTCGCAAGACGCTCTAATCGGTGACGCTCGATCTCATCCAGTTCTTTCTGATAGAGGCTGTCAATCGCGGCGACCGACTCGACCTGGTTCGGAGACTTGCCGGTTTCCGTCTTGGTTGTTTCCTGCGACCAGGCAGGGACACAGAGCGCGTAGCCCATGACCGTCAGGGTGGACATCACGCTGAGTGGCAGGGATCTGGTGCGATCGCTCGTCATCGATTCACTCCCGAGGTCATGAACGGTTTCAGGTTAAAGTATTTAGCCAGTACCGATTCGACGATGTCAAGGGCTCAAGTTCTTGCTCCTTGGACTGTCGTGCTGAACCGAGTGCACTCAACGTGATTGGAGAGAATGGAGCGGATATTCGGGAACCTGCGATCAAACCTAGTCTCGGGAGAGAGGTTCATCGATCCTTCATACGACGGCTCGACACGATCTTAATTCGCGCGCTTTTCGTAACGATTTTCCGAGAAAAAACGGTATGATGATGGTTGTCAGCAGGATCGTTGTGGCGGTCTCCGGCGGGATCTCGCATTCGTCGGCAAAGCGACTCCAGTCCGCAGCATCACGAGCCTTGATCATTCAGGGCTGTTGGAATTCGCCACGGGATGAACGCCCCATGAGCACGCTGTAAGAATCAGTCGAGGTCGAATCCGGCTGGGGATTGTGGACGTCAGTGTCCCGAGTGCCTGAAAGATCAGCATGCAGGCAAGCATGCCCATCGAAGCTGATTGACTGAAAAAGGATTCAACATCATGTCAGAAAAGACGGTTATCGTCGGGATGGCCCGTGGGATTGTCCTCGCGGGCATCTTACTCGCCATCGGCGGAGGCAGGGGAGCCGTCCTCGGGGGGGGGCCCTCTGCTGTCAAGGATGTCACACTCCGCGGACTCGATAACGAACGGATCAAGCTTGTCGCTCCGTCCGACGGCGCCACGGTCCTGATCTTCTACTCATCAGAATGCCCGATCTCCAATGCCTACAGCCCGACCCTCCAGGAACTGATGGCCAAGTACCGGCAAAAGCCCGTCGAATGGGTTGGGATCTGCGTGGACCCCGACCTCAGCGATTCCGACGTCAAGTCCCATGCTCGAGACTTCAAGCTGGGATTCCGGATCGCGCGCGATAAACTCGGCTCCTTCGCGCGAAAGATCGGCGCGACCGTGACACCGGAAGCGTTCGTACTGGATGACAAGGGAGAGGTCCGGTACCACGGTCGGATCGACGACCAGTTCGTCGCGCGTCGCGTTCGAAACGCCGTCCCGAGCGGCAGCGAACTCAGAGAGGCGATCTCGGCGATCCTCAATGGCAAGGAAATCGCCGTCGCACACGTCGCCGCGGTCGGTTGTCCGATCCCCGAAGCCCCCGCGGCCGTCGCCGCCCCGACCTTCACCAAGGATGTGGCCCCGATCCTCCAGCAGAATTGTCAGGAATGCCATCGCAAGGGCCAGGTCGGCCCGTTCTCCCTCGAGAACTACGCGCAAGCCCGAAAGCGCGCGGCGGACATCGCTGCCGTCGCCGAAGGTCGAGCCATGCCCCCCTGGAAGGCGGCCCCCGACTTCGGTGTCAAGTTCAAGGACGCACGCGTCCTATCCGAGAAAGACATCGCCACCATCGTCGCCTGGTCCGAGGCCGGCGCGCCGGAAGGTGATCCTCGCAACCTCCCACAGCCCCCCAAGTTCTCGGACGATTGGCAGCTCGGCCCCCCCGACCTCGTTATAGACACCGGCACCGATTTCCCGATCCCCGCCTCGGGCGACGACATCTATCGTTGTTTCGTGATTCCGACCAAGTTCGACAAGGACCAGTACGTTACGGCGATCGAGTATCGTCCCGGCAACCGCCGTGTGGTCCATCACTTGCTCACCTATGTGGATGTCTCCGGAGAAGCAAGGAAGCGAGACGCGGCCGAGCCGGGTCCGGGTTATACGTGCTTCAGCGGGCCCGGCGAGCCGATCCACGGTGATCTGGGGGGCTGGGCGCCCGGCATCCAGCCCAGCACTTTGCCCGACGGTATCGGACGATCGTTGCCACGTGGCGCGGATATCATTGTCCAGGTCCATTATCATCCCAGCGGGAAAGCCGAGACCGACCGGACACGGATCGGGCTCCATTTCGCGCGAAAGCCGATCCGACAGACCCTCCACTGGACCGCCGCCGCGAACCTCGGCATGGAACTCCCTCCCGGAAACTCCAACGTCGAGATCAAGGCGGCCTGGCCAATCCCGATCGACCTCGTCGGCTACGCCGTGACCCCGCACATGCACCTGCTCGGTCATGATATCTCGATGTCGGTCAAGTTTCCGGACGGTCGGGAGCAGGATCTCATCAAGATCGAGGACTGGGATTTCAACTGGCAGTATTCCTACTTCTTCGAGAAGCCGATCGACCTCCCCAAAGGCTCGGTCTTGAATGTCGTCGCGCATTACAACAACTCCGAATCGAACCCCCACAACCCGAACAAGCCGCCGAAGCTGGTCAAGTGGGGCGAAGCTACCACGGACGAGATGTGCGTCGGCTTCCTTGCCGTGACCAAGAAAGGGCAGGACCTGACCCGTCGCGGGGAGAAGGACGACCTCATGGAAATCTTCATGAAGCAGAGGGAAGAATATCGCGAGAAGCGACAGAAGGCTATGAGGGAAGCCAAGGAGAAGGACGCCGCGGCGAAGTCATCGAGCCGGGCGAGTGCTCGCTAGCGGGACCGCCCGAAGAGCGATCGAGTCCGCCTCAACTCGCTCATGGCAGACGGCTTTTCTAAAAACTCGTGATCGATGGGTTGGAGTCCAACTTTCCGCCGCAGAATACCGGCTGGAGTCGTCATCCAACCCGCCGATCCGGGATCGACGCGACAAGGACGACATGTATACATCCCCAATCGTTTGATGATCACCAACGAGCGATAACGAATCGATCCCGCCCGAGGCGTGGATTGCCATCTGATGAGAGAGCGTCCTCACGATTTCGTACTGGGCACGGCCGGGCATATCGATCACGGCAAGACTGCGCTCGTGCGCGCCCTCTCGGGCGTGGACACCGACCGACTCCCCGCCGAGAAGCAGCGTGGGATTACCATCGACCTGGGATTCGCGTCCATACAGGTGGGCGAGTATCGGCTCGCGCTCGTGGATGTCCCGGGTCATGAGCGATTCATCCGCAACATGCTGGCGGGAGCGGCCGGGCTCGACCTGGCCATGCTGATCGTCGCCGCTGACGACTCGGTGATGCCCCAGACCCGGGAGCACGTGGAGATACTCCGACTCCTGGGACTCTCCGGGGGCCTGGTGGTCTTGTCGAAGTGCGACCTGGTCGAGTCGAGTTGGATCGATCTCGTCGAAGAGGACGTCCGATCGCTGGTCCGGGGGACCTTCCTCGAGGGTGCGACGATCGTACGCACCTCGTCAACGACGGGACTTGGTCTCGACGAACTCAAGCGCTCGCTCGAGGCGCTTTGCGATTCGGTCGAGCCGGGCCACGATCCCGGGGTTTTTCGCATGGCGATCGACCGCTCATTCACGTTGGCCGGCCATGGGACGGTCGTGACGGGGACGGTCGCCTCGGGGACGGTCCGGGTCGGTGACGAGCTCGAATGGCTTCCCGCCGGCCGTCCTGTGCGGGTCCGAGGTCTTCATCGACACGACCGGCCCGCCGAACAAATCGGCCGCGGTTCGCGAGCCGCTATCAATTTAGTCGGTGTGCACCATACGGAAATCCTCCGCGGTCAGGAACTCGCCGCCCCGGGCTATCTCGAGCCATCGCGGACGATCTCGGTTGAGGTCGTCGGTTCCCCCGGTTCGATCCGCCCCTTGCGCCATCGCGGACGCTATAAACTGCATATCGGCACGGCGGAGGTTCCCGCGGTCCTTTCGCTGCTTGACCAGGATGGACCGAGTCCGGACTCGCCCCGCCTGGCCCAGCTCTTTCTGGCCGAGCCGATCGTCGCCATCCACGGGCAGCCCTTCGTCCTCCGGGCGGAGAGCCCGCCGGAGACGCTCGGTGGTGGCCGGGTCCTGCAGCCCGGCTCGCGTCGCTATCGACGCCGGGACCGCACAGTTATCGAGCGGCTCGCCCGCTTTCGATCGAGCGATTCACTGGAGAGGCTCCGCACGGCCCTGACCTTCCTGGGTTTAGCGCCCTGGACCGAGCGCCGCATCTCCGCCCTCACTGGTTTGGCCGCCGACCAGGTCGAAACCGGCCTGGTGTCGCTGGTGGAGTCGGGGAGTCTAGTCGATCTGCCCCTGGGGCCACGCCGCAACGTCCGCGTGCTGGCCGAGTTCGCGGCCGATCTGGAGGAACGGATCATTCGCGCTCTGGGCCGACTGCACGCGGCCCACCCTCGTCAGTCGACGATCCCTCGCGTCCACCTCGCGGCGGCCCTACCCGACCTGGCCAACGATGCCCTGGTCGCGGGAATCCTCGAACGATTGAAACATCAACGAAGAGTGATCTGCGACGCCCGCACAATCTCGCTGCCCGGCCACGAGCCCCGGCTCAGCCAGGGAGAGCGCCGGCTGAAGGAAGAACTGGCGGCAACCCTCCGCGCCGGTGGAATGAGCCCGCCGGATTCGAGTGAGCTCGCGGCCTCGGCCGGTTCTCGGAGTTCCGTCGTCCCCGACTTGCTCGCCCTGCTCCGCGACGAGCATCGGATTGTCGAGATCCAATCCGGTCTCTACCTGGACGCCGATATCGAAGCCGAGCTGAGACGTAGGGTCCGCGAGCACCTGCTCGACGGTTCTACCATCACTATGGCTGAGCTCCGCGACCTGTTGGCTACGACCCGCAAGTTTGCGGTCCCGATCGGCGAATACCTCGACCGCATCAAGCTAACCCGACGCGAGGGCGACCTCCGCCGGATTGCTGATCCCGCTTCGCCGGTTCCCCCCCTTTCCGACGAGGCCCGCGGCGCGAGCTGAGGATCGGCTCGGAATGGCGAGGTTCCCGGTCCCCACAGCTCTTTCGGGCTCAGAATCGGGATGCCTCCGATCGACAGCCCGTCTAGCGATCCGCACCAGCAGGTTCGATGGCACGCGAGATGACCTTGGCTCTTGAGCCCTCCGGTGATCATTGACGGCTACGAATCGTCCAATTACAATTGTCCTTGAGAGAGATCGAGCGTGCGAGGAATTCGCGACTTCGAGCATGTGATGGGCCGACGGGCCGGAGATTCGATGGACGTTCCGGTCATGGTTTGTGATTGCGGGATGCGGGTGAGGGCTCCAGGCGCAAAGCCTGGCCGAGTGGGCCGTTGTCCGAGTTGCGGGAGCCGGCTCCAAGTCCCCGAAATACCTCGAACTCAGGCAACGCGAATGGAGACTCCCGCGGAACGGCCGTCGACCGGCAGCTACGACCTCGGTCGGGAAATCGAAACGTCGAGGACCTCGCCGGCCGGTATGCGGAGCAAGACGAAGTCACGGACGAGCGAAGCTACCGGTCCGCCGAGAGATCGGCGCCCGATGGCGGACGGTCCTTTGCCACCCCTGGACCGGCCCGAGAGCAGTTGGTTCATCTGTTTACTCTTCCCACTTCGGGGGGCCGAGTGCCTTGGCATCATCGTGGCCCTGGCCGTGATTTCCTGGGTTTGCTTCCTGCTCGTTCCCGAATACTGCATCCAGCTCATGAAAGATTCCTCATCGATGGGAGCATCTCTCATGGGCATGCTGTTTGTGGTTGTCGCCGGCACACCTGTTGTGCTGATCGCCCCATTGGTTCTGTCCTTTGCTCTCCAGTACCTGGGCCGTGTCCTGGTTTCGACCGCGATGGGGGAGACGATCCCACCGCGCTCGCCCGATCGGAACTTCGACGGTTTCTTGAATGGGCTGAGCCCCTGGTGTGTCTGGCTCGTGCTCGGCCTCGGAGTGGGCCTCCTGCCTGCCTTCTGTCTGGTCAGATCAGTCGACCTCGGGCATCGAGTTCCCTG
>JBKQHM010000661.1:0-18845 GCA_052148775.1 Isosphaeraceae bacterium | reverse complement strand
TATCCCGAAGGGCGGGGGAAGATGATCCGCTACCGGGGTGGCCTTCAGGTCCGCACCGCGGGGAACGATGCTCTCAGGACCGCCGCGGCCGTCATGGCGGTCCTGACGGTCGGCCTCGCGATGGGCGGGGCCGTGGTGATGATGCGGCCGGCCCGGGTAAAGCTGAGATTCCCCGTCGATGTCGAGGAGTCGGTTGACGACGACCTGCCGATCTTGACGAAAATCGTCTGGAAGCTCGGCGACCCACCCGTCCCGCCCTCGCACCAGAAAAGCCTTGCGATCGATCGGGAACTCTGAGTCCTCGATAGAGAGCCCCCCGTTTCGGCCATGGCCAGATCGTAGCATGGGCCACAAGTCGGGGACTCCGGATGCTCACGTTTTTGGCGTAATCCTGGGCTCCTTGGGGAACCTGAGGTCGCTTGATCCAACGACTCTGTCCTCGGGTTAACGCCTAAAAATTCCACATTTGGACATCGTGCGACTATGATAAACAGATTGTTGGGCCGCTGATTCTACTCAAAATACGTGGACTACCCAGTTGATTGTTGACTGACCCCCGAGTTGCTTGCGAAACTTATTGCTTCATCGCTCTCATGGAATGGCGTCCGCCGGTTTCGAAAGGTGCCGATCTCGGTAAATATAACGACTTCCTGTCAACGAAGGACACATCTCATGTCCAATGGTGAACACAAATCTTTCTCATTCAAAGTGAACGTATTGCCGTTCATGGTGGCCACTATTGGCGAATTCACCGCGCTGTATTTTTGGCTCTGGTTTTTCTGGAAAGAGCAGTACGTAATCGCGGTCTTGATCTTGCTCGCGGGGTTCCTGGCCGAACGGCTCGCGGTCCTCTACTGGGTCAGCCAGGTCTTCGGCGCGGAGGTCGGCATCACCGGGTCGAAGAAGACGCCCCTCCAGAAGGTGATCGGCCTCCTGATGATCACGGGTTCCGAGGTCATCGTCTGGTCGATCTGGTTCTTCGCCGCTCGCGACCTTGCCCCCAGCATGGGGCCAACCGCCTCGTTCCTGATCGCCTCGGCACTCCTGATCGTCGGCGAGCAGTTGCAACACAGTTGGGACCTCGCGCTGCTCAACGCGAAGAGGATCCGGGATTACATCCTCAACCCCACCACGATCTTCATCACGGCCCTCGAATGCGGCGGCGGCATCTCGATGCTCTACTTGTTCCAGCAAGGCCTGCGCTGGCCGGCGGGGATCATCATGTTCGTCGCCCTGGCGATCGAGCACGTCGTCCAGGGGAGCTTGATCAAGCCCAGCGGAAAGGGTTCGCCCGGCCAGGCCGCCAAGGATCTCGCGGATAAACGCGACCAGAGCTGCGACGGATTTGGCAACCAGGTGCAACTGTATTTCCTGACCAATTTCGCCATGATCTGGGCCATCGTGCAGAAGATCGGCCCCCTCCGGCGCCGGATCAATCAAATACTGCTAGACATCGATATTTATAAGGCCCACACGCGGCCTTACGCTCTTTCGATGTGTGCACCCAAGCCGACCCCGGAGAATCCGCACCCCGCCCCTTACTATTACACATCGTGGGACTCGCTGACGGACCGCACTTATACCGGCCGGCATTTGCCGCCCAAGGATATCTCGGGAGGTACACCCCTCCCCGATGCCAAGGAGGTCGCCCAGCTTTTCAAGCGGGACAAGGGGAAGGAAACGGAGTCACCCAAATCGACGTTGCTGTTCTCTTACTTCGCCCAGTGGTTCACCGATGGCTTCTTGCGCACCGTCTACGAACCGGTCGAGGGCTGGCCGCCGATCGTGGGTACCGGACGGAACACCTCGAATCATGACATCGATCTCACACCGCTCTATGGTGTGAATAAGGAAATCACCGAGGCGATTCGCGCGAAAGTCGGCGGTAGGCTCAAGAGCCAGATGATCAACGGGGAAGAATACGCACCGTTCTATTTCCAGGACGGCCAGGCTCCTCCCGAATTCCACGCCCTCCCCGAGATGGCGGGATTGAAGATGTGGCAACGCTTGCACGCCGATTGGTTCGAGAAAAACAAAGGGACACTGTTCGCCTTCGGCGGCGAGCGGTCCAACACGCAGACCGGTTTTGCGATGTTCAACACGCTCTTCCTCCGCGAGCACAATCGCGTCGCGGGCGAGCTGGCGAAGGAAAACCCCACGTGGGATGACGAACGGCTGTTCCAGACGGCTCGCAACGTGATGATCGTCCTCTTGATGAAGATCGTCATCGAGGAATACATCAACCACATCGCCCCATATTACTTCCGGTTCCGGGTCGATCCCCCGATCGTCGGCGAGAATCGCTGGTATCGCCAGAACTGGATGACCCTCGAATTTAACCTGCTCTACCGATGGCACGGGTTGACGCCAACCATGGTGAATCTGCCCGGTGGAAAACCCGTTCCCTGCGAAGAGACCGTGCTCAACAACACGGAGCTCCTCAGGAATGGCCTGGGCGCGATGTTCGAAGCCGCCAGCAAGCAGCCCGCCGGAGATATCGGCCTGTTCAACACGCCGGACTTTCTGCTCTGGGTCGAGCAGGTGGCGATCCAGATGGGCCGCGACATGCAGCTCGCCAGCTATAACGACTATCGCGAGGCCTTCGGATTCCCTCGCGTGACCGATTTCAACCAGATCTCGGGCGATCCGAAACGGCAGTATCGCCTCAAGGAACTCTACGGAGATGTGGACCGTATCGAGTTCTACGTCGGTCTTTTCGCCGAAGACGTCCGGACGAACTCCACCGTGTCGACGCTCATCGGCCGGATGGTCGGCATCGACGCGTTTTCCCAGGCACTCACGAATCCACTGCTCGCGCCGAATATCTTCAATACGGACACGTTTTCCAATTACGGGATGAACGTCATCCTGGAAACGAAGTCGATCTCCGACATCCTCCATCGCAATGTCCCCGACCCTGAAAGACCTTACATCGCTTCGCTCACCAGGCTGGACTGGAGGCCGATCTGATGCGCGGAAAGATGCGTCGAGGCGGTTTCTGACGTCCCATGATTCGGATTCTCAGCCGGGCAATAGGTCCGGTTCGAGCGGCGTCAGCCGGGGCGGATCGTCGACACCCTCGATGATCCGTCCGAGTACCCCCGGCCATTCGCGACGAAGCGGATCGGTCGCCGGCGCCCGGGCAGCCTGGAAGATCATGTGCTTGGGGTCGCCCTGGGCCAGTGCTTCCTCGGCGTCGAGCACGAGGCGAGCGTGCTGGGCGATCAGATGCGGCGGCAATCGCTTCGGGGAGAAATTGCAGCCCTCGCCGGCATAGGGTAACCTGGAGAAAAGAGGCAGTCGTGGCGCCTGCATCGGGGGCAGACCGGGGTCGAGAGCGGAAAAAACCAGGAACGACATGAGAGATGCGCCTGGAAAAAGCCCGGCCTCGCTCCCTTGGGATGATTGCTTCACGAGCGTGGGCGCCGACAGACGGCTCCCAGGCCGATCAAGACGGCGGTCGCGGCCTGGATCAGCGTCGAGGGTTCAGGGATCGAGGCGATCGAGCCGTTCATCGTCGTGAACGGGATCGGGTTTCCGTCGATGTCCGATAGCGACGTGCCAATATTCAGACTGGCGATCGTGATCGTGGCCGTCCCCGAGAAGCTTGGGCTGACCGTGTAGGAGACGTTCGCCAGGCCGTATGTGTCGCCGGGATTGACCGTCTGGAAAAACGGATCGGCACCGTCGGCGTCGGCGACCGTGAAACCCGTGTTCGGGAAGGAAATCCCGAAGTCGAGCGGATCGGACCCGGGCAGGGTGGTCGCCGAGACCGTATCAATGTAGGGGACGATCGTATTGATGGTCACATCCGTGAACAGGACGCCCGGCGATCCCGACAACGCCAGCGCGAGCGAATCGGTCGACACGCCGTAGCTCGGGCTGCCGGCAGGATCGGTGTCGATCAGCAACACGTCGAACGAGCCACTGGAGCCGGGCGCGACCGTCAGGCTGGGCGCCTGGATGACCAGCCCCGCCGCGCCGCAAGGGACGGCGAGGACGAGACTCATGGCCAGAGCAACGACCAGCAGACGGGCGAGCCGATGGACCGGTCCCATCCCGCGGCCTGAGCCCGTCGAGGCGGGTAGCCGACTCGATTGCGCGAATGTTTTTGCATGTATCATGATTGTTTCACTCATTTCTTGGGGTCAATCGCGGACGCCAGTAAGTGCATCGCCTGGAGAAGGAGAATCAAAGCGGTTGCCGTGAATCATCGTGAGAAAAGCCAGACTGTCGTCTCTTGAGCGGTCCGATCCCTCGGACGAGATCGGGACGGCGAGATTTCCGGTATAGCGTAACACCCCGACCACCGCGCATCGAGTGACGCGCCCTCACAGGCTGACCGTTCCTTCCAGAGCCCTGACCCGATGAGCCACGCTCAGCCGGCCGGCGGCGACCCTCCCTCCCATGGTCACGGGGGGAGAGATCGACACGACCGCCGATCACACTGGTTTCGATGTCTCAACGGGTAGGAGTCGGGGCTCGGGGGCTGTCTTCCCGGGAACTTTTACGACCTCTCGATCAACGGCTGGTTGATCACCTTGCCTCTGGTCAACGTTCCCAGGCTCCATCCTCGCCCGGACAATTGAAGCTCGGCCCGCGGACCGGCTCGGCTCACCGTCGTGCGCCGCGACGGGCCGCTCGTGCCGATCCGCACCAGACCCGGACCACCAGGGCTCCCTGAGCCCAGGGCGATCGACGCGGTGCCCACGGACGGCAGACTCGTCCCGATCAGCAATCGCTCCGCATTGTAGTCCGCGACGTTCACGGTGCCGTTGCCGATGATGTCCCCGAAGATGGTCGGCTTGGCCCCGTCGACGCCCAGCCATTCGTTGCGGATCCCGGCCAGATCCTGGCTGTTGACCACGTCGTCGTCGTTGAAGTCGCCCGGCAGGACGTCGAGCCGGCGGGTGACGGTCACGATGCTCGCGTTGCCGATCGTGATCGTGACCCGGTCGGCCTTGTTGATCGGCTGCGCCAGGAAGATCGTGTAGCTCGTTCCCGAGCCGGTGATGGTCACCGGTCCGTACTTCAAGCCGATCGCGCTACTGAGCGTGACATCGGCGGCGGCCAGGGTTTCGGGCTGGCTGAGGGTAATCGGCAACTCGTCGATTCCCAGCCACGGCAGGTCGGTGTTCCGGCCAGCCGGTAGCAGTCGGAGACCGTCGGGGGCGGTCTGGAGGGTGTCGGTCTGGGTCCCCCAGCCGACGGAGTACCCGGCGACGATCGCGCCCTGGAACTCGTAAGCACCGATATCGACCGTGCCGTTGACGATCCGCGGATAGCCCGCGCCACGCTGGTCGGTGGTCAGGGGAAGTTTGGTGGCAGGATCCACGGCCAAAGCGTTGCTGCCGGCGTCGATGGCGGGACTGGTCGTCAGGAGGGCGATGGTCTCGGTCGGTCCACCGTTATTAGCCAAGGCGCCGAGCCCGGGGTTGGCGACGCCGACCAGGTTGCCATTGACGCCGTTGACCAGGCCGCCGGAACCGCCGGTGCCGATCAGGTTGTAGGCGCTGGCCGAGGAGACCGTGCCGACGACATCGCTGGCCAGTGCGCCGCTGCCGGTGCCCTCGGTGTTCAGCGCGACGATCGTGTTGTCCAGGGTGGCCGTGCTAGCGATGACATCCAGCCCTCCACCCGCGCCGCCGCTGGCAACGTCGTTGTAGGCAATGGTGCTGTTGATCAGGCTGAGAGTGCCGCCGCCGGCATAAAGACCGCCTCCGTGGTCACCGCCGTCAGATCCGGCGACAGGCTGCGGCCCGCTGGCGCCGGGTGCGCCACCGCTGCCGCCTGCGCCACCAATAGTGGTACCGTCGCTGAGCGTGTCATTGATCAAGGTCACTGACCCGCTGGAGATATACAGACCGCCTCCGGTTCCCGATCCGCCATTCCCGCCGGCTCCGCCGGCAGCACCGTGACCATCCACACCTCGCGCGCCACTGCCACCATTAAACCCTGCACCACCAGGAATCCCGTTGGGGGCGCAACAGGAATAAGCACCCGAAGGAGTACGGAATGGGGCTCCATGTCCCGGGGAGCCTCCTCCTGCGCCACCGCCACCACCGCCTCCACTCTTCGCATTTCCACCCGCTCCTCCCGAACCGCCGAATCCACCTTGCGCGCCTTGGGCGACGTTCCCATTGATTGTGACGGCCGTCAAGGTCACCGTCCCACCGGCGATGTATAAACCGCCGCCTGAGGCTGACCCGCCGTTCCCACCCTCGTTCCCGATCGCGCCGTTGCCGCCGTTGCCGCCGTTGCCGCCGTTGCCGCCATTGCCGCCGTTGCCGCCGATGCCGCCGGTTGGGTTACTTTGACCTGGTGGAAAGATTCCCGGACCACCGCCCCCTCCATTACCTCCTCCACCGGCGTTGCCCCCACCTCCCCCTGGACCAGCAGATCCGCCATAACCACCTTCACCTCCCGACGCACCTTGTCCACCGTGAGCGACGTTCGCGTTCAGGGCGTCGGCTGTCAAGATGACCGTTCCACTGGCGATATAGAGACCGCCACCCTCCCCGATCCCTCCGACACCGCCTGCACCCCCTTCTGCGCCGGTGCCGCCTGCGCCGCCTGATCCGCCCCAGCCACCGCCGCCGCCTCCTCCCCCATCCGAGCCGGGAGGAGCATGGTAGAATTGGTCCGGAGAGTAACCCCCTGCGCCATTGCCTCCGTTACCACCGTACCCTCCGTTGCCGCCGATCCCGCCAAGACCGCCAAGCGCTCCTGCACCTCCGATCGCGGTGTTAGAATCGAATAATGAGTTTGTGATCACCAGATGTCCCGCCACCACGAACAGACCCCCGCCGACACCCGCGCCGCCGGCACCACCATTGCCACCTTGGCCGCCGGTACCTCCCGCGCCACCGTCACCTCCCCCGCCTCCAGGAGCACCGTAGTGGGGAGGAATGCCAGGAAGCCCAGTGCCACCTCCCCCGCCGTCCCCACCCCCGCCGCCAGTACCACCAAGGCCACCCTTTCCACCCCGTGCGGAATTCAGATCGAGGATGGCTTGGGACAGGGTGATCGTCCCGTCGAGGACATAAACTCCGCCACCATAGCCTGCCGCAGCATCGCCTCCCGCCCCGCCGTGGCCACCGAGGGCGCCCTTGTTACCGGGCTGTCCACCACCCTGTGAAACAAACCCCGATCTTCCATGTTCGCCAGACCCACCAGTGCCACCCCGGCCGCCGTTCCCGCCGTCGCCTCCCAGGGCGACGTTGTCCGTGAGGGTCGTCGTGGTCAGGGTGAGTTTTCCCTGGCCAAGGTAAATCGCGCCGCCGGCTGCGGAATTCCCGGCGCCACCGGCGCCCGCGGGGCCACCAGGCACGCTTAACGCGCCAGCGCCGCCTGTTCCACCATTCCCCCCCGCGCCACCCTTTGCCTGATTCGATTCGAATACATCGTAGTTCAGGGCAAGCGTCCCATCCGCAGCATAGATGCCGCCGCCGGCCGCCAATCCCCCAGCGCCGCCGGCACCGCCTGATCCCCCGCTGCCGCCAGCGCCGCCAGTGCCGCCAGCACCCCCTCGAGCGATGTTGCCGCTGACGACGTCATGGTTCAGGGTCAGGCTGCCGCTGGCGAGGTAGATACCGCCGCCGAGGCCGTTGCCGCCGTTGCCCCCAGCACTGCCAGGTTGACCCGCGAAGCCGGCCGCTCCGGCCGCTCCCACGGCTTGGTTGTTGATCACGGTCACATTCGTGAGCGAGACCGTGCCGCCGTCGATCGAGAGGCCACCGCCCTGAGTGGCCAAGCCGCCCGAGATGGTCAGGCCGGTGAGGGTAGCCGTCACGCCGCTGTCGACCGAGAACACCTCGACGGCGTCGTTGCCGCTGACCGTCACGACGCCGGCGCCGGGGCCGTCGATCGCTTCGGGCCCATCCGTCTCGGACAGCGCCAGCGTGCTGCTCAGCGTGATCGTCTGCGGCGAGGAGAAGTCCGCCGGCTCGAACTGGATCGCACTGCCGTCGGGGTTGGCGGGGGCGTAGCCCGCCTTGCCCTGGTTGTCGGCCTGTGCGACCGCCCACGGCAGCGAACCGGCGACGGTGGGATCGTTGCTGGTGTTGACCACCCAGTAGGGCGTCGGCGACAAGAGCACGCGATCCTCCAGGCCCTCCGGCGTCCAGAGCCGGCGACTGCGACGCGTGCGGCGACCAAACAAACTTGCCGGTAAGCGAGGGGTGCCAAACATGGGAGGCGATCCTTGGTGAGGTTGAGGCCGGCTTCGGCTGATGGTTCGTGCCGGACGGTTCAGAGAAGCGCGGGAAATCCGTTCAAGCTCCGAGGACGCCATGAATGCCTGACGTCCGAGGTTTCTTCCGCCCCGCGAGGCCATAGTCGGCGCGGCCGGGCAGGGCAAGGAGGCGGAAAGTCTGTCTGGTCGGTTCGGGTTGATCTGGGTCGTGTCGAGTCCTCGACCCCTGAGCGATACCGGGGGCGCAACAAAAAAGCCCGTCGACGCGCGTTCGCGCATCGCGGGCCACCTTGACCACGCCCCATCGACCCCTCGGGAGCCGGCGGAGCAAAAAAAAGACCCACCGGTGTGCTTCTGCACGCCGAGGACCACCCTGGCTCGGCCTCATCGACCCCTCGCGAGCCGATGAGACAACTGACATATTCGCGATTGTGATCGGAAAAGGATCGGTTTGTCAAGTGTCGATCTCGATCGATCAGGGATCGGACCCGCAGAAGCGACCGGCCGTGCCAGTCTGGGAGTTGGGCTTCCCCACAGCCTCGGCGGCGGGGTCGCGACGAGAGGATGTACGTGACTCGATTCATGGTCTTCGATTCTGGATCTCCCTCGATCGCCTGCGGCTGAGCGACGAGCGGGCCTATCACTTCCGGCGTCGCTTCACTGTCTTCGATCTCGTGGTTCGTCTCGGTGTCTTCGACTCGGCGCTGGGCGAGTTGTTCGGGACAGGAGGAACTTGGAGCCCGGAAGGTGGCCGCTTATGATCATCGAGGGCGAGGGGAGGCCGACCGATCTCGGGCAAGTTTGCCACGTCGCGCTCGCCGCGGCAGAGGTCCTGAACCTCAAAACAGACCGATCAGACCGCGGAAAGACCAACAACCCATCGACCATTTTGATACAATTGGCTCGACGAGCGGCCATTCGCGAGAGGAGGACTCTTCGACCATGAATAAACGGATGTTCCTCAAACTATCGGCCGCGAGCCTGGGCGGATTCTCCGGGACGCCGCTCTTCGGCCGTCCGTCCGATGAGCCCGATTCGAAGGGCCCGATCACCAACTGGGCCGGCAACTACCGATACAGCACGGAGAACTTGCGTCCGCTCACCTCGATCGAACAGGTTCGGAAGTTCGTCAAGGAACACGATGCATTGAAGGTGCTCGGCACGCGTCACTGCTTCAACGGCATCGCCGACAGCACTCATGTCTTTATCTCGCTCAAGCCGATGGATCGGGTGGTTGCGCTGGACGCGCAGGCGCGCACGGTGACGATCGAAGCCGGAATGAGCTACGGCCAGTTGTGCCCAATTCTCCACGAGAAGGGCTATGCGCTGCACAACCTGGCGTCGCTGCCGCACATCTCCGTCGCCGGCGCCTGCGCCACCGCGACCCATGGATCGGGCATCAAGAACGGGAACCTGTCGACGTCGGTCTCGGCCCTGGAGATCGTCACGGCCAACGGGGATATCTTGACGCTTTCGCGCGAAAAAGACGGTGACACGTTCCTCGGAGCCGTTGTGAACCTGGGTGCTCTCGGAGTGGTGACCAAGGTCACGCTAGACGTGCAACCGAGTTTCCTGATGCGGCAGTATGTCTACGAGAACCTGCCGATGACCCAACTGGCGGACCACTTCGAGAGCATCATGGCGAGCGGCTACAGCGTGAGCCTGTTCACCGACTGGCAGAAGAATCGCGTCAACGAGGTGTGGATCAAGCGCCTCGTCGAGAAAGGGGACGCACCTGACGCCAAGCCTGAGTTCTACGAGGCCAGGCTCGCGGTCAGGAACCTCCACCCGATCGCCGATCTCTCGGCGGAGAATTGCACGGAGCAGATGGGCGTGCCCGGCCCCTGGTTCGACCGGCTGCCCCACTTCCGCATGGGGTTCACCCCGAGCAGCGGCAAGGAGTTGCAGTCCGAGTACTTCGTCGCCCGCAAGGATGCGGTCGAGGCCATCCTCGCGGTGGAGCGGTTGCGAGACCGCGTGGGCCCCCTCCTGCAAATCTCGGAGTTGCGCACGATCGATGCGGACTCATTGTGGATGAGCCCGTGCTACAAGCGGCCCAGCCTGGCCATCCATTTCACCTGGAAGCCAGATTGGGAGAACGTCCGCAAGGTGCTGCCGATCATCGAGAAGGAACTGGAGCCTTACGAGGCCCGCCCCCACTGGGGGAAGCTGTTCACCATGGAGCCCGCGCGACTGCAATCCCGTTATGAAGCGTTGAGCAAGTTCAAGGACTTGCTCAAAGAACACGACCCACGTGGGAAGTTCCGGAATGAGTTCCTCAACAGGAACCTCTACGGCTGACGTCCGGCTCTGGCATTCCGAGCGCACCAACGCACGGATCACATAAAAGCCCGAAGCGCCAGCGAGTGGATTCCGGCGGGGCCACCCTTGTAGGATTCACTTTCTTGCCGAGGTAATAAAGGGGTTCGGCAACGATCAACCCGAGGGATCCAGAGGGACGTTCCAGTAGGCGTCGCTCAGGAACCGGGACCAGCTCGCGATCCGGATGCCGGTCGCGTCGTACAGGGGTTTCCAGGTCGGGCGGACCGGGGCGCGGCGGAGTTTCATCATCGCCTGCTCGGGCGTCCGATTGGCCTTCTTCGCGTTGCAAGTCACGCAGGCCAGCACGCAGTTCTCCCACGTCGTCTGGCCCCCCTGGGAGCGGGGCAGTACGTGGTCGATCGTCAATTCCTCGGTACCCGGCTGGCAAGCGCAGTACTGGCAGGTGGAATGGTCGCGCTTGAACAGGTTCCGCCGGCTGAAGGTGACAGTCTGGTGGCGAGCCCGATCGTGCCGGGTCAGCGCCAGCACCTCCGGCACACGCAAATGAAACCGAACGGTCCGGATGAAAGGCTCCCCGTCGCGCGGCGCGAGCTTGGCCCAATCCGACCAGGTATACAATCGAAAATCGTCGGGGTCGATCACGCATGCGGCCTGGTTCCACAGCATGATCAAGGCACGCGCAACGGGTGCGACGTGCACCGGCTGCCAGTGCCGGTTTAACACCAGAGTCGGCCGTTGCAGCACACATGCACTCATGAGTTGCAACCTCGCGGGTCGAACGGGAAGGATCCCGGTTCAGTCTCCCTGGCTGGGCGCGTCGAGCGTTGGATGGTTCTCCATGTTACCCGATCGCAGAGCGATGGTGCCAGGTAGAACCTGAACTGATAGATTGGGCTTCGCGAGGATTTCATGATTGATCGAATCGGGGCTGATCGAATCCTCTTTGAGAATGGGAATCGACGATGCGGGCGGAAATCATCTCGATCGGCAGCGAGCTGGTCAGCGGTCAGAGCCTGGATACCAATAGCCGATGGCTGAGCCAGCAGCTCGGGTTGCTGGGGATCCCGGTGGCGTTCCACACGACCCTGGGCGACGATATGGACGACCATCGATCGGCGTTCCAGGCCGCGTTCGACCGGGCCGGCCTGGTCATCATGACCGGCGGGCTGGGGCCCACCCAGGACGACCTGACGCGCGAGGCCCTGGCGGATTGCGCCGGGGTGACCCTGGTGGAGGACGCCGCATCGCTGGCGGCGATCGAGGCGATGTTCGCGCGTCGCAATCGCGTGATGGCCGAGCGGAACCGGGTCCAGGCCCTGTTCCCCCTCGGCGCCGAGCCGATGGAGAACCCGGTGGGGACGGCGCCCGGGATCTGGATGCAGCTCCGACGGACCACGGTCGCATGCCTGCCCGGCGTCCCGTCCGAGATGAAGAAGATGTTCCAGGAGCAGGTCGTCCCCCGGCTGAAGCGGCAGGGGCTGGCCAACAAGGTGATCGTCCATCGCAAGATCAACCTGTTCGGCAAGGGGGAATCCGAGCTCGAGGCCCAGGCGATGGACCTGACGGTCCGGGGGCGCGTCCCGGAGGTCGGGATCACCGCGTCCGACGCGACCATCAGCTTCCGGATCTCGGCCGAGGGCGCGACCGAGGAGGACGCCTTGCGCCTGATCGAGCCGACGGCCCAACTGATCTACGAGCGGTTCGGTAACCTGATCCTGGGCGAGGAATCCGTCGACGTCGCGGAGGCCGTGGCCATCCAGCTCGCCCGCGCCGGCTCGACCCTGGCCACGGCCGAGTCGTGCACCGGCGGGCTGATCGCCCGGATGCTCACGCTGATCCCGGGGATCAGCGTGTCGTACCTCGGCGGGGTCGTGACCTACGCCAACGAGGCCAAGACCGAGCTCCTGGGCGTGCCGGTCGAGATGCTGTCGACCCACGGGGCGGTCAGCCCGGAGGTGGCCGCGGCGATGGCCGAGGGCGTCCGGACGAGGCTCGGTGCCACGGTGGGCATCAGCACCACGGGCGTCGCCGGACCCGGCGGCGGTACTCCCGAGAAGCCGGTGGGGCTCGTCTACCTCGGCCTGTCCACCGAGAAAGGCACCCAGATCCGCCGCCTCGACATGGGCCCCGAACGCCCGCGCGACTTCATCCAGCTCCTGGCGTCCAAGGGCGCCCTGAACTGGGCGCGACTGGCGTTGCTGGGCGAAAGTTGAGGCCGCGGCCCGGATACGGGATCTTGTGGTCGATCGCATCCCGGTCTTTTCCAGACCTGGGATACGTCTCACACGCTCGTCGGCTCGACCACCACGATCCCCGGCACGAAGCTAGCCACCCGTCTGAAGTGAGAAACGTTGAACGTCAGCAAGTGGCTAACCCCGTGCACCTGGCATACGGCGACCAAACGGCCGTCGTGTACCTGCTTGCCGATGACGCCCAGTGCGCCGACGAGGAGTTTCCAGGCCGGGTAGATGTCCGGGGTCTCCACGAGGAGGGGGAACGCCGCCTCGAAGATCGATGCCTTCGCCTCTGCCTCCGCGGCAGTCAGCCCCAACCCGTTCAAGGCCGTCGGTCGAGTGGCCACATTACGAAACTCGATCAGATTCTGCGGCGCGACGTGCAGCATTTCACCGCGCCGATGCAGTTCCAGCACGGCCCGGAGTGCGACGGGATGAGACACATCCGCTACGTTCGCCAGCCGACCGAGGATACTCGTATCGATCAGGTAGGCCACTATTCGTATAGCCCTTCGCTACTCAGTGCCTCATGGGGCAAGGAGACACCGCAATTCGTGGCGGCCTTCACGACCTGCCGCTCCCATTCATCCTTCGGCTCGGCCGCCTGGTCCATGGCAATGAAGCGATCTCGCAGGACTTCGACGGCCAGGACCTCCGGAGCAACTCCGCGACGTCGGGCCAATTCGTTCAGGGCGACTTCCAGTTCCGGGCTGAGATTAATGACCATGATCATCCCTCGGCGTCTGGCTGACTTCGCCGTAAATGCGAGCGACGGGGGGTTCCGCGATGGGCCTGCCGGTGGGCCGCACGGCAGGCTCGGCATCGTTTCGCACCCGAATAGATCGACCCCTTGGCGACCTCATACCACCACTTCTGCTGCTCCGCCGTCCAGATCTCCCGGCTGCCGCAATCGACGCACGAGAACTCGTAATCCCGGTAGAACGTCGGCGGTCCGTAGGAATTGTTGGGGGCCTGCTGGCTGAGGTCGGCGGGGATGCATCCGGCCGGGACATCGGGGTGTGTCTTGGCCTCGGACCCGCGCAAATAGCGGGGGACTCGTCGATTTCGCTTCGCCATCTCGCCCCCTCCGCCCGACCCAAGGGCCCGACGATCCGGCCCGCGGCAAGCGTCATGCGTGATCCCGGAATCACCCATTCCACATACTGATGATCGTACCACGCCCGAGTGTCCGCGACATCGATCGTTCGGACGACGCGCGACCCGCGTCATCCCAATTTCTCGGGCGATTGCCGAGCCTCCTGCACTTCTCTCCGATCATACCCCCGCGTCGGCAAGCGGATCGACCGGCTCCTTCTTACGGCTCGGGAGGCTTACGACCAGGCCCACGACGCAGATGACGAAGACGGGCAAGGCCACGCCAAACCACACCCCGAACGTATGAGTCGCCAATCTCGTCGAGATCGAGCCGTGCCACTGGCCATCCGGCGTCCCGATCTGGTGGAGTGCGAGGGACGCTTTCCGCTCGTCCGGGTCCGGCGACAACACGAAGGTGCGGCCGTCCGTCGTCGTGTACTGCGATGCGGTCGAGGCCTGGAGGGCCCGATAGTCCGCGTCCGAGAGCCATCGGACGCTCAGGTCGCGCGGGTCGAGGGCCCACTGGTTATCCTTCAACCAGTAGACCTGGAAGAATCCCGAACAGGCCAGGTTGAAGAGGATCAGGATGAACAGTCCGGGGACGAGATAGGGTCGAGTGCGGCAGGTCATCGCGAGGCCCCTCCACCTGGAGAATGCAGGCGTCTTCCGCTCGCGAAACCACGGGCGGGGTTGCGTCGCTATTCAAGCGTATTCGTCGCCCGAGCCACTTTATCCGAGATACCCCGGATGGCAGGCGGCGACTGCCGGCATCTCTCGAATCGAGTCGATTTCCATGCCCTCGCTCGGTATCGGAACCTCGGCCCTGGCGACCGCGAGGTCCTCGCGCGCGGAAACTGTCGCTCATTCGCGAACGCTACTCCGCAGCATGTACTGGAGTGACGACAGCTTCCAGACGTCGTAATCGTCGCTGATGCGCGAATGCCGATCGGCAGCCCACAGACTCCTCCGGGCGGCTCGATCCCAGACCTCCGCTTGCTCCGACCAGGAGCCGTACTTGGGGACGTCGCCCGGGTAGGGCCAACACCTGAGGTCCTCGGAGCGTTCGCCGGGCTCGTCCCACGGGGTGTCACGTCTCGAGCGGGCCCGGCAAGCCTCGGCCTTGCGGGTCATCATTCCGGCCTCGTATTCGCAGAACACGGCCATCATGCCGTGATAAGCGGCCTGCCCCTCGTAGTACGGCCCGTAATACCAGTCATGAACCGGCCGGAGCACGAATATCAGGAAGGTCACTGCAACCATCATCCCCCATGCCGTGATTCGCATCCGACGGGATCGCACGGCCGGGATATTCCGGTCGTCCGCCCTCGGGGGCCGTTGCGGGAGCAACAGGTCCGTCCTGGACAGGAGTATGCAGGCTGCCAGCACGGCGGTGACCGTGATTACCGCGGTCACCCAGAACCCCGGCCTGTGCGCGATCACCGCGAGCTCGACCTTGACGGCCGCGAGCACGATCATGGTCCTCGCCGCGATGATGCGGAGCGGTCTCATAGGCCGAGCCACCGGTCGATGCTTCCGCTCCCGCGCCGCACGGTTTCTGGTACAATCAGGCTCATCCTCGACGGGCCAGGCCGTCGGAACCGCCGCGCTCCAATCCATCCTGTCGTTCGCGTGAGGGGAGGCCGCCCATGCGAAAGTATAACCCCAACCCGAAACACGAGGTACCCGGCACTCGAGGACGAAGGGGCACCCGCCTCGATTTATCGCCGAATGAGGCATTCGGACTCCTGAACGATCCGGTCAACTGCGTGGAAGTCCCGGGCAAGCGGCAACTGGTCGGCGTGAAAGGTGGAAAGATCTACGTCTTTCAAGATGACGGGACCGACGGATACCACGCGTATCCTGCGACCGGGAACGAAGTCGCTTCCAAGTATCCCGTGATCGCAAACCGAATCGCTGCCTTGCTGAATACGGACTTCAAACGGCTGAGTCGCATGCACGAGTAGGGCATTCCCCGAGGCGTATCCCCGAAACGACCCCGGCCGCCGTGTCGGTCTGCCGATGACACCGAATCCGTCGCCTGAGGGCGCGGTCCCGCTGAGCGGATTCATCAGGCCGCCGGTCATCGCCAAACCCATCTTCAACGGCCCATGCGCCCGCGCCGCCTCGCCAGCCCGATTGTCACCCCGATGGCCGCCAGGCACGCCAGCACCAGCGACGAGGGCTCGGGGACCGACGACGCGCCGATCCCGATGTAGGTATAGCCCCCCGCATCGTAGACGGAGTAATTGCTCGCCCCGCTGATCGTGATCTTTCCGGAGTTGATCAGGCCGTCGATCGTGCTGATCCAGTCGCTGCTGCCGGTATACTGCCAGCGGAAGTCCCAGTTCGCTGACGAATCGGGCGCGAAGACCAGGTGGATGCTGCCCGGATTCGTCGCGGAGAAGGTGATCGACGAGCCGCCGTAGGTCAGCCCCGTCCCGTTCGTCTCGTCCACGGTGAGGACCGAGCCCGCATTCAGGGTGATCCCGCTCGCGATCGTGTCGCCGCCGTGGAGCGTCAGCAGGCTGCCATTGCCCATCTCCAGGGTGTTGACCGTCAACTGCCCGAGGTTGGCGACGGTCACAGCCGAGGTGCCGTTCAAGCCCACGAGCAGGGTGTCGGCCGTGATCGAATGGCCGTGGGCGTCGAGCGTCGAGCCGGCGTCCTGGACATTGATCTGGCCGTAGGTCGTCAGGGCGCTCGGGCCGGTGAAGTTCAGGTCCAGGTTGGCGCTCAGGTTGAGCGTGGCGCCGGAGGTTACGGCCACGTCGGCCGTGACGTTGCCCACCGACGCCGTCGTGACGATCGCATGATAGCCCACCTCCAGAGCGGCGATCGAGTCGCCGGCCACGAGGTTGAATGTCTCGTTGCCGACGAGGAGCTCGGTGGCCGACAGCGTCCCGCCGGCCCCGCCCCGATCGAGCGTCACCGCCTGGCCGTCCAGCCAGCCCAGGAGCACGGCCTGCGCAGTGATGGAATGCCCGTTCATGTTGACGACCGAGCCCGTGTCCTGGACCCCGAAGTTCCCGGTGATGTTCAGGTTGGCTCCCAGGTTGAGCGTGCTGCCCGAGCTGATCTGGACCTGCGTCGTGATGTTCCCCGTCTCCGTGGTCGTGGCGGTCGAATTGCTGGCCAATCCCAATGTCCCGACGCTCACGCCGCTGTTGAGCGTGCTGGTCGCGTTGGTCAGGAAGAGCGCCTTGACCTGGTCGGTCGAGAGCAGGTCGAAGGATTCGTTGCCGACGCGCAGGACATTGGCCGTCAGCGTCCCGCCGGCCCCGCCCCGATCGAGCGTCACCGCCTGGCCGTCGTACCAACCCAGGTAGATGTCGTTGGCGGTGATGGAGTGCCCATTCATGTTGATCGCCGTATTGGTGTCGCGGACGTCCAGGGTCTGGGTGATGCTCAGGTTGGCGCCCAGGTTGAGCGTGCTCCCGCCGTAGACGGCGACATTGCCCGTGACGTTCCCCGTCGCGGCGGTTGTGGCGGACGATCCGGTCTCCACCACCAGCGTGGTCGCGACGTCATTGGCCCCGAAGCTCAGGCTGCTCCCGTTCTCGACGTTCAGGTTCGGGACCACGAAGAAGCCGCCCGTGCTCTCGACCACCGCGCCCACGCCGCCGTTTTCGCCGAGCGTCAGGCTGCCCGAGGGGTTCGAGATGAGCAGCTTGAATCCCCCGGAGATGTCCAGCGTCCCCGAGGTGCCCGCGCCGTCGCCCAGGTAGACGTTATTCGCCAGCTCATCCGGACCGCTGATGGTCACTGTCGCCGTCGCGGCGGCCCCGGACGGATACGTGCTGCCGATGTAGACGTTGTTCGACGAGCCCGGGACGATCGTAGTCGTCCAGGTCGTGGGGTCGTTCCAGTTCCCGCTGGAGGCGGCACCGACATCCTGGCCGGACGCCGGGGCGATCGCCATCGCCCACAAAAACACAAAACATGAACTTTTTTTGACAAAATGGACCACGACTGCATCCTTCCTCTGTTCGAGATGATGAGGATCTCGCGCAATCCGAAACGCCCGCAGGAAGGACCCGCGGATCGTCTCCCTCCCTCCTGTACCGTTCGTTCGTTCCGCAACCGAACGGCCCGCGGGCGACGACAATCGCTCGCGGGCGCCGCCACATCCGCGATCCCAGCCGAAAATCGGTGACCCTGAATGAGCCGGCTGCGACCTTCGGCGAACTGATGACGGGTCGCCGACGAAGGGCCGGCGATCCGAAGACACGAAGTCGCCTGTTAACGAGTATTACGACGGGATCGTAAGCGAACCGACCGGACGAAGTCAAGGATCAAATGTCGGAACAATCGAGCTGGAGTTCACCATTTCTGAACAATACATGCGGCGTGTCGCATCGAGCCGTTAACCGAGGACATCGACCCGGGGATTGCCGCACGGAACCGCCTCCTCCAGAGGGAAGCCCGAGGAAGCGACTCTTCACACAATCCGATCAAAGAGAATTTAATCACTCGATGCAACGCGCCGGCATCGACCCCCGGGCAGGCGAGCCTCGCGGATTCGAAAATCTCGGCCGGCAATGGTTCCCGGAATCAACGGAATCGATCGGCACCTCCGTTCGTGGCGGAGGATCCTGCGATGGCGGCCGTCGAGACTCCTCGCCGATTTCGACCGCGATCAATCGAATTCCAAGCAATGACTCCGCCAATGCGTCGATGAATCCTCGGGAGCAAGCCCGGGATATCCGCGCCGGGAGCGACACCCTCCCCTTCCAATTGCGCGGGATGTCGGTACGCATCGGGGCAAATTTGTGACAGCGAGCGGCGCGGGGAATGCAAGTCCTATTGTTATTACCAGATGGTCAATCCGGGGAGGTGCATCGTCGAGTCGAATACCCTCGTCGCCGCGGTCTCGGGAATCCGACGATCGGTGGACAGAGCGGGGCGGGTCAGAGCGAGAGGTCATGCCGATGAATTGTAACCTGTGCGGCGAACTGCTCTTTTCCGCCCTCGAGCGAACGCGGGGGGTCTGCGCCTGGGCTGATGAAAATTGCCCATTTTGAGCTCGGATTGGGCTTGCA